>JAFOQN010000166.1 GCA_017393775.1 Clostridia bacterium
CCTTGGTGGAGCCGGTAAGGAAGGTCTCGCCGCAGGCACAGCGCACGACCGCTTCGCCGTAAGACGGATGAATATTTTTCTTCATGTATTATCACTCCTTCGTCGTGTAATGCATTACCAACGGCTATTATACCATGCCGCAAGAAAAAAGCAAGAAAAATTTTGAGAATTTCTGAACTTTTTTCATATATAAAATTGCTTTACTGCTTCAAAAACAGCCTTCGAGCTCTTGCAATTCGTGCTCAATTCTGCTAAACTAAATTTAAGTATACAAATGTATGCCGAATGATGCACGTTTGGCTCTGCAGCTGTATGGATTTCGATCATGGAGGACGCTATGAAAAAAAGCATTTCTCTCTTCCTGGCGCTTTTATTGCTGCTTCTGCTGTTCCCCGCATCCGTGGAGAAAGCATCGGCGGACGATCGCTTCCTGGAAATCAACGAAACGAATTTTCCGGATGAGTATTTTCGGGCGTGGGTCATTGATGAGCTCTCTGTAAGCGGCGATGACGAGAGCGGATACTATATGACCGAAGCGCAGGTCGAAGCCGTCAGCACGATCAACTGTGATGAAAACTATATCGGATCGCTTGCGGGCATCGAACATTTCACGTCTCTGACGGTACTGCGCTGCGCAGGCAACCGGCTCTCGGAACTGGATGTCAGCAAGAATACCGCGCTCAAGGAGCTCTATTGCAATCATAACCGACTGACGACGATCAAAGCGGCCAACAATGCCGCGCTTCTGCGGCTTGACTGCAGAAACAATCGGCTGACGAAGCTGGATCTCGGCAGCTGCACGAAGCTCGCTGCGCTTTTCTGCGACAACAATCATCTGTGCACGCTGAACGTCAGCAAACTGAAGGAACTGACGCAGTTTTCCGCTGCCGGTCAGACAGTCACGGGGCAGAAGGGCGTATGCCGGGACGGAAGCTATACCTACGAGCTGACGTCGATCATGGCGAAGAAATATCTGAGTAACGTCACGGTGCCGGACAGTACGATCACGTTCGAGAAGAGCACGGGCAAGGTGACCTTCGCTTCGGAGGTCGGTTCGTTCGTGTACCGGTATGACGCAGGGACCGATCCGGATGACGGCGATATCGTTTTGCCGGAGCTGCCGGTTTCGTTCGGATCGGCATTGGGCGCAACGCAGCTGCAGATGGAGGTTCATGTATACCTTACCTTCGAACAGCCGGAAGAACTTCCGGCGTTTGACGGCACGATCGAATGGGATCGGAACGACATGCAGTTCAACGGCAATACGCCGTATCTGATTGCGGACGGCACGGCAAAAACACCGCGCTTTATTGTGAAAGACAGCGAGGGCAATGCGGTCAGTGCGGCAAACTATACCTATACATACCGCGAGAACGTAAATGCAGGAACCGGCTATGTGATCGTGACCTTCACGGCACAGTATAGCGGCACGGCGCAGGGCTGGTTCAAGATTTATCTGCCGCCGACGGAGACGACAACGGTTGAAAACGTATCGGACGGTATCAAAATCAAGTGGAGCCCGGTCGAGGGCGCGGCAGGTTATGTTATCTATCGCAGAGCCTGGAACCTGGTCGACGATGGCTGGACGCCGTTTGTGCGCTGGAACAACACGACTGCGCTCGAATGGACCGACGGATCGGACGCAACCCATAAGGTCTATGCGGGCACGCGCTATCAGTACGGCATCAAGGCATACTTTGCAAGAAGAATCGATTCGATTTCTGGTGCGACCATCGGCGGCAACGTCGGAGATAACTACAATCTCGGCATCGTCGGTCCGCTGAAAACGACCGTCCGCATCACCACAAGAACACTTTCGAGCGTTACGGCAGGCAGTAAGCGGATGACGATCAAATGGGCGCCGTCGAAGAACTTTACCGGGTATCAGATCAAGTATGCGACGGATCCGAGCTTCTCGAATAACGTCAAGTCAGTCAAGATCTCCGATCCAAAAACGGCGCAGACCGTAATTACGGGTCTCAAATCCGGCACAAGCTACTATGTCACCGTCCGTTCGTACCATGTGTTCAACGGCATGACCTACTTCGGCGAGTGGTCAAATGCATTGAGCTGTAAAGTCAAATAAACCCCGAACGCAAACGCCCCGCGAAATGCGGGGCGTCATATTTTCTTGCCAGAAGCAGCGTCACTGGCCGTAACGGTTCTGCTGCGCGTGTGAGGAGGTGAAGCCCTCCTTTTCAAAGATGCGGACCCAATCTTTCAGGCGGATTAGGAAGTCCTCGTTGTTCGAGGTCTTATCCATCATACCGACAAGGTTTTCGGTCACGTCGCCGGATCCGCCGTTTGCAAGCATGCGGCGAAGCATGCGTACGCCGTCCAGTTCGGCCTTTGTCAGCAGCAGATCGTCTCTGCGCGTACCGGATTTATAAACGTCGATCGCGGGGAAGATGCGCTTTTCGGAAAGCTTCCGGTCAAGGTGGATCTCCATATTGCCGGTGCCCTTGAACTCTTCATAGACGATATCGTCCATGCGGCTTCCGGTTTCGACCAGGGCCGTTGCGATGATGGTGAGAGAACCGCCGTTTTCGATGTTTCGCGCCGCGCCGAAGAAACGCTTCGGCTTATGCAGTGCGCCCGGGTCCATGCCGCCGGACAGCGTTCTGCCGGTCGGCGGAATGACAAGGTTATAGGCGCGGGTGAGGCGGGTCAGTGAGTCCAGAAGAATGACAACGTCTCTGCCGTCTTCTACCAGACGCATGGCGCGCTCCTGAACCATTTCCGCAATGCGCGTGTGATGTTCGGGCAGCTCGTCAAAGGTCGAAGAAACGACCTCGCCCTTAATGCTGCGGCGCATATCGGTGACCTCCTCGGGACGCTCGTCGATCAAAAGCACGATCAGATGCGTGTCCGGGTAGTTTTCGGTGATGCCGTTTGCGATCTGCTTTAGGAGCGTCGTTTTGCCCGCCTTTGGCTGCGAAACGATCATGGCGCGCTGACCCTTGCCGATCGGCGCGATCAGGTCGATGAGACGGACGGACAGGTTGTTCACCCTGCCCGGCGTTTCCAACGTATAGCGCTCGTTCGGAAAGATGGGGGTAAGATCCTCGTAATTGATGCGGTTCTGCGCATTCTCGTCCGGGTCCTTGCCGTTGACACGATCCACATACAGCAGTGCTTCGTATTTGTCGCCTTCACGGCGGGCGCGGGTGCGGCCTTCGACAAAGTCTCCGTTTTTCAGATTGCAGCGGCGGATTTGCGCATTTGCGACATAGACATCGTTCGGACCGGAATCATAGTTTGTTACGCGCAAAAAACCGTAGCCTTCCATGATCTCGAGAACGCCCGCGGCTGTTCCGTTCTCCTGGGGGGGAGCAGGTTCAACAGGCTTTTCGGTTTTCTGCTCGTTCTCCGGCGCGTGGTGCTGCGGGCGCACGCTGTCGCGACGGAAGGTGCGCCCTTGATTCTGACGTCCGTTTTGCGCACGGTCGTTGTGGTGCGAATACCGGTTGCGCTGCTCGGCGTTCGAATGCTCTCCGGACGCTTCCGCCGGCTGTTTTGCCGGTTTTTCGGGCTCCGCAGACTTTTCGGGCTCCGGCGGGTTCAGATTGTCGGAAGACTCCGCCTGCGCGGAAGCAGCCTCCCCGGTCTTTGCCTTTGCCGGTCTGCCGCGTTTTTTCGGTGCGGGAGCGGGCGCCTGCAGAAGTTCGATGAGCTGTGCTTTTTTGTATTTTCGGTAGGAGGGAATGCCGTGCTGCTTTGCAAGCGCATACAGCTCGGTGATCGTCAGTGCGTTCAGTTCGGTTAAATTCACAAATAGCCTCCGATTGCGATTGGTTTTTTCTGCACGGAAATAAAGATATGAAAGAACGGATTTGTTGATACCATTTTATTGTCGAAGGAAATTATTGTCAAGCTTTTTGACAAAAAAAGCGGGGATTCGCTTGCGTTCGCGTCGTAGAGACCGAACACGCGGCATACAATGCAGCAAAGGCAGGAGGTCTCGAAATGGAAAAACGTGAAAAGGAACTGACACAGCCTTCGGCGCACAGTTTAACGATTGAGGGACGCAGACGCATGCGTATCACGGGCGTACTGGATGTGGAAAGCTTTCAGGAGGACGAGATGACGGTCATTACGCAGGCGGGCGCTTTGACGGTATGGGGCGAGGGACTGAAGCTCGGCAAGCTGAATCCGGAGGACGGACAGGTGCTGTTGGAAGGCAATATTGCTTCGATCGAGTACGAACAGCCCGAACCGGAACGCAGGTCCCTCTTTTTCCGGCGCAAATGAGAGACGTTACGGGACAGCCCTTTGAGGCGCTCCTGCTTCTGCACGGCGGCGCGGTCGCAGGACTTATTTATCTGCTGCTGCGCATTGTGCGCACGCGGGTGAAAAGCCGAATCGTCACACACCTTTGCGATGCGGTTTTCGTGCTGATCGGCGCGGGGCTGTTCTCCGGATATCTGTTTCTGGCAAACTGCGGAACGGTGCGCGGGTTTCTCTGCGCGGCGTATCTTTTGGGATTCGGTGCCGTTTATGCGCTGTTTTCCCCGACATTTACGAGAATGACACAAAAAATACGCAAAAAATAGGTTCCGTTTTGGCGCATCTTCTGTTATACTGTTAAACATGGAAGAATCATCAAAACGGATCGTTCGTACGATCCATTTCAAACTGATCCATTTTATCCTCGTGCTGATCGCGTGCGTGGTCGTTTTGGGCGTGGTGCTGATCCCGCAGAGACTCCGCATTCGCTCGGCAAAGGACGAATACGAAGCGCGGACGGAGGTTCTCAATCAAACCAAGCGAACCTATGCACAGGAGCGTGAGAATCTGCAGTTCATGCGGACCGATGCATACAAAATCCAGCAGGGCATGATTAAATACGGGTGGCATTACCGCGAGGACAAGCTCATCCAGGACGAAAGCGCAGTGACGGTGACGGAATGAAACCCGAAATAGCAGTCATCGATATCGGAAGCAATTCCGTTCGGCTGATGCTTGCAGGCATTGAGAACGGACGCGTACGCCGTATTTCCAAAAACCTGTGTACGACGCGGCTTGCAAAAGGTCTCGACGCATCGGGCTTTTTGGCGGCGGATCGCATGGCGGATACGATCGAAGCGATCGGCAGGTTTGATCAAAAGGCGAAGACATTCGGCGTTCCGGTGATCGCCTATGCGACAAGCGCCGTGCGCGATGCGAAAAACCGCGGCGAGTTTGTGTCGGATGTACTGAGCGAAACCGGCGTTCAGGTGCGCGTGCTTTCCGGTGAGGAGGAGGGTATGTTCGCGTTTTCCGCTGTCACAGGCGGGGCGGGGAC
>JAFOQN010000167.1 GCA_017393775.1 Clostridia bacterium
GAACATGGTAATTCGGATACTCGCCTTTTTCGATTCGCTTAACGAATCCGGCTCGTGTCATATCCAAATTCCTTTTGTTATCATGGAATCCTTCATTACGACCGGTGGACGATTCTTTTGTAACTGTTACTTCTTGTTTTTGTTTCATAGCGATTTACCATCCTTTTATTTATTCTTTTATTCTTAAGATCAAAAGTGAAAGGAAGCAAACCGTCAAATCTTCCCTTCGACATTAGTTAGTTATCCTTTTTATTTGGAACTCGTATCGGAAATGCTTTTTTTCCGTATTCTCTCGCATAGATTCGTCTACCGTCTTTCAGTGTAATAAACGTGACGAATTCAATATGCGTGGAATCGTTATCCATAAGCACGTACCTCCTTTCCGCAATTCTAACAATCCGGTCAACATTTTGGGAATTTTTAAAAACGAATTCCGGATTGATATTGCGGAACCCAGTACGGCGCGATATACTACTAATGTTAAGGAGAGTATATGGACGGTTTATCCGTACCGGATTCTCGCAGAATTCCATTCGAGCGCCAACTCGAATGGAGTTTTTTGTTTGACAAAAGATGTCAAACATGTTTTAAAGGTCTTTCGCTGTAGTTAAATCAAATAGCATAACGTTTTCCTCGGGCAACATCTTTCCCTCAACACGGTGCGCTACCTTCTTCAGATCCCAATCCATGAGTTCTGATAGACTATTCAACAAGTCTTTGTGGTTCCAACGCACTGAGCGGACAGGTTTTTCATCAGGTGAGCAACCGTAAAACTCATATGCTTTCTCATCATCTTTTTCGCATGCGCGAACAGCTATTTGCTTTAACTGCTTGTTGATGAGGAGTTGCGCGTATTTTGGGAATCCAAGCTTGATCACAACTGACTTATTGAAGGTCACACCGTTTGGTGTTATCGATGCGCTTGCAGAGCCAACGTTAAAATCGAACACCACGAAGCCGTCCAACATATTCATCAATTCCTCCTTTCTTTTTACGACAAGCATTATACACTATCGCAGCGTGCTTGTAAATAATACGTTCGCAACTGTTGCAAAAAGTTTGCATCGATTTCGTCTACGGAATAGCAGAAACCTTGCGATTCTGCGCGTCGACGTCTTCACTCTTCATCAACTTCTGCGTTTTAGAATTCAGGAGAATTGTATCATTAATAATTCGAAAAGAAAACACATTTCCTGCGACACATTGTGAACTTTTTGCGTCTGTTGCGGCAACAGAAACTATATCTAGCGAGATTGAACCAAAAACATCTCATCATATGGGGCCTTATACATATTGTGACGTACATTGAGAAGAAAATGATCGGCACATAAGACCATACTATTTGAAAACCGATCCGATCATTTTCTGAAAAAACGCAGCCTAAAGATCCGGGCTGCTCTTGCTTTTGGTAGATTATTGATCATTCGCCAACGCGAGCAACGCCGGGCGGTAAGGCACTGCTTCGGCGGTGCTTTTTATATGCAGAACTATTGAAAGGGTAATACATATGCGGGAAAACAGACAAAACGCGGAGGGTATACGCGTGTAATCCCGTGATTTCCGGACGGATCGAACCAAAAGAAAAACGCCGAAAACCCGGACATTCTGCCGATTATCACAAAACTGCCGGGGTTTTCGGCAGTTTTGCGCTTTACAGCCGACCTGCCGTCACGGAAGGGGAACGTTATCTTTCGGCGGGCCAGACGCTGGAAGGCCAATCCGCGCCGCCGGAGAGGGCGTCGTAGGTGTCGATCACCACGACCGTGTCCGCGTCGACGCGCCGCATGACAAACCGCATATGGTCCTCCGGAATGGCGACGCAGCCGCCGGTATACGGCTTGACCGGACCGAAGCAGTGCAGAAAGATCGCGGAGCCGAGGCCCGGCGTGCCTTCTTCGTTGTAGCTGATGTTCAGACAGTACCGGTAGTGATAGACGTAGTCGATGATATGCTCGGAGTCGCCGCTTTCGATATCGAGACCCGGCGAATCTTTGAGATTGACGAGTTCGTTATAGCGGTACCCCTCGCGCGGATCACCCGACCAATAGGTATCGTTGTCCACCTTGACGTAGGGGATCAACGAGCCCGGATCGTCGGCAATGCCGAAGGCCCGATTGAAGCGAAACACGCCGATCGGCGTCTTGGCGTCGCCCTCGCGCGTTTTGCCGAGACCGTTCCTGCCGATGAAGCCCGGCGTCGTCATGACCATGTGCCAGCTTCCGTCGCTCTGCTTTTCGTGCAGCGAGATCCACGCGTCCGTCGCGTCTTCCGATAACGCCGCGACGACAAAGATCTGCTTTGCGTCCTTCGCGGCTTCCAGCTTCGCGACCCACGCCGGCGAAGCGACGTCGATCCCCTGATATTCCGCGGTATTCGCTGCCTGCTTGGCGCATCCGATCGGCGCAAGACAAAGTAACAGGCACGCTGCGAGAAAACAAACGGTTCTTTTCATACGATCCTCCTGTGTACGGTTTTTAGATCCGTATTTCTTTCCAAAGTATCGTATGCATATCACAACCCGTCCAACAAATGTCCAACAGCCGCGTGGATTTCGATTCAATACATGGAAATCCGGCAAAACGTGTTGGACATTTGTTGGACAGGATTTGTTATATTATCATGATTTAAAAGGAATCCGGGAAAGGAATAAAAAATGAGGAACAAACGAATTGCAATCCTTCTCATTTGCGCGCTGCTGATCGGCACGGGGCTTTTCGGCTGCGCAAAGGCCGAACCGCAGCGGATCGGCATCGTTTCGGCGATGGACAACGAGGTCGCGCTGCTGCTGAAAGAGGCGAAGATCGACCGCGTGGACACCTTCGGCGGCGTGGATTTTCACGTGGGAACGCTGCAGGGACAGCCGGTCGTGATCATGCGCTCCGGCATCGGCAAGGTGCTTTCCGCATCCGCGCTGACGGCAATGCTGAACCGCTATTCGATCTCCGAGGTGATCTTCACCGGCATTGCGGGCGGCGTCGGCGACGAAACGCAGGTGCTCGATCAGGTGATTGCCACGCGCCTCGTGCAGCATGATTACGGCACGATGACGAACGACGGCTTTGTGTGGGCGAACGGCGTGACCGACGGGGAAGCGGGCGAAAAGGATTACTATTTCTGCGATTCCGCTCTTGTGGATCTTGCGTACAATTGCGCCGTCGAGGTGATCGGAAAGGAGCACGTCTTCAAGGGTACGATCGCGACCGGCGATCAGTTTGTCGCGTCCGAAGCATACGTGAAGACGCTGCAAACGCAGTTCGACGCCATCGCCTGCGAAATGGAGGGGGCTTCGATCGCGGCGGTCTGCACGCAGTATCGGGTCCCGTTCGTGGTGATCCGCTGCATGTCGGACAAGGCGGACGGCAACGCGCACGACAGCGTGGAAAATATGGGCGATCTTGCCGCGGACAATTCAAGCCGGATCGTCATGCGGATGCTCGACGCCATGGGTCGGTAAACCCGAAGCCTGCGCACAAAACAGGCGGTCGGCATACGAATACGCGATTAACAGGAGGCAGCCAATGAAACAGAAAAAGAAATCGGATGCTTTGTGCATCAACAGGATCCGGTGCATCCTTGCGATCATCGCTTGCTCGTTGCTCTGCATTCTGGTCTTTTTTGGAGTGTGCATCCAATTACTGGATGAACCGAACCCCGAGATCCAGGAGGTCGGATGGAAAACCTATCACCTTTTTACGATCCTGTCAAACATGCTGATGGCCGGGGCGACCGCGATGTGTATTCCGTACGCGGTGGACGGCTTGCGCAATCATAATTATCACCTGCCGCGGTGGTACGTTGACCTGATGTTTACGGGAACCACCGGTGTTGCCGTGACGTTTTTGGTGGCGATTGCGGTTCTTGCACCAGCAGCAGGGTTTTACCGAGTCATGATCTTCTCAA
>JAFOQN010000168.1 GCA_017393775.1 Clostridia bacterium
GACACGATATCCTTTTGCCGCGGCGACCGCGGCCAGTCCGATGCCGGTGTTGCCGGAGGTCGGCTCGATGATGACCGAACCGGGCTTCAAAAGTCCGTGTCGTTCCGCATCGAGAAGCATCGCTTTCGCGACGCGGTCTTTGACTGAGCCCGCGGGGTTCAGGTATTCAAGCTTCGCAAGAAGCCTTGCGCCGAGCTGTTCCTTCGCTTCGATGCGGCGAAGCTCGATCAGCGGCGTGTTTCCGATCAGCTGATCGGCGGATGTGTATACGTTCATAGAATTCCTCCGAAATACTGTATGTTTCTGTTCTGCTCACGGTGAAAAACAAAAAGCCGGAAAGCCCGCAGACTTTCCGGCAGAACGGCAAAACCCCTATCCGGACGTGCATACGGGTACAACAAAGCGGAAACAACAACATGCGAAGCGGCTGCGGTTTGTCATATCCGTTCTCCTTCCGAAAAGATTGTATATAGTATACGAACCTGAAACGGATTTGTCAAGCCGTATTTTGTACGGACAATTCACGCGGAAAACATCGGGAAAATATATTGTCTCTTTCTGACGAACATGATATACTATTTATATATCGGCATCAGACGCCGAAAAGGAGGAAGAACGATGCGGAAAAGATGGATTGCGAGTCTTTTGGCACTGGTGATGGTTTTCGGACTGGTTGCCTGCAGCGGTAATTCCGCGGCGAACACGCCCGAACCGGAACCGGAAGCAACGGCGGAGCCCGCGGCGGAACAGCCGCAGGCGTCGGAGCCGGTCGAGGAGGCAACGCCCGAACCGGAACCGGATCCCGCACAGACGGAAGAGCAGTTCCTGGAAAAAGAGGAAGGCATGAATCAGCTGACCGTTTACTGGAAAGCGGATTCGATCAACTTTGAAACGAGCGACATGTGGATGTGGTTTCCCGGCAAGGACGGCAGGGGCTACCCGATGTGGCCGTGCGCGTACGGCGCGAAGTGCATGATCAACGTGCCGCAGAACGTCACGGAGGTCGGATTTATCGTGCGCATCAACTGCTCCCAGCCGTGCGGAACGTCCTGGGGCGATGCGACGAAGGTCTATGACGGCGACCGGTATGCGGAGATGGACGGCGACACGGAAATCTACCTCGTCGGCGACGAAGGGGCGATTTATTACAGCAATGACGGCGGAGCAACGCTTATGCAGAAGAAGGCAGTGAACTACATCGGTATCATTTCGAAAAACGAGATCAAATACAGCATTACGCCCGCGCTTCGGATCGAGAGCCTCGATCAGATCGCGGTCTGGGACGGCGACCAAAAGCTCGAGATCGAAAGCCTGTCGAGCCTGAACAACGAGGTCACCATGGGTGTGATCAAGCTCAGAGAGGACCTCGACATCACGAAGCTCTACGAGGTAGAGATCGAGGGCTATGAGCGCACGACCGCGATTCCGACCGATATCTTCAGCTCGAAGGATTTCATCGAAAACTGGACCTACGACGGCGACGATCTCGGAACAGTCATCAACGGCGGCGAAACGACGTTCAAGGTCTGGGCGCCGACGGCAAGCCGCGTGGTGCTGAACCTCTTCGAGGCGGGCGACGGCGGCGAAGCCTTCCTGTCCGTCGATATGGAAAGGGCGGAGAAGGGTGTCTGGACGAGCACGCAGCCCGTCGGCAGCGGCACCTATTACACCTACACGGTCACGACGGCAGTCGGCACGCAGGAAACGACAGACCCGTATGCGAAGGCAGTCGGCGTGAACGGCGACCGCGGCATGGTCATCGATCTCGACGCCACCGATCCGGAGGGCTTTGCGGCGGATACCTATTACGACAGGCTTGATACCTATCAGGATGCGATCATCTGGGAGGTCCATGTGCGCGACTTCAGCAATCGCATCGAGGGTTCGAAGTACCCGGGCAAGTATCTTGCCTTCACCGAAACGGGGCTTAAGAACGCGTCCGGCGAGCCGGTCGGCGTCGACTATCTCAAGGACCTCGGCGTCACGCACATCCATCTGCAGCCGGTCTACGACTACGCAACAGTCGACGAGTCGAGCGACAAACCGCAGTTCAACTGGGGCTACGATCCGAAGAATTACAACGCGCCCGAGGGCAGTTATTCCACCGATCCGTTCCACGGCGAGGTGCGTGTAACAGAGTTCAAGCAGATGGTGCAGGCGCTGCACGAGAACGGCATGGCGGTCGTGATGGACGTCGTTTACAACCATACCTACGACAAGAACGCGAACTTCAACAAGATCGTGCCGTATTACTACTACCGCTACACCGCAAACGGCGAGAATTCCAACGGCAGCGGCTGCGGCAACGAGACCGCGTCCGATCGCGTGATGTTCCGGAAGTTCATGGTGGATTCCGTGGTCTATTGGGCGACCGAGTATCACGTCGACGGCTTCCGCTTCGACCTGATGGGTCTGCACGACATCGAAACGATGCAGGCGATCGAGGAGGCGGTCCACGCGATCAATCCGAAGGCGATCATCTACGGCGAAGGCTGGACCGGCGGCACGTCGACGCTTCGGTCGAATTTCCAGGCGATCCAGGCGAACATCCATGAGATCAAGGCAAGCGAAGGCGCCGCGGGCAGTATTGCGGTGTTCAACGACGCGATCCGCGACGGTCTGAAGGGCAGCGTGTTCAACGAGAAGGACAAGGGCTACATCAGCGGCGATCCTTCGAAGGGACGCGCGTCCGACGTGGCGTTCGGCATTTCGGGCGGCACGGGCGGCTCCAAGAAGTTCAGGGTCAACGATGCGATGATCATCAACTATATGTCCTCGCATGACAACCGCACGCTTTGGGACAAGATCACAAATGCAAACCCGGACGCGACCGACGAACAGAAGGCGGCAATGGTCCGGCTCGGTTCCGCGATCGTCATGATCTCCAAAGGCACGCCGTTCATGCTTGCGGGCGAGGAGATGCTGCGCACCAAGGGCGGCGACGGCAACAGCTATGCGTCCTCCGACGCCGTCAACAACATCGATTGGGACGCGCTCGTGCCGGGCAGTCTCACCGCTTCGACGCGAGACTGGTACAGGGCGCTGATCGATTTGCGCAAGCACGTTTCATTCCTGCGCGGCGCGGACGTGGATTGCGAGGTGCTTTCCGACGCGTCGATCGTCGCAACCTACACCGTGGACGGAGAGACGGTCGCGATCGCGGTCATCAACCCGCATGACGCGGAGCTCAGCTACACGCTGCCGGACGAATACAATTGGGGCGTGCTGATCAACGGCGACTTCATCGAGACGTATCCGAGTCAGCAGATCGCCGGCGATGTCACCGTTCCGGCGCAGGGCGTTCTGCTGGTGGTGCCGATTCCGTAAAACACGGGTAAACGAACAGAATGTGCCGATCCCGGCGTATGACATAAAAGCGGCAGGCAATTCGCCTGCCGCTTTTGCATGCATTTTTGTAGGGGGCGACGTCCTCGGCGCCCCGCTGACAATTACAAATTGTCGATGATCTCCAAAAGTTCCAAGGGATGCGAGATCACATGCTCTGCACCGGCTTCCTTTAAGAACGCTTCGCCGCGATAGCCCCAGCCGCAGCCGACGCACTTTAGACCGGCATTTTTCGCAAATTGCAGGTCGACGTCCATGTCGCCGAGATACAGCGTTTCCTCGCGGGAAAAGCCAAGCGATTCGCGCACGACGTCCAGCATGGTTGGATCGGGCTTCACGGGATAGTCCGCGCATTGTCCCTGCACGCGGGCAAACAGCCCGTCTTCCGGAAAGAGCGTGCGGATCATTTTTTTCGCGTGCGGATCGGGTTTGTTCGTGACGATCGCAAGCGTCATGCCGCGATCTTTTAACGCATGCAGCAGCTCCGGCATTTCGGGGTACGGCACGGTCGTGTCGCACAGATGCTCGGCATAGTCGATCAGGAATCCGTCGCGTACGTCAGTCCAGGCTTCCGGACGGTCCTGCGGTACGGCATGCTGACACATCCAGACGATGCTTTTTCCGATC
>JAFOQN010000169.1 GCA_017393775.1 Clostridia bacterium
TCCACCCTGAAGGGGGAGAAGCCTTTGGATTCGCACCAAAAGCCTCCCTTGTGCACAGGGGAGGCAAGGACTTTGCGCTCCAAAAGCCTTCCCCTTGTTATGGGCAGCCAAGAAGCTCTTGCCCTCCCTGTGTAAGGGAGGGTGGCAGCCGTCATGCTGACGGGAGGGTTGTTCATGAATTGCAGCGGAGCCGCATTAAAAATCGATCACGCCGGTGAGCTGGAGGATGGTTTTGAGAAACAGGAGACCGAGGACAAAGAACATCACAAGACGAATCTTTTTGCTGCCGCCGCGGATCGCGTAGCGCGCACCGAGGTAGTTGCCGAGCATCGAGCAGCAAATCGCCGGAATGCCGACGGAAAAGAGTACGCTGCCGTTGATGAGGTAAACGATCAAAGAGGCAATGTTGGACGCAAGGTTCGCCGTTCGTGCGCAACCGGAGGACTTCAATAGCCCGATCCCGAGCACGATCGAAAACGCAATGGTCAAAAATGTGCCCGTGCCGGGACCGATCAGTCCGTCGTACACGCCGAGAACCAGCCCGATGAGCAGCGAACAGAGGATGGTTTTGGTGCGGGAAAGGTGCTTGGTGTCCTCGTCCGTTTTGTGCCGTACGAGCACCAGGATGATCGCGGCGATCGGCAGCGCGGCAAGCAGGATGATCTGCAAAACCCGATCGGGAAGCATGACCGCAAGCGACGAGCCGCCGGCAGCGCCTAAGAGACACCCGAGTGCGGCGGGCAGTGCGCAGTCCCACGCGATCTTGCCGCTTCTTGCGTACTTAAAAACCGAGGTCGCGGTGCCGCAGCCGTTTGCAAGCTTGTTCGTACCCATGGCAAGTTTCACGGGGATCCCGGCGATGAGGTATGCCGGCAGTGAAATAACCCCGCCGCCGCCCGCGACCGAGTCCACAAAGCCCGCCAAAAAGACGAGCGGGCAAACGATGAGAAATGTCCAGACGGTGGGCCGGAAAGCAGGCACGGCGCAGCTCCTTTCGGTGCGATACAGGCATTATAACACAGAATATACAAAAAACAACCGTTTTCGAAACAAACCGGAAAAATCCTCTCGATTCCGAAGGATCGGTGTGGTATAATAAAAAACAAATCGGGAAAGGACGGAGGACGGAATGCAGAAGCAGTACGTTGCGATCGATCTGAAATCGTTCTACGCCTCCGTCGAATGCACGGAGCGCGGGCTCGATCCGCTCGACGCAAACCTGGTCGTGGCGGACGAAAGCCGCACGGATAAGACGATCTGCCTCGCCGTGTCGCCCGCGCTGAAAGCACACAAGATCGCGGGACGGGCAAGGCTCTTCGAGGTCCGTCAGCGGGTCGAAGAAGTCAACCGCGAACGGCTGTTACACGCGCCGGGGCACCGGTTTACGGGGAAATCCATCTATGCCTCCGAACTCGAGCGCGACCCGTCTTTGGAACTCGATTTTGTGATCGCGACGCCGCGCATGCACTATTACATGGACTATTCGCGCAGCATCGTGGAGATCTATCTCCGATACGTTTCGCCGGAGGATCTTCTGGTCTATTCGGTCGACGAGGTGTTTATCGATGTGACGCCCTATCTTGCGCGTTATAAAATGACGGCGCACGAATTTGCGATGGAGCTGATCCGCGACGTTCTCGAAGAGACGCGGATCACGGCGACGGCGGGCATCGGCACGAACATGTATCTTGCGAAGATCGCCATGGACATCGTGGCAAAGCGCATGCCTGCGGACAAGGACGGCGTACGCATTGCCGAACTCGACGAAAAAAGCTATCGCGAGGCGCTGTGGTGCCACAAACCGCTCACCGATTTCTGGCGCATCGGCAAGGGCATTGCGCGGAAGCTGGAGACATACGGCATGCACACGATGGGCGATGTTGCACGCTGTTCGATCGGCAAGCCGACCGAATACAAGAACGAGGACCTTCTTTACCGCCTGTTCGGGATCAACGCAGAGCTGATCATCGACCATGCATGGGGCTGGGAGCCGACCGAGATCAAGGACTGCAGGGATTATACGCCGCAAGCGCAGAGCCTCAGCCAGGGGCAGGTGCTGTCCCGTCCGTACACGGCGGCGGAGGGACGCGTCGTGGTGCAGGAGATGGCGGATCAGCTTTCGATGGATCTGGTGCGAAAGGGGCTTTTTACCGACCAGGTCGTGCTGGACATCGGCTACGACATCGAAAACCTGACCGACACGACGCGCGCGAAGCTGTACGAAGGGGAGATCGTGACGGACTGGTACGGAAGAAAGGTCCCGAAGCCCGTGCACGGCTCCAAAAATCTCGGACGGCACGTCGCTTCGACCGAGCGGATCGTGGAGGCGACCCGCACCATCTTTGACCGGATTGCAGACGAAACGCTTCTGATGCGACGGTTCACGGTAGCGGTATGCAATCTCAAAACCGCGGACGAGGTGAAGGAAGCGGAAACCAAACCGGAACAACTTGATCTGTTTACGGACTACGAAGCGCAGGAACAGGCGAAACAGGCGGAGGACGCGGCGCTCGAAAAGGAGACCCGGCGGCAGAAAGCGCTTTTGGACATTCGGGACAAGTACGGCAAAAACGCCGTGGTGCGCGGGCTGAACCTGCAGGAAGGCGCGACGGCGATCGAGCGAAACGCGCAGATCGGCGGTCATAAAGCGTAGGAGGACGGCAAAATGACGGAAACGTTGGAACTATACATCCCGAAACCGGAGGACGGATGGTTTTATGTAAAGATGATGTCGGACCCCGAAACAATGGCATACAACGCGCCATGGTTCCCGCCGGATGGCTGCATTCCGGAACCGGAAAGGGAATGGAAAAGGCTGTGCGCGGATTGGATCGGACATGAACCGAAGCTGTTTTACGCCTATCTTCGCAGGACGTCGGACGGCGCGTTTATAGGGGACGTGTGTTTTCGCTATACTCCGGAACGCGATTGGTGGGACATGGGCGTCGTGATCCTCGCTTCGGAGCGCGGAAAGGGCTACGGAAGACAGGGATTGAAACTGCTCGCCGAGCACGCCTTTTCGCACGGCGTGACGCGGCTGCACAACGAATTTGAAACAACGCGGGACGCGGCGTACCGCATGCATAAGGACGTCGGATTCCGGGAGACCGGAAAAGCGGACGGCATGGTATATCTCGAACTGACCGAAGCGGATTATCGGAAAGGAGCGCATATGGAACCGAGGGAATTTCTGGACATTCTGCACGTTGCGGAGCGGCTCAAAGACACGCCGCGCCACTGCACGACGTCGAAGGGGCGGCGCGAGAGCGTTGCGGAGCACAGCTGGCGCATTTCGCTGATGGCGATGCTTCTTCGAAGCGAGTTCCCGGAGATCGATATCGACAGGGTCACGCGGATGTGTTTGATCCACGATCTCGGTGAGTGCTTTACCGGCGACATCCCGACGTTTCTGAAAACGAGCGCGGACGAGGCGACGGAGGATGCGCTTCTGGATCGCTGGGTCAGATCACTTCCGGGAGCGGTATCAAAGGAACTTTCGACGCTCTATGCCGAGATGAATGCATTGGAAACGCCGGAGGCGAAGCTCTATAAATCGCTTGACAAGCTCGAAGCGGTCATCCAGCACAATGAGTCGCCGATCGAAACGTGGGAGCCGAACGAATACGAATTGAACAAGACCTACGCGTTCGACATCGTCGCATTCTCGGATTGGCTCACGCGGCTTCGTAAAGAGATCTACAACGATACGGTTGCAAAAATCGAATCGGGAAAATAATCATGATAAAGGAGAAACGTTATGAAAATCATTGCAACGAATGAAGCGCCCGCGGCGATCGGACCGTACTCACAGGGCATGATCACGGGAAATCTCGTCTACACCTCGGGACAGATCCCGGTGGATCCGAAAACCGGCACAATTGCGGGGGACACGATCGAAACGCAGGCAGAGCAGTCGCTGAAAAATGTGAAGGCGGTGCTCGAAGCGGGCGGCGCGAGCCTTGACAGCATCGTAAAGACGACCTGCTTTATCGCGGACATGGCGGACTTTGCGGCGTTCAACAAGGTCTATACAAGCTATATCAAGAATGCTCCTGCGCGTTCCTGCGTGGCGGTCAAAACGCTGCCGAAGAACGTGCTCGTCGAGATCGAAGCGATCGCGGAGATCGTGCAATAACGGAAAGGAACGCGGCATGTGCGACGCAAGAGAGCAGTACGGCGACATCATTGACCGGGCGCATCCCGATTCTCCGAAGCATCCGAAAATGCCACGGAAGAACCGCGCCGCCCAGTTTGCGCCGTTTGCCGCGCTGACCGGCTACGACGATCTGATCCACGAGGCGGCGCGCTATACCGAACGGCGGATCGTGCTCGATGAAAACAAAAAGGAAGAGCTGAACCGCAAGCTCCACGCGCTTTTGGATGCGGAAGGATCGCCCGAGGCGGTCTTTACCTGCTTTGTGCAGGACGCAAAAAAGAGCGGCGGAACGTATGAGGACGTGACCGGACGGATCGAAAATGCCGACTTTCTCTACGGCTATATCACCCTCGATTCCGGGCGGGTCCTGGACATCGGCGACGTCATCGAGATCGAAAGCGAGGCGTCTTTTGACGAGCGCTTTTAAGCCCGAACAACGCTTGTGCGCATGTGTGAAGAGGGGGTTAACTTTCCGTTAACGATCCCGAAACCCCGTTGACCGGACGCTGCATCGGTAGTACAATACAGATGAAAACAGAGGCGGGGGATGATGACATGGAAGAGAAAACGACGCGGCCGATCCTAACCGACGATACGGTTGTTGAGGATAAGGAAGTTCCGTTTGAAGATCTGATCTCCGAACTGCGCTATTGATCCATCATCAGACAAGATGCCTTTTTCGGCATCTTTTTTTATCCGCTGAAACAGGAAAAAACACCGATCCCGGCACGGGAAATATCAGGAAATGAGTACGACGCGATGAAAAAAAGGTATTTAATCATATTTTTTGCAATGACGCTGGCGGCGTTGACGCCGATTGCGTGCGGATCCGGGAGCGGGAATGTCAAAAGCAGCGATATCGTTTACGTAACGAAAGCGCCGCATCAGACGGCGGGTTCGAATCAGGACGGAAACAGCGCGACGACGGGCGCACCGGTCACGGCAGGCGCGCAGACGGCGTCCGGTGAAACCCCTGCGCCGGAAACGGCGCGCACGCCGCTGCCCACCGCTACGCCCGTTGCTTCGCCCGTGCCCGGCAAGCGGCTTCCGGACGGGGAATACCGCGTAATGCTGTACAGCGATCTTACAGTCGATCAGAGCGGATGCGTGTGGGCAACGATCGGCGAGCAGAAGTATCAGGAGCTGCCGGACAGCATCATTTCCACAACCGAGATCGGCGACGTTCTGACGCTTCGAAGCTACAGCTTTGAGGTCGTGGATATGGATCGGACCGAGAAGAACGATGTGCCGATGATCCGGTTCAACGACGGCACGGAATGCTGCCTATACATCGAAGAAACGGATACCTGGCGGTTCGTCTGGCCGGACGGCAGTCCGTATACCTATGAAGCCGAACGGTATCTGATGCCGCTCGCCGTCGACGCCAGTCTGACCGATGAGATGACGCCGCATGCCGAAGGACGGAACGTGTACGGCGAAGCGGCAGGCAGCAACGATCCCACGATCGGCATTCTGGACGATTTACAGGACTTTTTCCGGCATTACCGCGGTCTGGACGGCGAATACGCGCTGATCACGGTGTATGGCGGCGAGATTACGAGCGTCATATTTGCGTATCATCAGTAACCGGACGGAGGACCGAAGCCATGCCGTTTGAGATCATCCGGGACGACATCACGCGCGTAAAAGCCGACGCGATCGTCAATACCGCAAATCCCCTGCCGGTCATCGGCGCGGGGACCGACAGCGCGATCCACAAAGCTGCGGGGGAAAAGCTTCTTGCCGCGCGAAAAAAGATCGGCGCGATCCCGGTGGGATGTGCGGTCGAGACGCGCGCGTTCGATCTTCCTGCAAAGTACGTCCTGCACACCGTGTCGCCCGCATGGATCGACGGCATGCACGGCGAGGAGGCGCTGCTGCGAAAATCGTACGACGCCGCGCTGACGCTTGCGGACGGGCTCCGTTGCCGGTCGGTGGCGTTTCCGCTGCTGTCCGCGGGCAGCTACGGCTTTCCGAAGGAGGTCGCGCTGTCCGTTGCGATCCGGGCATTTACCGACTTTCTGCTGACGCATGACATGCAGATCCTTCTCGTCGTGTTCGGCGAGGCGCCCTATACGCTCGCGTGCGGTCTGTTCGGGGACCTCAAAAGCTACGTCGACGCAAACTATGTCGGGGCGGCGGAAAAAGCCGAATACGGCGCTTTTCCTGCAAACGTGCCGCGAAGACGCAAAGCGAGGGAGACCGCGTTTGCGGCGCAGTTCCAACCCGTTGAAAACCGCAGAACACCGGCGCCGATGCAGGGTATGGCGCATGCGGAGGCGGAGGAAACGTTCGACACCGCGCCGACGGCTGCCGCCCCGGAAAAGGCGGAGAATCTCGAATCAATTCTGAAGCGGGCAGAGAACACCTTTTCCGAGCACCTTTTGGATCTCTTGAACGAGTGCGGCGAAAAGGATTCGGACGTCTACCGCCGTGCGGAGATCAGCCGTCAGCTGTTCCACAAGATCATCAGCAAAAAGGATTATCAGCCGACCAAGAGCACGGCGATCCAGCTTGCGCTGGGATTGAAACTGAATCTTGCCGAAACGCAGAAGCTGCTTTCAAAGGCGGGCTACGCGCTCACCCGCAGCAGCAAAACGGACCTTGTCGTGCAGTATTTCATCGAGCGCGGAAAGTACAGCATCGTCGAGATCAATATGGCGCTGTTCGACTGCGGACTGCCGCTTCTGAAAACGGGCGGTGCATACTGAAAATGTCAACCGGGAATTGACAACAACCTCCTTTGGATTTGCTATCATGGGATCAGCAAAAACAAAGGAGGTTCTTCTTATGAACAGCAATCTTACGGAACTCGTATTTATTCTGGATCGCAGCGGCTCCATGGCGGGGCTGGAATCGGACACGATCGGCGGCTTCAACGCCATGGTCGAAAAACAGAAGCGGGAGAAAGGCGAGGCGCTCCTTTCCGCGGTCCTGTTCAACAACAACAGCACGGTGCTCTACGACCGTGCGGACATCAAAAGGGTCGAACCGATGACGGAGCGGCAGTACTTTGTCGGCGGCTGCACGGCGCTCTTGGACGCGATCGGCGGCGCGGTGCACCACATCGGCAACATACATAAGTACGCCCGCGAGGAGGACCGGCCGCATAAAACGGTGTTTGTGATCATCACGGACGGCATGGAGAACGCAAGCCGCCGTTATACCTATGATGAGGTCCGCCGCATGGTTGAGCTGCAGCGCGAGAAGTACGGCTGGGAGTTCCTGTTTCTCGGCGCAAACATGGATGCGATCTCGGCGGCGCGCCGGTTCGGTATTCGCGAGGACCGCGCCGTGCGGTACGAGTGCGATGCCAGGGGCACACAGCTGAACTTCGAGGTCGTCAGCGAAACGATCGGCTGCATCCGCGAAGGCGCAAGACCCTCCGCAAACTGGAAGGCAAGGATCGAGCGTGACTACACCGAGCGCGGCAAGAACTGAACGAAACGGATTGACGCAGGTGCGCTGTCAGGGTATAATCAAAAAGAGAGGCGCGAAAGGAGAACGCAGTGAACGATTCGAAAACCATCCGCGTCAGCGGGAAAGGCATGATCCGCCTGAAGCCCGATACCGTGCGCGTCACCATGACGCTGGAGGGCATGGAGCCCGATTACGCCGCGACGCTCAAACGCTCCGCTTCGGATACGGAGCGGCTCCGAAGCGCGGTGCAAAAGGCAGGCTTTTCGCGAGAGGACCTAAAAACGCTGAACTTCCATGTACAGACGGAGTACGAGGGCTATCAGGAAGACGGCGTTTACCGCCAGCGCCTGGTCGGGTACCGCTTCCGGCATGAGCTTTCGATCGGGTTCCCGTGGGACAACGACCGGCTCGGCGAGGTGCTTTCCGCGCTTTCGGATAACGCGCTGACGCCGGAGATCCGCATCGCCTACACGGTCAAAGACCGCGAGGCGGCAAAGAATCAGCTTCTGGGCGCGGCGGTCGCCGATGCAAAGGCAAAGGCGGAGGTACTGACAAAGGCGGCCGGCGTACGGCTTTCGGGCATTCGGCACATCAACTATTCCATCGATGAGAACGAATTTGCCGTGCATCCGGTGATGTACAGCGGCTTATCGCGTAAGACGGCGGCAGACTGTGCCGCGCCGGAGATCGTGCCGGAGGAGATCACGGCGGAAGACTCTGTCACGGTCGTCTGGGAAATCGAATGATGACCGATCCCGGATCGGTGTCAGATAAATACAGCAAGGAGGAAACAACATGGACAAGTATCAGTGCGGCCCCTGCGGCTATATCTATGATCCGGCGGAAGGCGATCCCGACGGCGGCATCGCGCCCGGCACGCCTTTTGAAGACCTGCCCGACGATTGGTGCTGCCCGATCTGCGGCGTAGGTAAGGACATGTTTGAGAAGATCGATTGACCGAACAAAACAAATACGCAAAAACAAATCCCTTTTGCGCGATCGTCGGATCCGCGCAAAAGGGATTTTTGATTCGACTCATTCTGCGGGTTCGGGCGATTCGTTCATCTTGGAAAGATAGCGGCGGATCGTCTCGACCATATGTTTGTTTCGGAAGTTTGCTTCGATCTCTTCCATGTCAACCGTTCGACCCGACATAATCCCCTGGATCAGCACTTCGGCATACATCACCTCGCGCGTCATGGGCTCCTTCAGATAGGTCAAAAGGTCCATATTCATCTTTTCGTTGATTCCTTCGATCATGCCGGTGAAGAACGTGCAGTCCTCGCCGAACAGCGTTCCGATGCTTTCGAGGTACCGGAAACCTGTCATCACGTCCTCCAGCCGCATCAGTCTGCGCTCGCACGCCGCCAAAGTGCCGCCGTTCAGCAGTTTATCCACGGTCGTGTTCAGAATATCGCAGAGGTCAAGCAGGATGCCGGTATCCGGCAGCGCGTCGCCGTTTTCCCATTTAGAGACGGCCTGAAAAGAGATATTGAGCTTCTCTGCAAGATCCTTCTGTGTCATGCCGGCAGCTTTCCTTAAGTGTTGGATGTATTGTCCGATTTTTAATGTGTCCATTGTGTTTTCTCCTTTGTGTCTTTTGTTTCCTGCAGCCTGCGGTATCATCATAACGCAAAAGGAACGATTCGTAAATAACGGGAAATTTGAACAAATTCTACTGCAAGTAGAATTTTCCAACGTCTTTCAATTCACAAAAAGAAAACGCCCCCTGTCATGGAACAGGGAGCGCGGAAGCCGTTTCTTACAGCGGCATAATGCCGAAGATCGCGGCAAAGAGCATGCACAGGATCGAGAAAATCCAGACGTATAGGAAGCTCGCCTTGATGTGGTCCTTGATCTCGACCTCGGCAAGACCGGTGCCGAGAAGCGTTGCGGGGACCATCGGGCTGATGAACGTCGCGCAGTTGCGGCAGACGACCATCGCGACCGCGATCGGCAGCGCGTTGACGCCGAACGCCTGACCGATGCCGATCATAACGGGCAGCATACCGTAGAAGTAGCTGTCGGTGTCAAACGCCAGCGCAAGCGGCACAGACAGGACGCCGATGATGAGCGGCAGGTGCTGACCGAGGGCAGCGGGCAGGATCGAGGAGATGATGTTCGCAAGACAGCGGACCACGGACGGGATCGCGTCGGGCGGCAGTTCCATGACCTTTGCGGAGATCGCCTTGCCGTCTGCGCCGATGCTCGTGGTGAGAATGCCCATCAGCACAGCCGCGCCCATCAGCGTGGAGCACATCATAAGCGCCGGACCGGCATGCAGGTTGATAATCTTTTTGTGCATCTTGGCGTTGAAGCCGTAGTTGATGAACAGCGCCAGTGCGCAGCCGATCATGAACGGCAGATAGCTCGGGAACACGTCCCAGATCAGCATGGCGATGATTGCGACGGTCAGGATGACGTTCACGATGAACAGCTTCGGACGCGCAAGCTCGTTGTCCTTTTCTTCATGCAGCGCTTCTTTGAGGTCGATTTCGCCTTCCTTCTCGGCAAGCTTGCCGTGCAGCCCCGCGCCGCGGCGTTTTTCGAGAAAACCGGAGAGA
>JAFOQN010000170.1 GCA_017393775.1 Clostridia bacterium
AAGGCGTCTTTGTGGATGCGTCCGTCATTATGCCGAATCACGTACACATGATGCTTCGGATCGAAAAGGAAGGCGGACGGGCGCTGCCCGTCCCTACCGAAAAGCCGTCGGGTTCGCGCATCATACAGCAATTCAAAGGCGCGGTGACAAAACAGGCAAAAACGGCTGTATGACAATCACATTTTTACGATCATGTGATCCGGAATGAGTCAGATTATCTTGCGTGCCTTCGGTATATCGAAGAAAACCCGTTGAAATGGCTCCTTCGACAAGATGAATATGTTGTTTGAAACGGACGTGCGATGCACGTCCCTACAGGGGTAAACGATTTGAATCAGTAGGGACGGGCATTGCCCGTCCGCCGGAATCAGCGAAATAGATTCGCGTAACAGTCAACCGCAGGGACGATGGTACGCGGTAGACGACGCCTCGCGTCGTCTCGCGATCGGCCTATGTAATGAAGCGAAGCGAAACGGATCGCATTGCCCGTCCGCCGAAGTCAACGAAAAAGACTTGTGCAATATTCATCCGTAGGGATGCGCATTGCTCGTCCGCAAAAAAAGACTGCCGCGTTCTGCGGCAGTCTTTTGCGTTTTGGAATTACCGTTGCGCGGCTTTCAATACGTGATCGAGGAGCACGCAGGTCGTGATGCCGCCGACGCCGCCGGGAACCGGCGTGATCGCTTTGACGTGCGGCGCGACGCGGTCGAAATCGACGTCGCCGGAGAGACCGCCCTTTGCTTCGTCCCAGTGGATGCCCACATCGACGACGATCTGATCGGGGTTCGTGTATTCCTCCGTGATGCTTTTCATCACACCCGCGGCGCACACGAGAATGTCCGCTTCCTTTGCGATCGCGGGCACGTCGACCGTCCTTGTGTGGCAGGTCGTGACCGTGGCGTTTGCGTGCATCAAAAGCATCGAGACCGGTCGCCCGATCACGAGCGAACGCCCGATGACGACGGCGCGTTTGCCCTTCGGGTCAATCCCGTAAAAGCGCAGAAGCTCGATCACCGCCTGCGCGGTGCAAGGCGCAAAGCCGAGGTCCGTGTTCGCGTACACGCCCGCAAGCGAGCCGTCCGTCCAGCCGTCAATGTCCTTTTTGGGGTCGAACAGTTTCCGGACGCGCTCGGAATCCAGCGATTTGGGCAGCGGCCGGAACAGCAGGATCCCGTGCACGGAAGGATCGCGGTTGACCGTTTCGAACGCCGCTTCGAAATCCGTCTGCGTGACGTCCTCCGGCAGGATCACCTGACGGAGCGTGACGCCGACCTGCTCGCAGCGCTTGATTACACCCTTTTCATAGGACAGATCGTCCGCGCGTTCGCCGACGCGCACGACGCAGAGGGTCGGCTCGACGCCGTTCACCCGCAATGCGTCGGCGGTATCGCGCATGCGCGCAAGCATGGCGTCCGCGACGGGCTTGCCCTTGAGGATCTCCGCCATGGCTCAGTCCTGATAGATCGGGTACTTGTCGCAGAGCTTCTTGACTTCGGCGTCGATGTATTCCTTGGAGTTCTCGAAGTCGTTGATCGCGAGCGCGATGCAGTGCGCGATCGTCTTCATGTCTTCCTCCTTGAGACCGCGGGTTGTGACGGCGGGCGTGCCGATGCGGACGCCGGAGGTTACGAACGGGCTTCTGGGCTCGCCGGGGACGGTGTTCTTGTTGACCGTGATGTGGACCTCGTCGAGACGGTTCTGCAGCGCCTTGCCGGACACGTCGAGACCGATGAGGTCGAGCAGCATGAGGTGATTGTCCGTGCCGCCGGAGACGATCTTGAGACCTTCGTCCATGAGCGCTTTCGCAAGCGCCTTTGCGTTCAGAACGACCTGGTGCTGATATGCCTTGAATTCGGGCTTCAGCGCTTCAGCGAATGCGACCGCTTTGCCCGCGATGACGTGCATCAGAGGACCGCCCTGAATGCCCGGGAAGATCGCCTTGTTGAAGTTGAACTTATCCGCCGCTTCCTGGTTCGCGAGGATCAGACCGCCGCGCGGACCGCGCAGCGTCTTGTGCGTGGTGGTGGTGACGACGTCCGCGTAGGGGAGGGGGGAGGGATGCTCGCCCGCCGCCACGAGACCCGCGATGTGCGCCATGTCGACCATCAAAACCGCGCCGACCTCGTCGCAGATTTCACGGAACTTCGGGAAGTCGATCGTGCGGCAGTATGCGCTTGCGCCTGCGACGATCAGTTTCGGACGGAACTCGAGCGCCTTTTTGCGCACGTCCTCATAATCGATGACGCCGTGTTCGTCTACGCCGTAGGAAACACAGTTGAAGTATTTACCGGACATATTGACCGGGCTGCCGTGGGTGAGATGACCGCCGTTAGAAAGGTCCATGCCCATAAACGTGTCGCCCGGGTTCAGCACCGCGAAGAACACTGCCATGTTCGCCTGCGCGCCGGAATGCGGCTGCACGTTTGCGTAATCGCAGCCGAACAGCTTCTTTGCGCGCTCGATCGCGAGATTTTCCACGACATCCACGAACTGGCAGCCGCCGTAGTAACGCTTGCCCGGATAGCCCTCCGCGTACTTGTTGGTGAGCACGCTGCCCATCGCCATCAGCACCGCTTCGGATACGATGTTCTCGGATGCGATCAGTTCCAGATTGCCGCGCTGACGGTTCAGCTCGTCCTGCATTGCCGCGCCGATCTCGGGATCATACTGCAAAAGCTGTTTCAGTGCCTCGTTTACCATGTGTCTTCCTCCTGTAAATTGTTTTTTATGAGCTTATCAAGCGCAAAATGCGCCTTTTCCACTATGCTAAATGTAACGCGAAGAACCCGCCGTGTCAAGCCCTTCGGGGCGTATATTATCCGCGGATCCGGTCATAGAGCGCGAACGCTTTTTTCAGTACGTCGGCATGGTCGAACGCAAGCGCCACGCCTTCCGGAAAGCGCAGGGAACCGCCTTCCCGCGTGACCGTGATCCACGCTGCGTCCGCCGCGTCGTCGCCGGATCTGAATGCGATCTTCCTGCGATCGACCGGCACAAGGAACGCGTCGGAAACGATCCAGCCGCGCGGATCGCGTCCGGGTTTAGAAAACAGCCCGATCTCATAAATGTCGTCTTCCGTAAAGCCGGTCACATTCGTTTCCTCCATGAGCTCCCTTAAAGCGCCTTCCGCAGCGCTCTCATCCGGGTTCACAAACCCGCCGGGCAGCGCCCAGCAGCCGAGGTACGGATGCCCCTTGCGCCGGATCAGCAGGACATCGCGGCCCTCTGACAGCAGCACGACGTCCGCCGTGAGGTACGGCGCGGGGTAGTGCTTGTCCTTGTATGCCGCCAAAAACGCTCGTTCGGTCAATCCGTTCTCATCGCGTACTTCCATAATGATCCCTCCAGCGTATCGTTCCGTTCCATTATAATACAAGTCCCGCGCCGCGTCCACCGGTTTTCGAACCGAAACGCGCATTGTACAGAAAAGGTACGATTTTTGTACAATTATGATGATTTTATTCTTGTGCTGCTCATACGATCTGTGTTATTCTACATGATGTAAACGCGTCAAAGGCGGAGGAGAAATTGGT
Source organism: Clostridia bacterium (assembly GCA_017393775.1). Lineage (GTDB taxonomy): Bacteria > Bacillota > Clostridia > Christensenellales > CAG-138 > UBA3792. Next base: position 3,534 of record JAFOQN010000170.1, read on the forward strand.
CCGGCGACGGATCGAAACAAAGATAAACGTAAGGTAAGGAGAAACAAAATGGACAACAAACAGATTTACAAAAAAACCATCGGCTTTTCACTTCGACGTGTCCTCTGGGACATTCTGTCGCTGGTGCTGATCCTGGCGCTCGGCACCCTCGGCTTTCTGATCGGCGATAAGGCGATCCAGAACGGTTTGATCGGGCTCCTGATCGGCGCGATCGTCGGCGTCATTCTGGCTGTGCTGATTTCAAGATTCGTTTCCTACCTGCTGAAGGCCGGACAGATCGCCATGATGACCCGCGGCATCACCGAAGGCGAGCTGCCCGATAACGTGATTGCCGAAGGCAAAAAGGTCGTCAAAGAACGCTTTGCCACCGTTGCGGCGTACTTTGCGATCACCGGCGTGATCAAGGGCATCTTCAACCAGCTCGGCAGAGGCATCGCCAAGATCGGCGAAAGCGTCGGCGGCGATACCGGCAATGCGGTCGGCAGCGCGATCAGCTCGATCATTCAGACGGTCGTCGCTTATCTTTGCGACTGTTGCCTCGGCTGGGTGTTCTATCGCAAGGAAGTCAAAGCGGCAAAGGCAACCTGTGAAGGCGCAGTGCTGTTCTTCAAGCACGGCAAGACGTTCTTTAAAAACATGGGCCGCGTGTTCGGCATGGGCATTTTGTCTCTGCTTCTGATCGGCGGCGCATTCACCGGCATTATCTATGCAATCCTCTCTGCGATCGGCGAGCTTCCCCTCTATGCGCAGGTGGCATCCGCTTTCGCAGGCAAAGAGGGCACGCTTGCACAGATTCTCAGCAATCCGAAGACGATTCCGATCGCGCTTGCGGTCATCGGCGGCATCCTCGTCTGGAGCATCATCCACTCCACGTTCATCCGTCCGTTCGTGCTGACCGGCGTGCTCAGAAACTACCTCGAATCCGGCGTGAACGACATCCCCTCGGAAGCAAGCTTCTCGATGCTGGATTCCAAGTCCGCAAAATTCCGCAAGCTGCACAGCGAACTGTAACAGGTTTTGGGTCCGGTGCCTGAAAAAGCTGCGGGTCCTGTGTTGGGATTGGATCCATCATCCCTTCGGACGACTTTTCAGCAGGAGGTTTTTATGCTGTTTGATTCTCTGGACAAGCTGAAAAGAAACTCCATCTTTTCGGCAATCCTGCTGACAACGCTCGGCGCGGTCGTGCTGTTGTGCCCGCAGGCGTACATTCCGATGCTGACGCTGATCTTCGGCTCCTGCCTTCTGTGCCTGGTCGATCTGCAGCCGAAAACAAGCAACGGCATGCCGCTCGTCGCCTCAGGCGGCATCATCTTCTCGATCGCCCTTGCGATTTACAGCGTCGGAAAACTGTCGAAGAAATGATTCGCGCCGTTTTTCGGTAATCAAGGGTCGCGTCTTTCAGGCGCAGTCCTTTTCACTTGCTTCGTACCGCTCGGCCAAATCCGCGAAAACCGTCCTTTTGAGCACACATTTCTTCGGCATTCTTTTTCGCTGCTGTCTTGACCGTTCCGCGCAGAATTGATAAAATATACAATAACCCAAAACCTGCGGAGGTTTGCTATGTTCTTTGCTCCAGTCGTCGGATCGACGGCCAGTCTGTCTCAGTTTTTTACCAACATGATCGGTACCCTTGCCGTGATCCTCGTGATCGCCGCGTTTATCGGCGGCAGCGAGCTCATGGCAAAGTTCCTCAAAACCAAAGAGAACTGGAAATATGCGATCTTTTTCGGTATTCTCGGCGGTCTTCTCGGGATCTACGGCACGATGTCCGGTCTGGAGCTGAACGGCGCGATCATTTCGGTGCGTGACATCGGACCGATGCTTGCGGGGTTCACCAGCGGACCGATCGGCGGATTGATCGCGGGCGTGATCGCCGGCGTGCACCGGCTTTTTGTCGGCTCAAAAGCCACTGAGACCGCCCAGCTTGTCACATATGCCTGCATCATTGCCACGGTCTGCATCGGCGTCATGTGCGGCATCCTTTCGCGGAAATTTCATGAAAAGCTGAAAAAACCGTGGTGGGCGCTGCTTACCGGCGTTATGATGGAAATCTTTCATCTTTCACTTGTTCTGCTTATCGTCCGACCGCAGGATGACCCCGGCGCGGGATTCGAGATCGTCAAAACAATCGCCCTTCCCTTTATTCTCGTCAACGCGGTTGGCTTCACACTCATGATCACCATGATCGCGTATATCGAAAAGCAGCGCAAGATCACGCTTGAACGTTCTCGTCTCAAGACGGAGCTCGAAGTCGCGACCGTCATCCAGCGCTCTCTGCTGCCGCCCATCACCGAGAACTACCCCGGCAGAACGGAACTGAATATTGCAGCTTCCATGGATCCGGCAAAGGAGGTTGGCGGCGATTTCTACGATGTGTTCTTTGTCGGCAAGGAACGGCTCGCCTTTGTCGTCGCGGACGTCTCCGGCAAGGGGATCCCCGCCGCGCTCTTCATGGCGACCTCCAAAACCACCATTCAAAACTGCGTGCGCGACTATCCCGCGCTTGCCGAAGCGATCACCGTCGCGAACGACAGCCTTTGCCGCAACAACACGGCGCAGATGTTCGTGACCGCGTGGATCGGCGTGCTTGATCTTCTGACCGGGACACTGAACTTCATCTGCGCGGGACACAACCCGCCGGTGCTGCTCTCGGACGGCAAGCCGGAGTTCATCAAGCGCCGGAGCGGCTTTGTGCTTGCCGGAATGGAAGGCATCCCGTATCGTGAGCAGACCCTGAAGCTTAAGAAGGGCGACCGGCTGTTCCTCTATACCGATGGCGTGACCGAAGCCGAAAACGAGGCTCATGAACTCTTCGGCGAAGAGCGGCTTGCGGCCTGTCTGGAAACCGCGTCGGACAAAACGCCGGATGAGATCCTTTCCGACGTCAAGGCCGCCATCGACGCGCACGTTGACGGCGCAGATCAGTTTGACGATATCACCATGCTGTGCATCCGCTATCTGGGCAGCGAATCAGACGCATGACATACGAAACAGATACAGAATCGCCCCCGGTTCAAAGCCGGGGGCGATTTGCTGTTCAGGATTCTATTTTGCGGAAAGGGCTTCATCGATCGCCTTTGCCGCGATCTTGCCTGCGCCCATTGCCGAGATGACCGTCGCCGCACCGGTGACCGCGTCGCCGCCCGCATAGACGTGTTCGCGTGAAGTCAAGCCCTGTTCGTTTACGATGATCCCGCCGTGCGAGTTGACTTCCAGCCCCTTGGTCGTGTCCTTGATCAACGGGTTCGGGCTCGTGCCGATCGCCATGATGACCGTGTCCACGTCAAGCGTGAACTCGCTGCCGGGGATCGGAACGGGGCGCCGTCTGCCCTTCGCGTCCGGCGCGCCGAGTTCCATTCTGATACAGCGCATGCCGTTGACAAAGCCGTTTTTCGGATCACGAGGGTCGTCCGGATTGCTGTATCCGAGGATCTCCACGGGATTGTTGAGAAGCCGGAAGTCGATCCCTTCCTCCATTGCGTGTTCCACTTCTTCCTTACGCGCCGGAAGCTCGTCCATCGAGCGGCGATAGACGATATACACATGCTCGGCGCCGAGCCGCAGCGCCGTTCTTGCCGCGTCCATTGCAACATTGCCGCCGCCGACCACCGCGACCTTGCCGCCCTTCATGATCGGGGTGACGGGATCGAAACGATACGCCTTCATGAGGTTTGAGCGCGTCAGAAACTCGTTAGCGGAATACACGCCTTTCAGGGCTTCGCCGGGGATGTTCATAAAGTTCGGCAGGCCCGCGCCGGAGCCGATAAACACGGCTTCATAGCCCATGTCGAAGAGCTCATCGACCGTTAAGGTCTTGCCGATGACGACGTTCGTCTGCACGTCCACGCCGAGATCCTTGAGCGTTTCCACTTCTTTTGCGACGATCGCTTTCGGCAGACGGAACTCCGGAATGCCGTAGACGAGCACGCCGCCCGCGGTATGCAACGCTTCAAACACGGAGACCTTGTAGCCTTTCTTTGCAAGATCGCCCGCGCAGGTGAGACCGGAGGGTCCCGATCCCACGATCGCGACCTTATGTCCGTTCGGGGCGGGCGCCGCCGCTTTTTCCGTTGCGTGCGCGTTATGCCAGTCGGCAACGAAGCGTTCGAGTCTGCCGATGCCGACCGGCTCGAACTTGATGCCCATGGTGCACATGCTTTCGCATTGCGTTTCCTGCGGACAAACACGGCCGCAGACGGCGGGCAAGGACGAGGTTTCGTTGATGATCTGATATGCCCCTTCGAAGTCCCCTTCCTTGACCTTTGCGATGAAATCCGGAATATTGACGTTGACAGGACAGCCTTTTACGCAGGGACGGTTTTTGCAGTTCAGGCAGCGCTTGGCTTCTTCCAGTGCGATCTCGACGGTATAACCCAAAGCAACCTCGCTGAAGTTGTGTGCGCGCACCTCGGGCGCCTGTGTCGGCATTTCATGTTTTTTCGGATCCAGTGCCATGGTCAGTTCGCTCCTTTCAGCAGATTGCAGGTCTTTTCGTGCGCACGCCGTTCGAAATCGAAATACATCCGCCCGCGGCTCATCGCCTCGTCGAAATCAACCTTGTAGCCGTCGAAGTCCGGTCCGTCGACGCAGGCAAACTTCGTGACGCGCTTGCCGTCCTCATAAAGCGTCAGCCGACAGCCGCCGCACATGCCCGTGCCGTCGATCATGATCGGGTTCATGGAGACCGTAACCGGAATGCCGTACGGCTTTGCGGTCAGCGTGACGAATTTCATCATGATGAGCGGACCGATCGTGATGATCAGGTCGAACGTCTCGCCGGCTTCAAGCATCTCTTTCAGCGGAACGGTGACGTTGCCGTGCCGCGCATATGATCCGTCGTCGGTCATAACGATGAGACGGTCCGAGCAGGCTTTAAACTCGTCTTCCAGGATCAAAAGGTCCTTATTGCGGAACCCGATGATGGAGGTGACCTCCGTGCCCTGCGCATGGAACGCCTGCGCCACCGGCATGGCGATCGCACAGCCGACGCCGCCGCCCACGATGCAGACCTTTTTGACGCCTTCCGTGTGCGTCGGAACGCCCAAAGGACCGACGAAATCCTGAATGTACTCGCCCTCTTTTTTATGGTTCAGCAGCTCCGTCGTCGCTCCGACAATCTGGAAGATGATCTTCACCGCGCCGCGCGCTTTGTCCACACCCGCGACGGTCAGCGGGATGCGCTCGCCCGCTTCGTCTACGCGCAGGATGATAAACTGCCCGGGCAGCGCTTTGTTCGCGACCAGCGGCGCTTCGATCTCCATTTGCGTCACAGTTGGGTTCAGATTTCTTTTGCCGATGATCCTGTACATAGATTGGTCCTTTCTTTTTATAACGATCAGGCGAATGTCCGTTGAGACACTCGCCTGTCCTTTTGGTCAAAAATCAACTTCCGTATCGTAATAGCAGCACTTTAAGAGCTGTTCCATCTCTTCGACGGAGGGCTGACGCGGATTGGAGCCCGTGCAGGCGTCCGCGATCGCGTTGACCGCAATGTCGTGGAGACGCGCAAGGAAGACGTCCTCGGGAACGAAACCCTGCTCGGCAGGATAGCTGTCCGCGCCGTAGTGTTTGATGCAGTGCGGAATATTGAGATCGTCGTTCATCTTGCGAAGGTATGCGATCAGCGCCTTGACCTTCTCGTCGTCGCCCGCATTCCGATCCGCAATGCCCATGTAATCGACGATCACACCGTAACGCTTCTTGGCGGTCTCGTCCTTCGCGTTGAACGCAATGACCTTCGGAAGATACATGGCGTTCGCCGCGCCGTGGATGATGTGTGCGCCGCAATCCGCAAAGGCCGCGCCGGTCTTGTGCGCCATCGAATGCACGATGCCCAAAAGTGCGTTCGTAAACGCCATGCCCGCAAGGCACTGGGCATTGTGCATCGCATCGCGCGCCGCCATGTCGCCGTTGTAGGAAGCGATGAGATTCTTCTGAATCATTTCGATCGCATGGATCGCCAGCGGATCGGTGAAGTCGCTGTTTGCGGTGGAAACGTATGCCTCAACCGAGTGCGTCATGGCGTCCATACCGGTGTGCGCAACGAGCTTTTTCGGCATGGTCTCGGCAAGCTCGGGATCGACGATCGCCACATCCGGCGTGATCTCAAAGTCTGCGATCGGGTACTTGATGCCCTTTGCATAATCGGTGATGATGGAGAACGCCGTCACTTCCGTCGCCGTGCCGGAGGTGGAGGAGACCGCGCAGAAATGCGCCTTTTTGCGAAGCGCGGGGATGCCGAACACCTTGCACATATCCTCAAACGTGCACGCCGGATATTCGTACTTGATCCACATCGCCTTTGCTGCGTCGATGGGACTGCCGCCGCCGATCGCAACGATCCAGTCCGGCTCGAACGCACGCATCGCTTCCGCGCCGCGCATCACGGTTTCGACGGAAGGATCCGGCTCGATGCCGTCGAAGATCTCAACCTGCATGCCCGCTTCTTCGAGATACGCCTTTGCGCGATCCAGGAAGCCGAACCGCTTCATCGAACCGCCGCCGACGCAGATCATCGCTCTTTTGCCCTTGAACTCCTTCAGCGCTTCGAGCGCGCCTTTTCCGTGATACAGATCACGAGGGAGGGTAAAACGTGCCATACTTGTTCCTCCGTATGTTTTTATCACGGTCCGTTCCTTCCGTTTCGATCCGGCGTCAAACGATCCCGCGTGTATCTTGTTCGACCGTCATTCACTGCGATCGGTGTTATTTATTGTACAATAAGAGTATTTCCTTTTTCAACCCTCAGAATGCGATCATCCGAAAGATATATTCCGCTTACGGCAGCAGTCGCGCATTTTCGAGCACGATCGCGCCGTTTCGGACCGAAACGTCCGCTTCGTATCCGGAAAGGTTTTGAACGCCCCATTCATAAAAATCCTTCTTCGGCTCGGCAAACTGCCAAAGGATCGACATGATCACCCCGCCGTGGACCACGAACGTCAGATCCCGCTGCGCCTTTTGCACCGTCTCCGTAAACGCCGCGCCGACGCGGGCGTGAAATACCGCCTGCGATTCGCCGCCGGGACAAACGCCGGTGCAGCGGTTTTCGACCCATGCGCGGTACGCCGGATCGTGCTCCATCTCATCTGCGGTCCGTCCTTCGAATGCGCCGAAGTCCATTTCATGCAGGTTTTCGACGACGATCTGTTCCGCGTTTGGGAACAGAATCGCCGCGGTTTCGCGCGCTCTCTTTAGCGGCGAAACATAAACGCGGTCGAGCAAGAGGTCTTTTTCCTTCCGTTCCGCGGCTTCGCGTCCCTCGGGACACAGCGGCTCGTCGGTCTTGCCGACGTAGCGGCGCGCGGCGTTGCCCGCCGTCGTACCGTGTCGAATCAACTTTATGCGCATGGCAGTTCTCCTTTCAACGCGATCGGAATTCCAGCCGTGATGCGAACGACCGCATCCGCATGTTCCGCAAGCGCACAGCAAAGCCGACCGACCGCTTCGCGCCATTCGCATTCCTTCACGTCCATCGGGATCACGCCGCTGCCGACCTCGCGGCAGAGGATGAACCGTTTTTTCATCAGTTTCGGAAGAAGCGCCTCCGCGGAAGCCGGATCGTGCTTCACGGTTTCTTCGAGCGCGAAGAGCACCGGCGCGTCCGCATCCGGGTCGTTCGACATCTGCGCGTCCGCAAAACCGAGCGATCGCAGATAGCTTTTTTTGCCCGCGCCAAGGCCGCCAAGGATCAGAACCATAGACTTACCACCCTTTCCGAAAGCACCAACCCGATCAGCATCGCGATCGCCGAGAGCGTGATCCCCGCCCCCGCAAGATCGCCGGACATGCCGCCGAACTGTTTCTTTGCCGTCTGCTGAATATAGAGGAATACGAGACCGCCCGAAGTCAGCATCGCGCCTGCCGAAACCGGGGACAGCACCGCCGCGCCGCCGAGCGAAACGACGACCCAAAGGAGCAGAATCCAAAACGAGCTTTTCGACGCGGAGTCGCGGAACGCGTGCTGCATGCCGATGCTTGCGCCGGAGGGAAGCAAGCTCAAAAGCGATCCCACCGCGCGGGACAGCACATGCGTGATTGCAAGCAGTCCCACCGTTTTCCAGTCGAGCGGGAGAGCCGCGGAAAGCCCGAAGTACAGCAGAAGATAGCATCCGACGCCGATCACGGCAAACGCGCCGCAATGCGGGTCCTTTAAAATCGCGCGCTTCTTTTCGGGCGCAGCGTGGCTCGATAACGCGTCGGTCATGTCCGCAAAGCCGTCCATGTGGATGCCGCCGGAAAGCGCGATCGGCAGCAGCGTAAAGAGCACCGCAACAAGGATCGCGGGAAGCGCCAAAAGTCCCGAAAGCCAGAAGCAGAGGCACAGCACCCCGCCGATCACAATGCCGACGAGCGGCAGCGCAGCAAGAACGTTCTTCAACGAGTACGCATTCCATTCGATCCGCGGCGTCGGCAGGACCGAGAACGTCGAAAACGCGGCGATCACCGCCGTCCAAAGCGTTTTCATGCGGGCAGTTCTCCTTTCAGCACGATCGGGATCCCGGCGACGACCTCGATCACGGCGTCTGCGCGAAAGGTCAAAGCACGGTTCAATGCGCCGAGCGCTTCGATGTACGCTGTCGTTGCGGCATCATAATTCACGCCGTCGTTTCCGATCTCGTCGGTCACGACGACAAGGCGTTCGCATTGCGCGAGGATCGCGTCGATGCCGTGGATCACCGCGTCAAACGGATCGCACGGAGGCTCCTTTTGAAACATTTCGTTTGCGGCAAGGTTCCCGAGGTCCTCCAAAAGGACGCATTCGCACGCGGGAAGCGAAAGCTTTGCAAGGTCTGTGTACCGTTCGACGGTCAAAAATCCCTTGTCCCTTCGCATGTCGCGATGCCGCTTGATTCGTTTTGCGCCTTCCTCGCCGAACGGCTGCATGCACGCAAGATAGACCCGCGGCGATGCGTGAAGGCACAGGGATTCGGCATATGCGCTTTTGCCGGACGCGGATCCGCCGGTGACAAGGATCAGCATATTTCGCCTCCCTGCGGCGTGTACTGCGCTATGCCGGTCTCCGAAAACGAGACCGAGCCGTGATAGACCGCAAGCGCCATGTCGAGGAGCGGCAGCATGCAAACCGCGCCGGTGCCCTCGCCGAGTTTCATGTCCGCATACAGAATTGCATCGAGTCCGAGTTCGTTCAAAATTGCCTGCGCGACCGGTTCTTTCGAGCAATGGCTCGCAAGCATCGCCGTTTTGCAATTCGGCACGAGCCGCGCGGCGACCAGCGCCGCGACCGAGCTCGGCAGTCCGTCTATGAGAATCGGCAGACGGACCATCGCCGCGCCGATATAGAGCCCTGCAAGTCCCGCAAGATCGAACCCGCCGAGCTTACAGAGAACGTCGAACGCATCCGATGGATCCGGCTTGTTCACTGTGATCGCGTGGCGGATCGCGTCGCGCTTGCGCTGCAGTCCTGCATCGGAAAGCCCTGCGCCGCGGCCGGTAACGGTCTCGACCGGAAGATGCAGAAGCACTGCGGCGATCGCAGAGGACGTCGAGGTGTTCCCGATGCCCATTTCGCCGGTGACGAGGATCCGATCGCCCGCCGCCTTGCGCTCCTTCGCAAGCAGAATGCCGTTTTCGATCGCTTTGAACGCCTGCGCTTCGGTCATGGCAGGGCCTTCCGCCATATTCCGGGTGCCGTCTGCAACGTGCAGATCGCGCACATCCGGTACGCGGGAAAGCATGCCGAGATCGACCGGGATCACGTCCGCATGCGCGGTCTTTGCCATGAGACAGACGGAGGAACGATGTTCGAAAATGCGCCGCGCCATCGTCGCAGTCACGGACGCATCGGTCTGTGTGACGCCCTCCTTGACGATTCCGTTGTCCGCGCAGAGCACCAACACCGTGCGGCGGTCGATCGATATGTTTTTGTCGCCGGTGATCCCTGCGATGCGAACGATCGCGGTCTCTAATTTTCCGAGTCCGTCGAGCGGTTTTGCCACCCCGTCCCAGTGCGCCTTCGCGCGCGCCATCGCCGCCGTGTCCTGCGGCGCGATCCTTTCGTTCCAAGTCAAAAACGGTTCTCTCATGCGTTCATCCCGATTCTTTCTTCGATACAAAGATTATACCATCCGCGCCGCGGTCGGTCAATGCCGCGCCGCAGTTTTCGGAGCGCCGCCGAACGGGAAATATCCGGTCGTTATTTTGCGTTTACTGCGGAAATAACCGCTTCCAATCCGAACCGGTACGGCTGGTAAAGGAATCGCGGACGGGCTATACTGTATTCAGAAAGAAACAGAACCGCACCGCAGAATCGGCGGACGTGCAACGCACGTCTTAACCATATTCGTCAACAAAAAGCACCGGTGCTTTTCATGATACATCATCAAACCGCAAAGGAGGAACCGCACATGAAAAAAGGTTTCATGACGCTGCTGATCATCACGCTTGTTTTGATCACGGTCTTCGTCGCCTGCTCCGGAAACGCACGGACTTCAAACCGTTCCGGCTGCGGCGGCTGCGGACTCGGCTGCGCAGCGTGCACCGCCTGTATTGCAGCCGGCTGTGCGCTCTCCTGCGCAAGGGGCTTTTATGATACCGCGCAGGACGTTTATACCGGCGTCGATTATCATTGAGCAAATACAACACAAAAAGGAGCCTTTCTCAAGGCTCCTTTTTATGTGCCGTTAACCTTCGACCGGGAAGCGGTCGATAAGCTTTACCACATAGCGCAGGATCAGCGCTGCGTCCTCGGCGGACAGCGTTTCTCCGCCGGATACCAGCGCGTTTTTCATGCCCTGGCCGGACAGCGTATCGAGCCCGACCAGCACGCGCAGCACGATTGCCGCGTCCGCCGCCGTGACCTTGCCGTCGCAGTTCGCGTCGCCGTACAGCACCTTGGGCGTGGGCGTCGGGGTAGGTGTCGGCGTGGGCGTCGGAGTAGGCGTCGGAGTAGGCGTCGGCGTGGGCGTCGGCGTGGGCGTCGGGGTAGGCGTCGGGGTAGGCGTCGGGGTAGGCGTCGGGGTAGGCGTCGGAGTAGGCGTCGGGGTAGGCGTCGGTGTGGGCGTCGGGGTAGGCGTCGGTGTTGGCGTCGGGTTGACGGTCGCCGTCGGAGACGGCGAGACCGCATACGCAAGCTCCGTGGTATACTTGAGACTGCTGTCGGACACCGCATAGATCGTCAGCGGCTCGCCCACGTTGTTCGTTTTACAGGTAAAGCAGCCGTTTTGCTGATCGTAGCAAAGCGTCGCGGTCGGCGTCTGATTGTTTTGTATCGTCGGCTTCCCATTTTCCCAGCCGAGCATCCAGTATGCCGCGCTCTTGCCCGCCGACACGACGACGTTCTTGGTCGCGGAAAGTTTGTTCGTGCTGCTCGTGTAGCACAGATACAGACCGGATTCTTTCATGCGGATCGTATACATGCCGTTTCCGACGGACTCGAATATATAGGTATACGCATCGGAGACGTTCACCAGCGCGTCGCCAGCGATCGTGATACCGGTACCTTCGATCGCCGACGCCGCGGATGCGGTGCTGACGCTGCTCGCGGTGCAGTCCGATGCGAGGACGACATTGCCGTCATAGGTCAGCACGGCTTCGCCCGACCAGTCTTCCGGCTCTGCAATGAGCAGCAGGAACGTTCCTGCGGGCACGGGCGTGCCGTCCTGTACCGCATAGGAATAGAGCGCGTAGAATGTCCGGTCTTCCGTCAGCACAAGGGTATCGTTCGCATACAGACAGTCCGGGCGCGTCTCGGTATCGGAAACGCGCGCTTCGACCCAGCCGTAGAACGCGTACGCCTGCGCATTCGCCTTCGGCGTGCCGGTCGGACGCGGCAGGGTGATCGTATCGCCGGTGTAGCCGTTGATTGCAGGCGCGCTCACGCCTTCGGGCGTCACAAACGTCGCCTTGACCGGATTGCGCTTTCCAAAGTTGATGCGGATCGTGCAGTCCTCCTGCGGATTCACCGAGAACAGCGTTCTCGAAAGTCCGTCGCCGTTTTGGGTGACCGTTGCCGTGCCGGAAAGAATCTCGTATCCGACGACCGCACACCCCTCCTTTGGCATAGCGATCACCGTCGTGCCGGAGGTTTCGACCGTGCCGAGACTCTCGTCGTTGCTGACCGCCGTTACCGTAAACTGCGGGAACAGCGTCCAGGAAGAGTACACATTCTGCGGCGCGTCGACATTGCCGTGACCGGGGTATACGTCCTCGGAGGAAACCACGATCGGATAGGCGGGGTAACTGCTCGTGTACGGATCCTTAATGCCGCCGTTTTCTTTCATATACGCGATCGCTTCCTGTACGTTGCTGCCGGCTTTCATCCTGGACCAGAAATAATCCTCCCAACGATAGTCGCCTGCGAAGGTGACGGA
>JAFOQN010000171.1 GCA_017393775.1 Clostridia bacterium
ATGCCCTTGACGATGCCGTACGGATCGACGCCGTGCGCGTCGCAGATCGCCTTTGCTTCTTCGAGATCCTTGATGCCGTATTCGTTCAGCACCTTCGTGATCTTGTCGATTCTTCTTTCAAAACCTTCAAACGTAATCATAGGGCACCTCCGTTATTCCTTGCGCGGGTCGATGACCTTGGCGGCGGTTGCGAACCGGCCGTAGGTCCCGATGTTCTTTTCGAACGCTTCCTTCGGGTCCATGCCCTTCTTGATCGCGTCCATCATCTTGCCTAAGCTCACGAACTGGTAGCCGATGATCTCGCCCTCTTCGTCGAGACCGATCTTCAGAACATAGCCCTCTGCCATTTCGAGGTATCTCGGTCCCTTTGCCTTGGTGCCGTACATCGTGCCGATCTGCGAACGAAGTCCTTTGCCGAGGTCCTCAAGACCTGCGCCGATGGTGAGACCGTCGTCCGAGAATGCGCTCTGGCTTCTGCCGTAAACGATCTGCAGGAACAGCTCGCGCATTGCCGTGTTGATCGCGTCGCAAACGAGGTCGGAGTTCAATGCTTCGAGGATCGTCTTGCCGGGCAGAATCTCCGCTGCCATTGCCGCGGAATGCGTCATGCCGGAGCAGCCGAGTGTTTCAACGAGCGCTTCCTCGATGATACCCTCTTTGATGTTGAGCGTGAGCTTGCAGGCGCCCTGCTGCGGTGCGCACCAGCCGACGCCGTGTGTTAAGCCGCTTATGTCCTTGATCTCCTTTGCCTTGACCCACTTGCCCTCCTCGGGGATCGGAGCGGGTTCATGCTTCGCGCCTTTTTTGACGCATACCATTTCTTCCACGTCACGGGAATACTGCATGAATGATTGTCCTCCTTTATGTTTCGGGCGCGAAAAGAACGCAATCCCGTATTATGAAAATAGTATATCATACGAAATTGTTCTTCGCAAGACGTGAATTGTATGTTATAATCATTTCGGAGGTGAGTTTTACGCGCCTGTTCCCGATCATCCTCTTTGGCTCGTTGTTTGTGTGCGCATCCTTGCTGCATCTTGTTGCCTGTTATCGGCGCATGCCGAAGCTTCGCGGCGTTACGAAGGTGCTGCTGATGCCGCTTTTGTGTACGCTGTATCTGTTTGTCGTTTCCGAGCCGCGTCTTTTGGTGCTTGCGGCACTTGCGTTCGGCTGGCTCGGGGATATCTTTCTGCTGTTCAAAAGCCGTCGTATCTTCATGCTTCTCGGCATCTGCTCGTTTGCGCTCGGTCATGTATTCTATGTCGGCGCGATGCTCTCCGCCTACCCTGCGCCGCATATGCTGATGCTGATCCCGATCGCGCTGTGCGCCGTTTGGCTTGCGTTCGTTTATAAAAAGCTGCTTCCGTACGCACCGAAATCGCTTCGTAAACCGGGCTTTGTCTATGCGCTGCTGCTTTCGCTCACCGCCCTTTCGGCGCTGTATCTGCTGCTTGTTACACAAAAGATCGGTTATCTGATTGCATTTATCGGCGGACTGTTCTTTATGCTGAGCGATACGCTTCTCACCGGACAGCAGTACCGGAAGGAGCTCAGGCACGGAAACTTTTACGTCATGCTGACATATATCATCGCACAGGGTCTTCTGGTCCTGGGTCTTGCACTGTAAGGAGGAATTGTATGGAACTTGCCGCATTGATCGTCACCTGCATCACGCTTGTCGTGATGCTCGTGATTCTCATTATGCTGATGCTGAACAGCCGCAAAGACGGTTCGTCAGAGCTTCGTATGGAGATCAACAATTCATTACAGGCGTTCGGCAAATCGATTTCGGACAATCAGCGTACCGCGTCCGAATCGCAGGACAAGCGTTTGTCTGCGATGGAGCAAAACAACGCGCTGGACTTTGAAAGACTCCGCAAATCACAGGAGGACCGCATCAGTTCTTTGGAACAGTCCAACGAACAGAAGCTGGAACTTTTACGCCGTTCGCAGGAGGAACGGATTAACTCGCTTGAAAAATCAAACGAAGAAAAGCTGGAAGCGATCCGTCAGACGATTGAGCGGCGCTTGTCTGCGATGCAGACTGAAAACGCGGAAAAACTCGATCAGATGCAAAAGGTGGTCGATGAAAAGCTTGAAAAGACACTCGAAAGCCGCATCACGGAATCGTTCAAGGTCGTGTCCACGCAACTCGAACAGGTCTATAAGGGACTCGGCGAAATGCAGGCGGTCGCCGCCGGCGTTACCGATCTCAAAAAGGTCCTGTCGAACGTGAAAACGCGCGGTATCCTGGGAGAATCACAGCTTTCCGCGATCCTTTCGGAAATCCTTTCCCCCGAGCAATATGATACGGATATCGCGACCAAGCCCGGCTCGCGCGACCGTGTCGAGTTTGCGATCAAACTTCCCGGCGACGGTGAAACGCCGGTGTATCTGCCGATTGACGCAAAGTTTCCGGGCGAAACCTTCGCGCAGCTGCAGGACGCCTACGAAAGCGGCGATCCCGAACAGATCGCGGCAGCGGCAAAGATGCTCGAGATCCGTCTGAAAGCCGAAGCGAAGGACATTCATGATAAGTACATCGATCCGCCGCACACAACCGATTTCGGCATCCTCTTCCTGCCGTTCGAAGGACTTTATGCCGAAGCGGTCAACCGCGGATTCATTGAGGAGCTACAGCGCACTTACCGCATCAATGTGACCGGTCCTTCGACGATGGCGGCATTCCTGAACTCGCTGCAGATGGGCTTCCGCACGCTTGCAATACAAAAGCGCAGCAGCGAGGTCTGGCAGGTGCTCGGCGCGGTCAAGACCGAGTTCGAGAAGTTCGGCGACATCCTCGACCGCTCGCAGCAGAAGCTCCGCCAGGTTAACGACGAGCTCGACACACTAATCGGTACCCGCACCCGCGCGATCAACCGCAAGCTCAAGGACGTCGAGAAGCTCGACTCCTTTGATTCCGGCAATTTGCTGGATAACTGAAAATTGCAGAATCATCTGTTTCTGTTTCAATACGAATCATAGAAGATTCTTCGTCGCTTGGAGTCTCAGAATGACGTATCATCCTGCACGAAGCGAAAGATCTCTGCAATCAAACAGGCGCTCCCGTCGGAGCGCCTTTCTTTTTATTCCTTTGCATATTTTTCGAACCAGTTCGTGATCTCGGTGAGACGGCGGATGCGGTGCTTCGGCTTGCCGGAGCGGGACAGCTCGTGATTCTCGCCGTGGAACACGCAGATGCGCGCGGGAATGCCGCGGTCGACCAGCGCGGCGTACATCTGCAAGCCCTGATCGAGTGGACAGCGATAGTCTTCGTCCGAATGGATGAACAGTGTCGGCGTCTTCACGTTCTTTGCGTATTTCAAAGGAGAATGGTCCCAAAGCTTCTCGTGATCGGTATAGAAATCC
>JAFOQN010000172.1 GCA_017393775.1 Clostridia bacterium
CGTGCGCCGTCAGCGCATCCGCGTTGAGCTCGGTATAGCCGAAGTCGCGGTACATCTCCACGTCCTCGGGCTCCTTCGCCTGCACGACGTATTCGCCCTTGACCTCCGCTTCGGTCCACGAAACATCCGTGCCGCGGGAGCTGATCACATGCGCGCGCTTCTGAATGACGAAGATTTCGGCGGAGTTCAGGAATGCGTCCTTTTCGCAGTCCGCTTTGAAGAGTGCCGCGGCCATTTCGCCCGCGCTCTGTTCCGGCGCCTGTTCGGCGAGCTTGCCGGTCGCTTCCCTGAGCGGCGCGGTCACCGGATCGGGCAGCTCGTAATAGGGATTCATCGCAAACTGCGCGGCAAAATACGCGCCCTTGAACGCGTCGAGCATCTCCGCGTCCGTCATTTCGGCAAGCACCGTCACGTCGGTTGACGCGCGAAGCTTTTTTCCGTCCTTTTCACCCGTGCGATACACGGTCACGTTGAACTTTTCCACGTCCTTCAGGCGGCGCGTGTCAAGCTGCTTTTTCACAAAGAACAGCTCTGCGGTGCGCTCCCTGAACCCGTAGACGATGTAATCCGAAATACCTGCTTCTTTGAGCAATCTCTTGATTCGTTCCATACCGATCCCTCCTTAACCGAGACGGATGCGCGCCTTCATGCAGGCGCCGCCGTCGGATACCTTGACCCATTCCTTATAGCCCTTGCCGCAGTAGCCGCCGCCGGCAAGCTCAACCTTGCCTCCCATCATCGAGACGGACTTCAGAAGGTCCGGCACATAGCCCGTCAGCACGATCGGCGAGAACACTCTTCCGGTGAGTTTGCCGTCCTTGATTTCGCGGGCGGTATTGACCATGCACTGGATGCCCCAGTTTTTCGGGTCCTCCATGCCGCTGGTCGGCTCTTCAAGCAGGAATCCGTACTTGATCGAGGCGATCATTTCCTCCTTCGTGGCGTCTCCGCCTTCGAAGTAGGTGTTCGTCATGCGGGTGTATGCCTTGCGCTCGTAGCTTTCGCGGCGTCCGTTGCCGGTGGGCGCAACGCCGAGCCGCATGGCGGAGAGCGCGTCGCACATGCCGGTTTTCAGAATGCCCTTGTCGATGATGACCGTGTCGCCGGTCAGCGTTCCTTCGTCGTCGAACGCCCACGTCGCGCATTCGTCAACCGTCGAGCCGTCGTGCATGGTGACCAAAGGACTTGCGACATACTGACCGATAAACTGCTTCGCCTGCGCGCGATCCTTCACGAACATGTCCATTTCCACGCCGTGGCCGAACGCTTCGTGCACGATCATACCGGTGACCTCGGGATCACAGACGCATTCGTACTCGCCGGGAATCATCGGCTCGGATTTCAACAGATCGTTCAGCCGCGCGACGACTGTGTCGACGTCGTTTTCAACCTCTTTGAGCAGTTCTGCGCCGCCCAGCACCGAATAGCCCTTATAGCTCTCCTTGATCTCCTCGCCGCGCGCGCCGATCGCCACAACCGACGCATTCGTCCACATATGGCTTTCATCGAGATCGCGGTGTTCGGAAAGGAAGATCTTGCGTTCGGCGGAATAGTTCACGCCGCACATAATGTCCAACACGCCTTCGCCCTTGAGTCCCTTTTCACGGATGCGCGCGATGAGATCGAGGATCGCTTCGTCGCCGAGCTCCATCGGGTCGATCTCAAACTTCGCTTCCTTTTTCAAAACGGCGGGGGAGTCGTCCGGGATCGCCGTCGGCATCGGCGTGATATCGAGAGGAAGCGCTTTGCGTTCCGCCTCGAAGCGAACCTGCATTTCCTTCACGATCGCGGGGATCATCTCTTCCGAGAACGCGTTGATCGAATACTCGGCACAGCCGGTCTTGTCGAATACACGGATCACATAGCCGTCGCCGCCGTCGAGCCCGGAAGCGGAAAGGCTGATCCCGTTCTTGGAAACGCGCCACGAACGGTAACGCTCGGCAGTCGCGAGCACCGATGCATAGGAAAAGTTCTTGCGCAGCGCCGCAATGAGCTTCTTCAAAGCGGGCTTCTGCTTGTCCAGTCGTTCAAACATAGTGTTCCTCCTTGTTCAGTCGATTTTATAGAGCTGACGGTTATCGAGCGCCCAGAGCCGCTCGGAAAAGCCGTCCTTCGAAACGCCGTCCAAAGCGGCGTCCATTTCGTACATTTTGCTGTCCAAAAGGTCGCAGACAGAAAGCACCTCCGCTTCCGGGAACATCGGAAGCCGCGGGCTTCCGAACTCCGGCTTGCCGTGATGCGACAGGATCATGTGTTCCAAAAGCATCGCGGTTTTCGGTTCGATCATCGTGATCTCCGCTGCGGCGGCGATCATCGCCATACCGACATTGATGTGCCCCAAGAGCTGCCCCTCGTTTGTGTACGCGCCGGCAATGCCGAGCGTATCGGCGTCGAGTTCTCTGATCTTTCCGATGTCGTGCAGGATCGCGCCGGCAAACAAAAGGTCCTTATGGAGCGAGGGATAGAGCTCCGCAATGCGCTGCGCAAGGTGCAGCACCGCACAGGTGTGATGCAGTAAGCCTCCGCGCGTCGCGTGATGGAGCTTGACGCCCGCGGGGTAGATCAGAAGCTGTTCGCGGTTTTCGCGCAGAAGATACTGCACGATGCGCTTGAGCTCCTCGTCGGAGAATGCGCCGGCGGTGTTGTAGAGCTCGTCGTACATCGCCTGCGGATCATAGGGCGCGGTCGGAATGATCCCGCCCATGTCCACGTTGTCGTCCTCGGTCGCAAGCCGAATCCGGTCGATTTTGAACTGCTCGGTGTCCTTCCACACCTGCACCGTGCCGCGCACCTTGACGATGTCGTTCACATCGTATGAGCCGTGCGACACGCGGGAATAGTTCCAAAGCTTCGCAACGCACTCGCCTTCGGAATCGGCAAGCACCATGTCGAGGTATTCCGTTCCTTTAACGTCCGTGCGCACCGCAGCGCTCTTTACAAGGCAAAAGCCCTCCGTCGTGCCGTACGCTTCCCTGATCAATCGCATTTTTCCCATGTTTCGATCCTCCTGTGTTTTCCAGTATAACAGAGTTTCGCGGAAATTTCCACTATCCGTTGCACAAAAACGGACGAATATGGTATACTGTACCGTCGAAAGGATACGAAAGGGATTTTTATGGAACAGCAGCGGTTTCAAGTCATCATCATCGGCGCGGGGCATGCGGGAATCGAAGCCGCGCTTGCCTGTTCCCGCATGGGATTATCGACCCTGCTTCTGACGCTCAATCTTGACAGCATCGGCATGATGCCCTGCAATCCGGCGATCGGCGGTACCGGCAAGGGACACCTCGTGCGCGAGGTCGACGCGATGGGCGGCGAAATGGGACTTGCCGCGGACGATACACTGATCCAGATGCGCATGCTGAATACGTCGAAAGGCCCCGCGGTGCACTCTTTACGCGCGCAGATGGACAAGCGCCGCTACCACGAGCGCATGAAGCGCGCACTGGAAACGCAGCAAAATCTCACGATTATGCAGGGCGAGGTCACGGAGATTCTGACCGAAAACGGACGCGTATCCGGTGTGAAAACCGACGAAGGCTTTACCTATGCCTGCCGCGCCGTCGTGGTAGCCGGCGGCGTGTATTTAAAAAGCCGGATTCTGATCGGCGAATGGTCGCGTCTTTCCGGTCCGTGCGGCATGATGCGAAGCGAAGGCTTATCCGACGCGTTGAAATCGCTCGGCATCCCGCTGCAGCGGTTCAAAACCGGCACGCCCGCCCGCGTTCGAAAGAGCTCCCTGGACCTTGACGAGATGGAGATCCAGTGCGGCGACGAGCCGACGCCCGCGTTCTCCTTTCTGAACGGCAGGCTGCACCTAACGCAGGATCCCTGTTATCTTACCTATACGAATCAAGCCACGCACGACATCATTTTAAAGAACCTCGACCGCTCGCCGATGTACGCGGGACGCATCCACGCGACCGGCACGCGCTACTGTCCGTCGATCGAGGACAAGATCGTGCGCTTTCCGGACCACGACAGGCATCAGATCTTCATCGAACCGGAGGGCAGGACGACCGAGGAAATGTATGTGCAGGGCATGAGTACATCCCTGCCCGCCGACGTGCAGGTCGATATGCTGCATACCATGCCGGGGCTGAGACACTGCGAAGTCATGCGATTGGGCTACGCGATCGAATACGACTGCCTTGTGCCGAACGTGCTGAATCTTTCGCTGATGGTCAGGGACGTTCCGGGGCTGTTTACCGCGGGACAGGTGAACGGGTCGAGCGGCTATGAGGAAGCCGCGGCGCAGGGCTTCTATGCCGGCGTGAACGCCGCGCTGTATGTGAAGGGGGAGGAGCCGTTCTTTCTCGGCAGAAGCGACGCCTACATCGGCGTATTGGTTGACGACCTTGCCACCAAGGGCACGCCGGAGCCGTACCGCATGATGACGAGCCGCTGTGAATATCGGCTGCTGCTCCGACAGGACAACGCGGATCTGAGGCTCACCGAACGCGCAAGGCGGCTGGGATTGATTACGGAGGAACGGTATGCCGCGCTGCAAAGGAAGAAGGCGGGCATCGCCCGCGCCATGGAGCGCCTCGGCACGCATGTGCCGCCATCCGACGCGCTGCGCGTCTATCTGGAATCCGTCGGCGAAAGCGTCCCGGGTTCCGGTGTGAAGCTTTTTGATCTGTTGAAGCGTCCGAACGTGCGCTATACCGACCTTCTGAATCTCTTCGATTGCCTCGAACCGCTCGAACCGGCGGTCGAGGAGCAGGTCGACGTCATGGCGCATTACGACG
The DNA here is from genome assembly GCA_017393775.1 of Clostridia bacterium. Taxonomy (GTDB): domain Bacteria; phylum Bacillota; class Clostridia; order Christensenellales; family CAG-138; genus UBA3792. Next base: position 4,752 of record JAFOQN010000172.1, read on the forward strand.
GCTATATCGAAAAACAGACTGAGCAGGTCAAGCGCTTTCTCGCGATGGAGGAGACGCCGCTGCCGCAGGACCTTGACTATATGACGCTCGACGGTCTGCGGCTTGAAGCACGGCAAAAGCTGAACGCGCAGCGTCCCGAAAATATCGGGCAGGCGTCACGCATCTCCGGCGTGTCGCCCGCGGACGTCGCGGTCTTACTGGTGTATTTAAAGAGAGGAACGAACCATGCGTGATCTTTTGAAAACGACCATCCCGAACCTCACCGATGAAGCCTGCGACAAATTTGTCGCATACTATGAACTGCTCGTCGACTGGAACACGCGGATGAACCTGACCGCGATCACAGAACCGGAGGAAGTGGTGAAAAAGCACTTTTACGACTCGCTCGCGGCGCTGCCGTATCTACAAGACGGGGCGAAGGTCGCGGACGTCGGGACAGGCGCGGGCTTTCCCGCGATCCCGCTGCTTATTATGAATCCCAAGCTGAAGATCACGCTTGTCGATTCGCTGAACAAGCGCATCACGTTCCTCGAAGAAGTGCTGAAAACGCTTGATTTACAAGCGGAATGCGTGCACGCGCGGGCGGAGGACTTCGGGCGCGATCCGAAATACCGCGGGCAATTCGACGCAACGGTCTCCCGCGCGGTCGCTTCTCTGCCGGTGCTTCTCGAACTCACCGTGCCGCTTCTCCGGGTCGGCGGCAAGGCGTACTGCTACAAGGGCGACGTTTCGGAGGAGCTTGGGACCGCAAAGAGCGCCCTGCATCTCTTACACTGCACAGCGGAAACCGTGCCGCTCGCCTCGGACTACGGCGCGCGCACGCTCGTTATCTGTACCAAAAACGCACCAACTCCGTCGACCTACCCGCGCAAGGCGGGGATGCCTGCGAAGAAGCCACTATAAGACAGGAATTGACCTCCACCTGACGGGGGAGGTGTCGCCGATAGGCGACGGAGGGGGAGACAAGCAGGACTACCCCTCAGTCTCGGTAAGCCTCGACAGCTCCCCTGACAAGGGGAGCTCGAATACGGGCAGCCTACCCGCGCAAGGCGGGGATGCCTGCGAAGAAGCCACTGTAAGACAGGAATTGAC
>JAFOQN010000173.1 GCA_017393775.1 Clostridia bacterium
AAGATGAAGATAAACGCGGGGATCACGAAAAACGAGGATGCGTACAGGATGCGGTACAGCACGCGAAGCGGTTTGCGTTTCAGCTTCTCCGGTCCCCACAGATACACGATCAGCGTGACGATCTCGAGAATCGCCAGGGTCAGGTATGCGGCGTGCAGAACGTTCAGCCACATCTGCGCCACGAAGAAGACGGTATACGCGCAAAGGGACAGCAGGGTCATGGCGATCAGCCAGATTCCGGACAGGCGTTCTTTGATGCTCATCTTGCTTTCCTCGCTTCCCGCTTCTCTTTCAGCAGCTCCCGACGCAGCGCGTTGAAGGAATCGAACTGCGATTCCGTGCTGACGAGCAGTAGGAGCAGCGCAATATCCGTCACGTACTGCAGCGCGTTTCTCCAAAGCTCCGCCGCGGGAAACCCGAGCCTGCCGATGACCGCGAACAGCAAAAGATAGACCGCAAGCTTAAAGACGATGGCGATGCGGTTCAGGATCACGTTTTTCGGATTGCCGTGCGACGCGTAGCTGATAAAGAAGTGATTGACCGTGATGATGATCGTCATGAGAAACGTCATGCCGGCAGCGGCGAGGTACAGGCTCCCCTGCACGCCTGCCGTGAGATAGGCGTCGAAATCCTGCTCTCCCCACAGCTCTCCGAGCGCCAGATACGCCTCCTGATACAGCATGCAGAACAGGATCCCGCCCATCAGGCCCTTTGCGACGTCCCATTTATAGAACCGAAACGCGAGGTACATGGCGACCGCCGTGACAAGCTTTGTCAGGATGCCGAATATCGCAAAGGAGTTCCCGTCCTTGAAGCCGAAGATCAGAGAGCCGAGGCTTGCGGCGACGGCAAGGAAGCACGCCGCCGCCATAAAATATTCGTGCAAAAAGACGGAGCTCTTTTTCTGTTTACCGTCGCTGACTGTCATGGGATGCGCCTTTCTTTAGCCGTACGGTTTATGCCGCTTCGTCCAGCGCGTATGCGTCGAGGATGCGATCGTATTCGTTGATGCTGCCGCGGAGCAGGTTCATAAAATCCCGTTCCGCGTACAGCCCGTCCGCGTTCGGCGTGATGCCGGAAAACCGCAGCGGCACGATTGCGGGATGCGATTCGAGATCGAGAAGGGTTGCGCTTTTCAGCTGTTCCGTCGTTTCATAGACGAGATCGACGGTACAGTACCGGCTGCCGTCCGGTCCGACCCAGCGGCAGAATACGAGCTTGCAGCCGATCGGCGTCTTTTCGATCGCGCCGGGCAGCTCGTACGGTTCGGCGCCGAGAGCCGCAAGAACGCTTCCGACGTTGGAGTCGTGTCCGCAAAGGAAGGTGAATTCTCTGCCGGAGGTCAAAAGCTCCGATTCGATCTCCTGCAGCAGCGGATGCGCCACGTTGGCGGCGATCAGCGGCGCGGTAAACAGTACGTCGCCGTAGACGTCCTTGACCTCGGAGATCTGCTTCCATTGTTCAAACGTCAGCGTGTGTCCGAACGCAGCTTTGCCGTCGTCCGGCTGCTCGAAGTATTGCAGCACAAGCGCGTCGGCCACCGAGCACGCCGTCTTCAGCGACCCCTTCACGGACGGCTCCTTAAAAAGCTCCAGCGAGAGTTTGGAATCGTCCGTAGTAAACGCCGCCTGCGTTCCGTTCCTGTACGCCTCGGACTGCTCCATGTCGATCACGTCGGCGATCAGTGCATAGTTGTCCGAAAGTCCCTTGATCGTGTCGCCGTACAGCTCGAAGATCTGCGCTTCGGCGTCCGCGTTGTATCCGGGCGAAACAAAGGTCAGCTGCGGCGTAAAGACCGGATCCATCGTGTCGTACTCCGCATGCGTTTCGATCTCCTTGTTCGCGGTCGGCAGCAGTCCCGATACGAAATACTGCGCGGTCGCGATCGTGCGCTGCTTCGCGTTTGCATAGATGCGGACCGCCCCGTCCTCCGGATGATAATTTTCGGGGAACAAGCCCTCGGCTTCGAGCCATTTGCGGAAATACTGCCCCATCTCGGTTTCCAGAACGCCGCCGCGCAGCGAGAGCTCGCTCGGATCGGACGACCATGCGAACCACTCATGCGGCGTGATCGTGCCGAGCGCCGAGCCGCTGCCGCTCAGAGGCGAACGGATGTTGTGACGGCTCAAAATCACGACCTGCTCCAATCGATACCCTTCGCGGGAAAGATTGCCGACGGCTTCGACGGCTGCCGAAGTCTGCGCCCGCTGCGTCTTCGGCGCAAAGGCGCCCGCCCAGAACAGGCACTGTACAGCAAGGACACATATGAGCAGCAGCGATACGGCGATCAGCAATCCGCGGGTTGTTTTTTGCGAAACCGGTTTCATGTACGTAATCCTTTCTTGCGTATAACTCTGCGCGGCATTCTCTCACACGTCCGGCAAACGGTGTGCCGTTCCGCGCTTTACTGCTTTTCCGAGATCCGCACGCGGACGGTGTTGGCGTCCGCCCGCGCAGGGTCGAAGCGATAGGTCAGCTCCTCCACGCTGCGCGAGAGAATGCGGTACGAGAGCTCGTTTTCGCCCTCCCGGGGATCGAAGCGTTCGCCGCCGTACGCGACGGTGACCGTCGCGTTCTTTTCGGCTTCGGCATACTCTACGGTGACCCGGATCGGCGTGCGGTCCAAAACCGGCAGCAGCATTTGCTGCACGAGCTCCTCGATCGCGAGGCGGATGCGGTACTTCGTGCGCGACGGAATGTCGTTCTGCATACAGTAGCGGTCGATCTCGGCGCCCGCGCCGATAAAGTCGAAGTCGCGGCTGTCGACGGTAAGCTCCAGAACCTTGAGCTTTTGGATAAAGCGCCGCGTCAGCTCCTTTTCGGGATGATCGAAGATCTGTTCCGGCGTGCCGTCCTCGCAGATGCCGCCCTGATCCATGTAGAAGACGCGATTGCTGATCGCTCTCGCAAAGTTCATTTCGTGCGTCACGATCAGCATGGTCCTGCCGGTCTTTGCAAGGTCGCGGATGACCGCCTGCACCTCGCCGACCATCGTCGGGTCCAAAGCGCTCGTCGGCTCGTCAAGCAGGATCACGTCCGGGTCCATCGCGAGCGTTCTTGCGATCGCCACGCGCTGCTTCTGCC
>JAFOQN010000174.1 GCA_017393775.1 Clostridia bacterium
CCGACGCAGGTGGATATGAACTATCAGTTCCTCGCGACAGTCTCCATGACGCAGGATGAGTTCCGTCCGACCGATCTGCCGGACGGATGGGATCATGATCCGAATGAGGATGAACGGAACTGGCTGACAAAGGAAAGCGAATCGGAATACTACCGTCTTGCCGCAGACCCGCAATCGCGGATGGAATACTTCACATCCGTATTGGACGATCCGGAGATCAATCCGCTGAGCTTCGAAGCACAGAAAGCGCTGCTGCTCTTAAAGAATTCATTGTTTATCAACGAACCGGTCTATGCGGACGAACTGAAAAAGCGCGCGGAGAGCGTGTACAGTGACCTTGCGCAGGGGCATCTGCTGATTCGCGGCGAGAACCGGTATCTGTCCGGCGACTTAATGCGTTTTTTATTGTATCTCGCGCATCTGACTGCAGATCACAGAAAAGCGTCTTTGAAAGCCGTGCACCGGCTCTCAAAGGAATGTTTGCTCGGAACCGTTGCCTACGCGCCGGGGTTTGCAAACGCGTCGGCGGGCCAGGTCACGATCCTGAGAAATCCGCATATCGCGCGCAACGAGGAAGTCATCATTGACCTGCTTCCGAAGGAAGGAATCCTGCGCAGAAAATACCTGTCGCATTTGACATATGTCGTCATGGTCAATGCAAAAAGCCTGATCCCGGAACGTCTCGGCGGCGCGGATTATGACGGCGACATCGTAAAGGTCATTTCCGATCCTCTGATCAATGCCTGCGTCCTGCGGCATTATACGGAATTGGATTACCTTGCGTCCGACTATTCCCGCAACCTGCCGCTTTTGAAGATCCCGTCGGTTTCCGCAAAAGAATCGGACGCAAACGACTGGCATGCGCGATTTGAAACGGTGCGAGATACCTTTGCTTCGCGTGTCGGACAGATCTGCAACGCCGCGTTCAACCGCGCGGTCGTCGCCTACGACGAATCGCTGCCGGAAGCGGAACGTGAAAAGTACCGGAAGGAAACGGAACTGCTGGCGATCCTGACTGGGCTTGAGATCGACGCGGCAAAGAACGGCGTCCGACCGGACATCTCGCAGTATCTCAGAGCCGAAGACGTGGAAAGGAGCCTGTTCCTCGACTATAAGGATCTGATCGAGGGCAAGCGCGGAAAGAACCGGAAAGGTTGGAAGATCAAGCGGTTTCACGACAGCACCCTTTGGGAGAAGGTCACGTCCAACATCGAACGGCTGCCGCATCTTGCTGCGCAGTTGAAAAAGCATACGCCGAAGGTGAAAGCGGTTCCCGCTTTGGATCAGGAGCTGTTTGCGTTTGCTGCCGATCCGAACTGGAGGGAACGCTTGCCTGCAAAGGCATTGAATGATATGCGCAATCTGATCGCCGATTACGAAACGGCGCTGAAACGCATCCGCACGGAGCGCATGAATCTGAACTACATGACGCGAAAGAAGGACATAGGGAGAATCCTCTTTGCCCGCGCGCAGACGGACGTTTCGATCGAATCGCTGTATGCGGCGTTCGTAGAATGCACCGAGGAGGAGTTTCGCAACGCTCACGAAGCGCTCAAAGAGCAGCAATGGCATTTGATTCGGGATCCGTATCAGCGGGAGTTGTTCCTCTTCGGGCAATTCCGGCATATGCAGTTTTATGAGTACAAGTCGATTCTGACGGACTTCCGCTGCGGCGGGTATCGCATCCTTGGAGACATCATCTGTGATTACGACGATTTCTACCGGAAGCGCGGGGTGAAACAGGCGCGTCTGCGCCGGGAAGACGACAGCGCCGAGCTGAGGGCGATGCTGGACGGCGAGGATCTTTTGTACCGGTCGAATTATAAGGCGGAGATCCGGCACCGCTGCCGTGAGCGCCTTCGCAGCCGGTTGGATACCGGTCTGGCGCTGCGCTGTGCGATCGCGCTCGGAAAGCGCAAGTTTGCGCTGGACGTCCTGAACCTTGAAGTATATGAGAACGCGTTGGAGAGGACAGAGCGATGATCGACGAACGAAAAGAGTTTCAATGCTATACGATATTTCCGACCTATCGGACGGAGAGCAAGAAAGATACGGCTTTTCTGAACCGCATCTCGCTGCAGATGCTGAAAAAATGCGCCGGGTTTTTGCGTGTGCTGACGATCGTTGCAAGAGGATACTTATATAAGGATGAGATCCCGGACGTCGAATATGCGCGGCGCGCGCTTTGCGCCTGGTGCAGCATCCCTGCCGAAAAGGAAGAAGAATGGCAGTTCGATACCAACTTTGCCGAACTGCACACGGAGTTCCCGGAGCTTGTGGATGAACAGGGAAACGGATGGCTTGTTCGTCATGTAAATAACATTGCCGCGTTCGTTGAATCGTCACCGAAACAGGTCACAAAGAACGTTCGGGATAATGTGAAACAGATCATGGAGACGTTCGCGGAAGACTGGAAGAAAAAGGTGATTCAGTTCCAGATCCCGCTGTTTACGGAAAGCACAAAAAACGACTGGCTGACGCTGTTCGACGATGTGCTTGCAGATGCTTTGGAGTTGGGACCGCTGCGCTCCTTCCGCGCGGACGTTTCCGAAAAAGATTCTGCATACATCCAAAGCCTTCTGCCGAAAGGCATGTCGCTGTCCGAAGCGATCGAAGTGATCGCGTATTACAAGATCAACAAACTCGAGGGAACCGACTGGGCGCTGTATCCGAGCATTCATTTTGAGGCGTATTTCGGAAACACGAACTTTACGCACAAATACCAATCGGCGTTCTTCAAAACGTTCGGTCGCAAAACAGAGGAGCACTGCGGCGTGGCGCGGTACTGTATTTTCGAGAACTTCGCGGATCGGGTCAATGTGACAGAAAACGTTGATTGACAAATACACCCAATGGGTGTATTAACGGAACTTTTTTCCTAATCATTTTCATAATATGTAACCAAATGCCTGTAAACGCGGGCATTTTTCTTTTTTGGGCGTCCCTCCTTGAATAATATGTAATGCATATATGAATACTGCGCCCACTTTTTCAATTGAAACGAAAGGAGGTAAAGCAGCATCGAAAACGTGCGGCGCGGGTTCAGAAAAAACATTTTAGGAGGACCAAATGAAAAAGCTGCCCAAGAACCATTACATCATCGGTATCGACCACGGCTTTGGCAATATCAAGACCGCCAACCACTGCTTCCCCATGAGCGTGAAGAAGTACGATACCGAACCGCTGTTCAGCAGAAACGCTCTGCTGTTTGGGGACAACTATTATCTGATCGGCGAAGGACACAAGGCATATCAGCCGAATAAGGTGGTGGACGAGGATTATTACATTGCTACGCTTGCGGCGATCGCGGAGGAACTGACCGATGCAAACGTATCGGCGGCAACGGTGCTGATCGCAGCGGGGCTGCCCCTGACTTGGACCGGCGTACAGAAGAAAGAGTTTGCCGCCTATCTGATGCAGAACAAGGACGTCACGTTCTTCTATCGGAAGCGAATGTTTGAGATCCACATCAACGGCGTTCGCATCTATCCGCAGGGATATGCGGCGATTGCGGAATCTGCGCCGAAAATGCAGGGGATCAATCTAATCGCGGACATCGGCAACGGCACCATGAATACGTTGTATGTGATCAACGGGAGACCGCAGAACGACCGGACAGCAACCGAGCGGTTCGGAACGCATCAGTGCATGCTCGCGGTGCGGGAACGGTACGAGAAGGAAACCAAAGGACGCATTCTGCATGAGTCCGTGATCGAGGAGATCTTCCGAAGGGGAACTGCCGATCTGCCAGATGAGGATATGGAGATCGTTGCCGCCGCGATCCGAGAGTATGTGAGCGGCATCTTTGAACGGCTGCGTGACCACGGATACGATGAAAAGTCCATGCGGCTGGTTATAACCGGCGGAGGCGGGTGCCTGGTAAAGAACTTTGGAACATACAACAAGAACCGCGTCTCATTCGTGGAGGACATCTGCGCCGCTGCAAAGGGATACGAGTTCCTTGCCGAGTATCAGGCGAACCACGGCATGCTGTTATGAAGAAAAACGAATACCGGCTGAACGTTCGATTCGATCTGGATGACGCGCGGGAGAAACGTATCGCGGACCGGATACGCGCATTGGACAAATCACGGTACGGGGCAATCAATACCTTTATGATCCGAGCGGCAGAGCAGGCAATTGAAACCATTGATCGCCCGAATCAGACCGTATTCACGCTGGAGGACATTCGACGGGTCGTGCAAGAAGCATTGGAGGGCGTTACGATTGCCGCGCCCTCCGTTTCTGTTTCACCGACCGAAGAAAAGACCGAAGCAGACGAAGCGCTGATCGCGGAAGCCCTTGCCATGTTCGGATGCTGCCAAAGCGACTGATTTTGGCAGTACGGAAAAGAAACGCACTGCCAAATTGATGCCATAAGAAAAACCCGGTGCAGATGGATGAAAAGACTGGATTTGAGACGCAAATCTTGCTTCAGAATGCTGATAACATCGGAAAATGTACCCCGATAGAACGAAAACGCGGCAGCCCGCGGAGACGTCCGCAATCATATTTTTCAGTCTGCGGCGATGGGCATTCGGGTCCCGTTGTCGCAGGCTCTTTTTTCTGTCGCAGAGGTTAGCAAGCAGGGCATTTGTCCGGACAAATGCCGAAAGGCGGCGCGCGGTACGCATTGCTTTACGCCGCCTTTCCTGCTTTAAGGGGACACCCCCTAAAAATACAAGAATATCTACGAGGGGGATAACGCCGCCTTCAAGGAGTACAACGGCTATCTTTACTTCACCCACGAAGGAAGAAGCAGCGGATTTGAGTACACCTCCACTCCCGAGATAACGGAGTCCTCCGAAAATGCCTTTACTGCAAAGGTTTCCGTAAACAGCCTCGGGACCTCCGAGGTATTCACACTGAAAGCCGTTAAACAGGACGAAAAGTGGAAAGCAAGCTCTCTGACGATAAGCAGGAAGTAATGACAGCCCCAAAAGTGCATATATAAGTTCAGCCCCGTGGCATATGCCACGGGGCTTGTGTATTAATCATCATCGTTGCCGTCGCCGAAGTAGAGGTTAGTCATTTGCTGCATACCGAACTTATCGGCAAATCTTTCAAAGTCCTCCCTCGCCTTTGCCCAGCTGTAGCCTGCGGCGATAAGGGCATCGTCACTGATGTCGCTGAACTCATTGTAGAAGGCAAGACCTATCATCAGGTTCTCCTTAGTGTTGTTGTCTGTGAGCCTGTCAACTTCATTGACAGCGTCCTGTATC
>JAFOQN010000175.1 GCA_017393775.1 Clostridia bacterium
CCGATCAGTTCGATCGTGCCGTCCTTGATCGCCGCGTCGTACGGCTTGTAGCCGGTTTTGAAGCCCTCGACCGCGCGGATGTGCCGCGTGATCTCGTTTGCAAGGTCCGGCGCCGCCTGTCCCGCCGTCGGTCCGTAGACCTTGTAGCCGTTGTACTTCGGCGGGTTGTGGCTTGCCGTGATCACGACGCCCGCGTCGCATTTGAGCTCGCGCACGGTGAAGGAAAGCTGCGGCACGGAATGCAGCGTCGAATAGAGGAAAACGTGCACGCCGTGTCCCGCAAGCACGCAGGCGGTCTCTTTGGCAAAGAGGTCGGAGCAGTGCCGCGAATCGTACGCGATGCACACGCGCGCGGTGCCGTTCACGTTCTCGTCGAGGTAGCGCGCAAGCCCCTCGGTCGCCTTGCGGACGTTGTAGATGTTCATGCGGTTGTCGCCCGCGCCCAAAATGCCGCGGAGACCCGCCGTGCCGAACTCCAGCTCGGTGTAGAAGCGTTCTTCGATCTCGGCGGGATCGTCCTTGATGGCGGCAAGTTCCGCCTTGGTCTGTTCGTCGACGTCGGGACTGTTCATCCAGTATGCGTAGCGTTCTTGTGCGTTCATCGTTTTTCCTCCGTAAATTCGTTCAGATTGAGTTCTTTGGTGCTTTCAAAGGTTTTATCGAGAATCGTGAGCCGCTTAGCCAGTAAGCATTGGCGGCGCTTCTTATACCGTTTGTTGCGTTCCCGGTCGCCGTACTTGTCGTCGCCGAGCACCGGATGCCCGATCGCGCTCATCTGCACGCGGATCTGGTGCGTGCGTCCCGTAAAGAGCCGGATTTCGACAAGCGAAAGATCGCGCTTTGTTTCGAGCACGCGCACGGCAAGCTCCATCCGCAAAGCTTCGGGATCGCTTTCCCTGCAAAGCCGCATATACGCGGCGTCCGCGTCCTTTTTCGCAAAGTGCGTATAGCTGCCGTCCTGCGGACGCCCGACGACGATCGCGCGGTAGATCTTCTGCGTTTCGTGCCGGTAGAACGCGTCCGAAAGCCGGTCGCGCATCGCCTCCGTGCGGGCGAAGACGACCAGGCCTTCGGTGTTCGCGTCAAGCCGGTGGACGGGGTAAAGCGGATCGAAGATCGCGGAAAGCTCGCCCAGCAGCGCGCCTTCGACCTCCGCGCCCGCGTTCTTGTCCACGACGAGGATATCGTCGTCATAATAGACGCCGCTGCATACCTCGTGCGCGGGCAGGCACCGCAGCACCGCGGGGTATTCGCGCCATGCGGGAATCGACCAGAAGGTCATCGGCTCCTGCAACGTCGGGTGCTTCACTGTGAGCGTATACGACCAAAGCCGGATCTGCGTCCCGGGCGCAGCATGCGGGTTATAGCGCATGTCGCCCACGATCGGGAAGCCCCTGCTCGATAGCTGCACGCGGATCTGGTGCGGGCGGCCGGTGAGAAGCTCCACGTCGACAAGCGATGTGCCGTTTTCCCGCGCAAGCGTCCGATAGCGCAGGATCGCCTTTTTCGCGCCGTCCGTGCCCGCGGGAACAACGCGCGTCGTGTTCGTGCGCTCGTCCTTTATGAGCCAGTCGACGCATTCGCCGCCTGCCGGCGCGTTTCCCTCGACGATCGCGACGTAGCGCTTGTGCGCGGTGCGGTCCTTGAACTGACTCGTGAGCCTTGTCGCCGCCTTGCTCGTCTTTGCAAAGACCATCACGCCGCCGACGGGGCGGTCAAGCCGGTGCACAAGCCCCAAATACGCTTCGCCGGGCTTATGATACGTCTCTTTGATGTACGCCTTGCAAAGCGAAAGCAGGTCCGCGTCGCCCGAAGCATCCGCCTGCACGGGCAGGTTTTCGGGTTTTTCGACAACCAGCAGATGGTTGTCCTCGAACAAAATATGCGGCGTCATCATGTGGTTGTCCATCTTCCGCTTGCGCCGCAGGGCAGGATTAACCCGCCGCGCGCGATCGGCAGCCCGATCTCGCCGGCCTCGGCGGTTCCGCCTTTGATCGCAAGCTTTAATACGTTACTGAGCACGGTCGGCGCAAGACCGGTCGTGTAGGAATTGATGAGAAAGAAACAGGGATCGGGGGAGAGAAGCTCCGCGCAAAGCTCCACGAGCGGATAAAGATCGGCTTCGATCTTCCACATCTCGCCGGTGGGACCGCGTCCGTAGCTCGGCGGGTCCATCAGAATGCCGTCATAGTGATTGCCGCGCCGGATCTCGCGCTTGACAAACTTCACGCAGTCGTCCACGATGTATCGGATCGGCGCGTCTGAAAGTCCCGAAGCTGCGGCGTTGTCCTTTGCCCAGGCGACCATGCCCTTTGCCGCGTCGACATGCACGACCTCCGCGCCGGCTTTGGCGCAGGCGCAGGTCGCGCCGCCGGTGTACGCAAAGAGGTTCAGCACCTTTGCGGCTCGTCCGGTGCGTTTTTGGAATGCGTTGATCTCGCCGCGCATCCAGTCCCAGTTGACCGCCTGCTCCGGGAACAGCCCGGTGTGCTTGAAGCCGGTCGGACGCACGATGAAGTTGAGATCGCGATACGCGATCGTCCACTGCTCGGGAAGCTGACGTTTGTATTCCCAATGCCCGCCGCCGCTGCTGCTGCGGTGATAGACCGCGTCGGCGCGTTCGGAAACGCGTTCGTCCATCGTCCAGACCGCCTGCGGATCGGGACGCAACAAGGTCACGCCACCCCAGCGCTCGAACTTGTCGCCGTTGCCCGCGTCCAGGATCGCGTAGTCTTTCCAGCCGGAAGCAAGATACATAGATTTCCTCCCGTTATTCCTCGTCGGCGCGCAGGATTTCCGCGCCGATCGCGCGGAACTTGCTGTCGAGGTATTCGTAGCCGCGGTCGATGTAGCCGATGTTGTGCACGCGGGTCTCGCCGCCCGCCATCAGCCCCGCCACGATCAGCGCCGCGCCTGCACGGAGGTCGCTTGCGTAAATGTCTGCGCCGCGAAGCATTTCCACGCCCTTGACGCGCGCAACACGCTTGCTGATCGAAATGCTCGCGCCGAGCTTTCGAAGCTCCTTGACGTGGTTGAAGCGGTTTTCAAAGATGTTTTCCGTGATCACGCTCGTGCCGCCTGCGGTTGTGAGGTACGCCATCATCGGCTGCTGCAGGTCGGTCGGGAAGCCGGGGTAGACCATCGTGCGGAAGCTCACCGCCCGCGGACGGTCGTTCATGGTGACGCGCAGGAAGAAGTCGTGCCCGTCGTCGCCCTCGATCACGCGCACACCGCTTTCCATCAGCTTTGCCGAGATCGCTTCCATATGCGTCGGGATCACGTTTTTGATGACCACGTCGCCGCGTGTCGCCGCAGCCGCGATCATATAGGTGCCGGTTTCGATCTGATCCGGGATGATCGAATAGGAACAGCCGCGAAGCTTTTTGCGTCCCTGGATACGGATGACGTCGGTACCCGCGCCGCGAACGCTTGCGCCCATCATGTTCAAAAAGTTTGCGACGTCGACAACGTGCGGTTCCTTTGCGACGTTTTGAAGCACCGTCGTGCCCTCCGCCTTTGCCGCCGCGAGCATCACGTTGATCGTCGCGCCGACGGAAACGACGTCGAAGAAGATCTCTGCGCCTTTTAATTTCGTCGCCTGCGCGCGGATGACGTTGCGGCTCTCGTCCATGTAGATCTTCGCGCCGAGCGCGCGCATGCCCTTGATGTGCTGATCGATGGGTCTCGGACCGATCACGCAGCCGCCCGGGAGCGCCAGTTCGATCTCGCCGTACGCGCCGAGCATGGCGCCTAAGAGATAGTACGACGCGCGCATGGAGCTGACCTTTTTGGAGGTCGCGTCGTGCGTGTTGACGGTCGACGGGTCGATGCGCATGCAGCCGCCCTCGGTCATGTCGACCTTTGCGCCGAGTGCGATCAGGATTTCGCGCAGGCTCTCGACGTCCGCAATGTTCGGAAGGTTTTCGAGAACGCAGGGCTCCCCCGCAAGGATCGCCGCCGGAATGATCGCGACCGCCGCGTTCTTCGCGCCGGAAATCGTCACCGTGCCCTCAAGCCGTCTGCCCCCGTGAATGCTGTAAAAAGAATCCATAATCAAATTTCCTTCGTTGTTGTATCGAAACAAAAAGCCTTCTTTTTAGTTTAACGGATTTCCGGCGTTCCGTCAACCGTTCGCGCCCCATTCGACGCCATATTCCCGCGCCCAGTCACGGAACGTGCCGTCGAGCTGCCAGTCATAAAAGAGTTCGCTCGTCAAATCGAGCAGAACGGAGTCTTTTTTCGCGATCGCGTAATAGGGAATCGCGCCGACGTCGTAGGACAGGATCTTTGTGCGGGATTCGTGAAAGCCCATCGCGACGGTCTCGGGCAGGCAAAGCCCGTCCACCGTGCCCGCGCGCAGCATGACGCGCATGGAATAATAGTCCGCCGCGGGATGGATCGTAAGCTCCGGCGCGGACGCTTCGACGTATTTTTTCAGCAGCTTCTCGGAAGGCGTTCCTTGGAGTACAGCAATTGTTTTTCCCGCAAGCGTGTCGAACGGTCCGTAGGCGAGGATCACGCAGCGGTCCGTAAAGAACGGGACCGTGCTTCTGTCATAGCCGTCCTGTTTGAACGCATCCATGCTCATGAGCACCAGATCGAGTTCGCCGTCGTTCATGCGCCACGGCGCGGTGTAGCGGTCGACCTCGATAAGCGAAAGTCCCTCGGTGTTTCCGAAGATCAGCGTCGCAAGCTGTTGTGCGACCGCCTTTTCGTAGCCCTTCCCGTTCTGATACATGCCCTCGAGATCGGTATCCACGCCGATGCGCAAAATGCCCGCGCTGCGGATCACGTCGAGCTCCGGGCTCGAAAGCGCGGTCGCCGTCGGACGGTTGATGAGTACCAGTACGGTCAGAAGCACAACGGCAAGCGCCGCGACGAGGATCGGCTTGATCGGAAGCTTGTCCTGCCATCCCGGCCGCAGAAGGCGCCTTTTCTTCGGTTGCAGTTGTTCGTTAAATTTTGTTTCCATTTTATCGTGCGGCTTTGCCGCAATTCATGTCCGAAGGACAATTCATGCACTTGTGCAATTCATCCGCGAAAAGCGTTCCGCTTTTCTGCGTGTCCACCTCATCCGGCTCGCTGACGCTTCGCCACCTTCTCCTCCGAGGAGAAGGCAAGGATACGCAGCTTGCACCAACGGACCGTAGGGGCGGATATGATCCGCCCGCCGCAACAGCGGAACGGGAAAATACGATCTTCCCCTACGGGCATGCAATATAAACTCCCTGCGGGATTCACGATATGCCTTCGGTACGATATACGCCTGCGCCGTGAATTGGCTTTGCCGTGAATTGACGCTGCGCGTCATTTCATCCGCCCATACTCCGATTTTATTATAGCAAACATTCCGAAAATAGAAAAGAGAAAACCTATACAAACCCGCAAAAAAAACGTATAATGTAGACAACGATCCGAAAGGAGCCTTTTTATGCGTTTATTCATCGCTGTGCCGCTGCCGAAGGACGTGCAGCGCGCCGTCAGCACCGCTGAGGCGGGCTTACAGAGCATCAGCACCGCGGGCAGGTTTGTTCCGGCGGGCAACTTCCATATCACGCTGCGATTCTTGGGCGAGAGCAACGCGCTTGCCGACATCGCTTCCGCCATGCACGAGGCGGTGAAGGACGCGCGTCCGTTCCTTTTGCGGCTCGGCACGCTCGGTTCGTTCACCCACGGCGGCGCAAGGACGAGCTACCTCTCCGTCACCGGAGAGCTTGACGAGCTCAATCGCATCCACGAAACGCTCGAAGCCGCGCTCTATGAATACGGCTTTGCGGGCGGCAAGGTGCGCTTTACGCCGCACATCACGCTTGCCCGCGCCGTCGAGCACGGGGACCTGACAAGAGTTGCCATTCCGAACGCGGCGTTTACCGTGCGCTCGATCGTGCTCTATGAAAGCACCAACGAAAACGGGCGCATGGTCTATACGCCCGTGCACACAGAAGTGTTTTAGAGAAGAGTTGAATCATGATCAACGATGGAAGGAACTGTTCAGAAAGCCGGGCATGCAAAGAAAAGCCTTCTCCTTGAGGAGAAGGTGCCGTTAGGCAGATGAGGTGGATGAATTGCCCCGGGACACGGATTGACGGTTGAGCCGCATACACCTCATCACCGCGATCCTGGAGCTTCTCCTTAAGGAGAAGCCTCATTCGGCAGCCGCTGATTCAGGCAAAAAGTTCTCGACCGCTCCGGCTTTCATTCTTCAATATTCGTTTTTTATTGGTACCTAAGGAGGCTTTATGGCGTCATTTTCGATCTTCCGGGGCGGGGCGCATACCGGAAAGAGCACCGCGCTGTATGACGCGATCCGAAAGCATCGCGAAAAGGGCGAGCACGCGATCCTGCTCGTGCCGGAACAGGCGACCTATGCCGCGGAGCAAAAGCTGTGCGCTGCGCTCGGCGGGCTTTTGGGCGTTGAGGTTTCGAGTTTCGAGCGCTTCTCCGAGCGGCTTCTTGTGCACACCGGGCATACGAAACCGTTCCTGTCCGTCGAAGGGCGGCACATGGTTTTGCGCCGCGCGGCGTACCGCGTGCGAAGTCGGCTTACGGTCTTTTCGCGCGTTTCGCAGTCGAACGGGTTCGCCGAGGTGATGGACGACTGGATCGGCAGGCTGAAGCAAAGCTGCATCACACCGGACGACCTCGAAAAAGCGATTGCGGCGCTCGATCCCGAATCGCTCTTATACCGGAAGCTCCATGACATCCTTTTGATCTACCGCGAAAGCGAATCGTTTCTCACATCACGCTACCTCACCGCGCAGGACCTGCTGACCGAAGCGCTTGCGGTGCTGAACGACGCGGACCTTTCCGATACGTTCGTGTACGTCGACGATCTCGACCGCACGCGCGAGCAGGTGATCCGCCTTTTAGAGGGCATCATCACGCACGCAAAGCACGTCACCGTCACGCTTCGCGCTGAGGACGATCCGGCGCTTTCGGCGCTCTTTGCGCCCGAGGAAGCGCGCGCGGCGGTGCTTACCGCATTCTGCGCCGAGCGCGGCATCCCGGTTTCCGTGCGCACGTTCGAGCAGCAGAGCGTTCCGGTCGATCCCGCGCTGAACCATCTCTGCCGCGGGCTCTTTATGCCCGAGCCGAAGCCGTTTGCCGGGGAAAACAACGCGGTGCGCGTCACGGGCTACGCGACGCAGGCGATGGAAGCGGACATGACCGCGGACCGGATCCTCAACATGATCAAGGCGGACGGTACGCTGCGCTATTCGGACATTGCGATCGTCGTTTCCTCGCTGGAAATCTACGCGCCGCTTTTGAAACGCGCATGCCGGCTGCGGAAGATTCCGCTGTTTTTCGATGCGTCGCGCCCGATCCTCGGACACGCGGCGACCGATTTCGTACTGTCCTCGGTTCGCGCGGCGACGAACGCGCTGAACGTCAACGACCTGCTGCATGTGCTGAAAAGCGGCTATGCGGGCGTCGACCGGTTCGATACCGAGATCTTTGAAAACTATCTCATCCGCTACGGACTGTTCGGAAGCGCGCTTACGGAGCCCCTTTCGATCGGCGAGGTGCCGAAGGAGGCGGAAGCCGCGCGCGCGGCGATCGTGCCGAAGCTTCTGCGCCTCAAAGAAGCGCTTGCCGAAAAGACGGCGGGCGGCAAGGTCCGCGGCGTGTATCAATATCTGAAGGACGCGGGGCTCAGGGAACAGCTTGAAGCCGAAGCGGACGCGCTGCTTGCGGGAGGCGAATCGCAGGACGCGCAGACCTATGCGCAGATGTGGAATACGCTGATGACGCTCTTTTCGCAGATCGACGCGATCATGGGGGACGTCCCGATGGGGCAGAAGGAGTTTTGCGCGCTCCTCGAAGAAGGGCTTTCGAGCTATTCAAT
Source organism: Clostridia bacterium (assembly GCA_017393775.1). Classification (GTDB taxonomy): domain Bacteria; phylum Bacillota; class Clostridia; order Christensenellales; family CAG-138; genus UBA3792. The sequence continues at coordinate 7,847 of JAFOQN010000175.1, forward strand.
CGGCGTGCTGCCGGGAAGCTCGGACCAGGTCGTGCTCGGCGATCTCGTGCGCACGCGTTTGAACCGCAGCCGCGTGCTCTTTTTGCTCGGCTGCACCGAGGGCGTATTTCCGCCGTCGCGAAGCGACGATGCGCTTTTAAACGACGCCGAGCTCAATCAGATGGAATCGACGGGGCTTTCGGTCTGGGGCAAGACGGAGCTTCTTACGGAAGCGGACCGCCTGCAGCTCTATACGCTTCTTTCGAAGGCGACGGAGCGCATCTGTTTCTCGTATCCCTGCGCGGGGGCGTCGGGCGAGCTGGTGCCCTCGCCGCTTTTGAAAACGGTCGAAACGCTTTTGCCGGAGCCCGCGCCGCAGGTGATCGTGCGCGGCAGAGACCGGCTTCCGGCGTCCGTCGCGGTCGGGTTTGAACGTCTTTCGGAACTGTTGCGCGTTTACCGCACCGAGGGTGTGATCCTGCCGAATCTTCCGCCGCTGCTGGCATATTACGAAAGCGATCCGGATTATGCGGACGCAACCCGGGCTTTGCTTGACGCGCGCGCCGGGACGAAGGCGGAAACGCAGCTCGGAAAGACGCTTGCAAGAAAGCTGTACGGGATCGCGCCTTCAATGAGCGCAAGCCGGCTCGAACAGTTCGCGCGGTGTCCGTTCGCGCAGTATCTTCGTTACGGACTGTCCGCGGAGGAGCGCAAGGAAGCGACGGAACGCGCGGACAACGTCGGGACGTTCCTGCACGACGCGCTGGACCTGTTCGTAAGGACCGCCAAGGACGAGGGCAGAGATCTGCGCACCATGACAAACGACGAAGCGGACGCGATTCTGGACCGCATCCTGCCGGACCTTATGAAGGAGCACAACGACGGCATTTTCGAGCGCAACGTGCGGCAGAGGGAGGCGCTCTATGTGCGCATCCGCATGATCCGCTGGTGCGTGTATTCCGTGCTGCGGCAGATCCGCGAAGGCGGCTTCACGGTTGCGGCAACCGAGGCGGGCTTCGGGAAAAACGGCGATTTAAAGCCCGTTTCGCTGGTGCTTTCGGACGGCACGCGCATCGCGGTCAGCGGCAAGATCGACCGCATCGACCAAACGCCGGACGGCTCGATGTTCCGCATCGTGGACTACAAGACCGGCAGAAACCACAACTTTGATCCGTCGAAGTTTTCGAGCGGCGAGACGATCCAGCTTCCGCTGTATCTGGAGGTTGCAAAGCAGCTCGGCGGCGAGGCCGTCGGCATGTACTATATGCCGCTGTCCGCCGACCCGCCCGCATCGCAGGACGAGACGCCGATGAACCCGCTGTCCGGCGTGACGGCAAGCGACGAAGCCGCGATCAAAGCGAGCGATGCGCAGCTCGACAAAAAATCCGCGCTGATCAAAAAGCTTGCGGTTAAAAAGGACGGCTACGCGGGGGACCTTGTGACGCGTGAAGAGCTCGAATCGCTGAAGGAACAGGCGCTGAAAACGGCGGCGACAAACGCCGAACGCATCCTTTCCGGCGAAGCGAACATCTTTCCGACCGATTCGGCGTGCACCTGGTGCCCGTACGGCGCGGTGTGCCGCTTTGACCGGCAGCTCGGCTCCCGCACGCGCGCCGTGCAGAAGCTGAAATTATCCGACCTTCTTCCGAAAGGAGGCGACGACAAATGAGCTTTACCGACGCACAGCTTGAAGCGATCCGAAAGGACGGCAACCTGATCGTTTCCGCGGCGGCGGGCGCGGGCAAAACGACCGTGCTCACCGAGCGCGTGTTCCGGCTGGTCACCGAGGGCGTGCCGGTCGACCGGATGCTCGTGCTCACCTTTACGCGCGCGGCGGCGGGCGAGATGAAGGCGCGCATTTCAAAGCGGCTTACAGAAGCCGCACGGAAAGAGACCGGCGCGTTGAAAGCCGAATACCGCAAACAGGCGGCGGCGGTCGCGAACGCCAGCATTTCCACGATAGACGCGTTCTGCGCAAGGGTCGTGTTCCGGCACTTCTTCCGCGTGGGGCTGACGCCGTCGAGCAAAACGCTTGACGAAACCGAGACTGCGGTTTTGCGCGCCGAAACGAGGAACGCCGCGCTCGATACGCTTGCCGCAACGCAGGCGGAGGCTTTTCGCACATTGATCGTCGCGTTCGGCAGCGAGCCCGCACTGATGTCCGCGATGGAGGACTTTGCGGATTTTCTGTCCGCGCAGCCCGATCCTTTGGGCTGGATGGCGCAAAACGAGGCGTCGCTCGAAGACCGGGACGCGTTTGAAAAACAGCTTGTGTTTGCGCTCGAAAGCGACAAGGCGGAGCTTTTGCGCGCAATCGACGCGCTGCAGGCGGAGACCGACCGTGTCCCGTCCGCGTACGGAAAGATCCTTTCGATCCTCTATGATCTTCTGACCCGCGCGCGCGGCGCGCTGACGCAAAAGACGCGCGCGGGCTATGCCGCGGCGCTTTCGGGCATTCTGGACATCAAGGATTCGCTGCGCTTTCCGAACGGCACGCCGGACGGGGACAAGACGGGCGTGCAGAAGGCAAAATCCATGTTCCGCGACGTGATCAAGGCGCAGGCGGAGCGCAGCGGCGAAACGAACGATGCGCTTTGGGCGCGCGAGCTTTCCGCGGCGCCGGTCCTTCGCTCGTTCTACGCGCTGATGCGGACATACCTCGAAGCGTTCGCAAACGCGAAGCGCGAGAAAAATGCGGTCGATTTCTCGGACCTCGAGCATATGGCAATCGAGATCTTAAAGGACAACGAGATCGCCGCAGAGTACCGCGAGCGCTATCTTGCGATCATTGTGGACGAGTATCAGGATTCTAACCGCGTGCAGGAAACGATTTTAAACCGCATTGCACGGCCGGGCGGGCTGTTCTTCGTCGGCGACGTGAAGCAGTCGATCTACCGCTTCCGCATGGCGGAGCCGAAGCTCTTTTTGGAAAAATGCGAGACGTTCCGGGGTGAACGCGGCACGCGCATCGACCTCGGACACAACTTCCGCTCGGGAAAGGCGGTCGTCGACACGGTCAACGCGGTGTTCGAAACGATCATGAAAAAGCCCGTCGCGGGGATCGAATACGACGCGCGGGCAAGGTTATTACAAGGCAATCCGGACGTGCCGGACGGCTGCTGCGAGCTGCATCTCTTTGAAAAGGAGAACGATCCGGACGACGAGGAAACGCTCGAAGACGCCGAAGCGGAGGCGCGGTTTGCGGCAAACGTGATCCTGGAGCGCATGCAGCGTCCGGTCAAAGACGGCAAAACGGAACGGGACTGCCGTTACGGCGATTTTGCGGTGCTGCTGCGGAACAAAAAGCATGCGCGCGTGTGGGCGCAGACGCTCGCCGAGGCGGGCATTCCGTGTTATGCGCAGGCGTCGGGCGGGTACTTCGACGCGATCGAGATAAAGCTTCTTTTAAGCCTGCTTTCCGTGCTCGACAACCGCCGGCAGGACATTCCGCTTCTTGCGGTTCTGCGCTCGCCGCTGTTTGGCTTTACGGATCGGGAGCTTTCGGAGCTTCGCATCCGCGATCACAAGAGCCCGCTTTTGGACTGTCTGCTTTCCGCAAGGGAGGCCGAGCCGAAGGTCGCGGCGTTTTTCGACGCGATCGAACGGTATGAAGCGCTCGAACGGCGCATCCCGCTTTCTGAACTCATCGAGCGGATCTCAGACGAAACGCACTACCGCGAAATGATCGGTGTGCTCCCCGGCGGCGAACAGCGGCTTCAAAACATAAACGCGCTCGTCCGCGCGGCGGCGGACTGCGACGCGGCGGGCATGAGCGGCGTGCACGGGTTTCTGCGCTTCATGGAGAACGTCCGCGCGACGGAGAAGCTCGGCGCGGCGGCGACGGTCACTGCGGACGTGGTGCGCATCATGACGGTCCACGCCTCCAAAGGGCTCGAGTTCCCGTTCGTGTTCTACGCGGGGCTCGGCGGCATGTTCAACCGCAGAGACGAAGCGAAGGCGCTGCTGCCGGAAGCGGCGCTCGGCACAGGATTAAAGTATTTCGACAGTTTCGGCGTTCCGCACGAAACGCTGACGCACCAAAACACCGTGCACGCGACGAGCGACGCGTCGTGGGCGGAGGAGCTTCGCGTGCTGTATGTGGGTATGACGCGGGCAAAGCAGGAGCTGTATCTGCTCGGTTCGGCGTCGAACGCAGGATCGCTCTTTGACGCGCAGGGTCTTCCGACGCTGCTTTCGATCCGAAAATCCAACAATGCTTTGAAGCTCCTGCTTTCCGCGCTGAACGGACGCGTCACGCCCGTCGTGCATCAAAAGAGCGAGTTTTCGCATGCCGCGCCGCATTCCGTCGTGAGCGGGATCCCGCAGCCGGGCGAGCGGGAGCGGAAAGAACTGAGAGCGAATTTTGATTGGGTCTATCCGCATCCGGTCGTCGACACGCTGCCCGACAAGACCTCGGTCACCGGGCTTTCAAAGGACGACGCGCCGGAGTTTTTCGAACCCGCGTTTGAGACCGGCTACGACGTTCTTTCGGAGGGCAGCGCGGTCCATCGCGCGCTTGAATGTCTGCCTTTAAAGGACGAAGAAAAGCGCGCGGCGTATCTTTCCGCGCTTTCGGGCGTCAGCGCGTTCCATGCGGACGCGATCCGGCGCTTTGCAAAAACACCGCTCTTCCTTCGCATGGCGGCGGCGGACAGGGTCGAGCGGGAGTGGAGCTTCCTTTGCCCGATGCCCGCAAACAGGCTTCTTGAAGAGACCGATTCCGAAGAGCCGATCCTTCTGCAGGGCGTGATCGACGCGTGCTTTTTGGAAGACGGCGCGTGGGTACTGCTCGACTATAAAACCGACCGCGTGACCGGCGATCCGAAGGCATACGCGCAGAAGCACGTGCGGCAGGTCGCTCTGTACGCCGAAGCGCTCGAAAAGCTTTCCGGCATGCCGGTTTCGGAGCGTCACATCGTGCTTTTGGGCGCGGATACGGAGGTCATGATATGAGAAGCTTTCCCGAAGCATTCTTAACGCGCATGCAATCGCAGCTCGGCGCGGATTATCCGGCGTTTTTCCAAGCGCTCAACGAGTCGCCGAAAAAGGCGCTGCATATCAACACCCTGAAAACCGACCGGGCGGAGCTTTCCGATCTTTTGCACCTGCCGCTGCCGGTCCTTTCGGAAAACCCGGACGGCGCGCCGCTGCCTTTGGACTTTAACCCGAACGCGACGCCGCTGCACGCCGCGGGACTCTTCTATATGCAGGAGGCGACGGCACAGGCGCCGGCAGCGCTCCTGGACCTTCCCGACGCGCCGGTCGTGCTCGACCTTTGCGCCGCGCCGGGCGGCAAGAGCGCGCAGATTGCGGCGAAGATGCGCGGCGGCGTGCTGTTCAGCAATGAGATCGTGCCCTCCCGCGCGGAGGTCCTTCTCGGCAACTTGGAGCGCATGGGCGTCTGCAACGCGATCGTGACCAACGCCGAGCCGAAAACGATCTGCGGGCGCTTAAAGGATCGCTGCGACGCCGTGCTCGTCGACGCGCCGTGCGCAGGCGAATCGATGTTCCGGAAGGACGAACAGGCGGTGCGCGACTGGTCAATTGAACATGTGGAAACCTGCGCCGTCCGGCAGCGCGCGATCCTCGAGGACGCGCAGAAAGCCGTGAAGCCCGGCGGCACGCTCGTGTATTCCACTTGCTCGTTTTCCCCGCAGGAGAACGAGGAAACGGTGCGGCATTTTCTCGATCGGCACACGGATTTTTCGCTCGTCGGGATGCGGCGGTATTATCCGCACACGAGCGCGGGCGAGGGGCAGTTCCTTGCGGTGCTTGTGCGCGAAGGCGAACGCGTTCCGTCGGTGTTTTCCATCGGAAGGTCCGATCGGGTCCCGGCATTCGACGCGTTTTCGGAAGCGGTGCGGCTTCCCGAAGGACAGATCCGGCTTTTAAAGGACGGCCGCGTGCTGCTCCTGCCGCCGATGCCGTTCCCCTTTGAGGGCGTGAAGATCGTGCGGGCGGGACTGCTCCTCGGCGAAGTCAGGGGCAGCCGCTTCGAGCCCGCGCACGCGCTCGCCGCGGCGGGACGCGAAACGCCCTTTCTGCGGACATGCGCGCTTTCCTTTGACGAGGCGATGCGGTATCTCAAAGGCGAAACGCTTTTTAAGGACGCCGAAAAGGGTTACGGCGCGGCGACGTACATGGGGCATGCCCTGGGGTTTTATAAGGCCTCGGACGGCATGCTGAAAAACCATTATCCGAAGGGGTTAAGACTGTTGAAATAACGCTGCGGTTGACAAATCCGCTGCATCATATATAATATTTCAAAAATGCCTCCGATCGAAAGGAGTACCAACATGAAACTGGCGATTTACGGATACGGCAATCTCGGACGCGGCGCGGAAGCCGCGATTCTCAAAAATCCCGACATGGAGCTTTTCGGCATCTTTACGCGGCGCGATCCGGACACGGTCCGTTCGAACACCGGCGCGAAGGTGCTTGCCGCCGGTGACATTCTGAAATACAAGGATGAAATCGACGCGGTGATCCTCTGCGGCGGCAGCGCGACCGATCTGCCGGCGCTTACGCCGATGCTCGCAATGGACTTCAACGTGATCGACAGCTTCGATACGCACGCGAACATCCCGGCGCATTTCGACGCGGTTGACGCGGCGGCAAAGGCGGGGAATAAGCTTTCGCTGATCTCCTGCGGGTGGGACCCCGGCATGTTCTCCTTAAACCGCCTGTACGCGAATGCGATTCTGCCGGACGGCAGAGATTACACGTTCTGGGGACGCGGCGTCAGTCAGGGGCATTCCGACGCGATCCGCCGCATTCCGGGTGTGCTTGACGCAAGACAGTATACGGTGCCGATCGGGGACGCGCTGGACGCCGTGCGCTCCGGCAGGCAGCCCGTGCTTTCCGCACGGCAGAAGCACCTTCGCGAATGCTACGTCGTCGCCGCGCCGGACGCGGACAAAAGCGCGATTGAGCAGGCGATCAAAACGATGCCGAACTACTTTGCCGATTACGACACGACGGTCACGTTCATTTCCGAAGACGAAATGAAGGAAAAGCACAGCGCGCTGCCGCACGGCGGGTTTGTGATCCGCACGGGCAGGACGGGGCTCAATGACGAGCATACGCACCGGATCGAGTATTCTTTGAAGCTCGACTCCAATCCGGAGTTTACCGCGGGCGTGCTCGTTGCGTTTGCGCGGGCGATCGGAAGAATGGCAAGCCGCGGCGAGACCGGCTGCCGCACCGTCTTTGATATCGCGCCGGCGGACCTTTCACCGCTTTCAAAAGAAGTGCTTCGACGCACAATGCTGTAATACCGAACACGGAGGATACGCCGGTGGATCAGAGCAAATTCGAACGCTTCGACATGAAAAAACCGCCGTACCGCACGGCGTGGTATCTGCGTCCCCTGACGTATCTTTTGAGTGCGCCGGACGTGAAAAAACACGGTGCGATCATCAAAAAAACCGGCGTAGAGGGGCTGAAGCCGCCGTACCTGCTGCTGTGCAATCACAACGCGTTTCTGGACTTCAAGGTCGCGACAAAGGCGATCTATCCCGACCGCGCAAACTACGTCGTGGCGATCGACGGCTTTATCGGACGCGAGTGGCTTCTTCGCCGCGTCGGATGCATCTGCAAGCGCAAGTTCACGAGCGACATCACGCTGATCCGGCAGTTAAAGCGCGTGGTCCATAACGGCGACATCAATGTGATCTATCCCGAAGCGCGCTATTCGCTCTGCGGCACGACCGCCGTGCTGCCCGCGTCGCTCGGCAAGCTCTGTAAGCTTTTGGGCGTTCCGGTCGTGACGCTTATCTGCCACGGACACCACATCAATTCCCCGTTCTGGAACCTGCATGAGCGAAACGTACGCCCCACCGAAGCGGAGATGACGCTGCTTTTCACGGCGGAGGAACTGAAAAAGGCGACGACGGACAAGATCAATGAAAAGATCGTCGAGGCGTTTCAGTATGACGATTACGCCTGGCAGAGGGAAAAGGGCATCCGCGTGACGTACGAAAAGCGCGCGGAGGGGCTTCATAAAGTTCTTTATCAGTGCCCTGCGTGCAAAACGGAGTTTCGGATGGCAAGCGAGGGAACGCATCTCTTCTGCAAAGCCTGCGGCAAGCGCTGGTTTTACAACGAGGACGGATCTCTTTCCGCCGAGACCGGCGAAACGGCGTTTTCGCACATTCCGGACTGGTACGAGTGGGAGCGTGAAAATGTAAAAAAAGAAGTCGAAGCGGGAACGTATGATAGCGGCGATCTGCCCGTCACGGTGCGCTCGCTTCCGAACGCGAAGCGGTTCATCCTGCTCGGCGAGGGGACGATGCGGCATGACATGAACGGCTTCCATGTCTTTGGCGTCGATCAAACCGGCGATCCGTTCCGAATGGAAAAGAGCGTGCCGTCGCTGTACTCGTGCCACATCGAGTACGAATACCTCGGCAAGTTCGGCGACTGCGTGGATCTCAACACACTTGAGGATACCTGGTACATCTATCCGCACGACTGCGAGTTTTCCGTAACGAAAATGGCGCTTGCGACCGAAGAGCTTTATTTTGCTGACTGCCGCAAAAAGGGCATTCCGGTGAAACCCGGTTTGGCGTAATGGCGACGCATGAAATGCGGCTGAACCCCGCGCCGTTTTCGATGATCCAAAGCGGACAAAAGACGATCGAACTGCGGCTGTATGATGAAAAGCGGCAAAGAATCGCCGTCGGGGATACGATCACGTTTACCGAAACGGACACAGGCGAGAAGCTTTCTGTGACCGTCACGGCGCTGCACGTCTTTCCGTCGTTTAGCGAACTGTACCGCGCGCTGCCGCTCACACAATGCGGGTATACGGAAGCGGAGCTTGAAACGGCAAGTCCGGACGACATGCTTGCGTACTATTCTTTGGAACGGCAGCGGCAATACGGCGTGGTCGGGATCGGGATCGCGGGGGAATAGTGTTTTTTGAGCAGTATAGGGACGACTACCCTCCTGTCAGCTGATGCTGACACCGATGGTCTCACATGGTCGCAGCGCGTCGTATGCACTCCTTCTGCTTCCTGTTCGACCCGCGCTTCCGATTCGCTTCATCCCGCTCTGCGGGCGCTCATCTCCGCGCCCCGTGACAAGGGAGGGTCGGTTTGCAGGCAGCGTTGAGCTCCCCTTGTGAGGGGAGCTGGCACCGGAGGTGACTGAGGGGTAGTTGATACAATCAGAACGGCAGAACGGCGGCGTCCGAGAGCACACGGAAGCCGTCTTTCGGTTTTGTCGGCAGTACGAAGACCGAAAACGCGTCCGACTTTCGGAGATCGCCCATCAGCTTTAAAAGTTCAAGGATCGACAGGCTGGAGGTAAATGACCCGCGCGTGGCGCTCTTGAATGCGGGCAGCTCCCAAAGCGATACTTTGCTTAAGTACTGCACAACGCCGACGCCGAGCTCCGCAAGATCCTTTGCGCGCGCTTCGTCCCGTTCGTTTAAAATGCGCAGAAACGCGTTGAGATCGATCTCGGCGCCTTCCGCGGACAGCCCCGATGCGAAGGAAAAGAACGCCTCCATGCAGGCGAAATCCACGCAAAGAAACGCCGGCGCGCGGTAGCCGGTGCAGTTTTTCACCGCCCAGATGAGGTTCCAGCAGCCTTCGCGCTCGCTTTCGGCGCGCGCCGTTGCGGCGCGGATCGGCGCGGTGTCGATCCCGGTGACCTGCGCGTCCTTTCCGAGCGTATAGACCGTCGAAAGCGTTTCGCACGGGATCGCGACGACCGTGACCGTCGGCGGTTTCACCTGAACAAGCAAAACGGCGATCGCTTCGCCGTCCTGCGTTCCGATCGCCATAAATTCCTTGACCTCATCGTTGTATACGCCTTCGCGCGAGGCTGTGCCCGCCGCTTCCGGCGCCGCCGCATTCGTCGGGGAGGGGGAGACGGCAGGCGTTGCGGGAAGCGTCACGGGCGTGCTTGCCGCGCCCTCCGGCACAAGCGGCAGAAAGTACGGCGTCGGTGACGGCGTTTCCGTCGGGGTCGGTGAGGGCGACGGCGTTTCCGAAGGCAAAGGCGAAGCGGTCACGGGCGGCAGGGAAGGTTCCGCAGGGATCGGGTCGCCCTTTCGGAAATAGGACCAAAGGATCAGAAATCCGACAAGAAGCAGTACGGCAACGCCGGAAAGCGAAGCGATCAGGATCGTTTGTTTGCGGGTCAAATGCATGGAAAAACCTCCGAAGCGGTTGTTTCCGATAGTGTGTGAAAAACGTTCGTTTTTATGCACAATAAAAAAGACGGGCGAACCCGTCTTTTGAAATCGGTTTTACAGGCGTTTCAGAATTTCATCCAAAAGCGCGTCCGCTGCGGCGTCCTTGCTCATCAGCGGCAGCGCGAGTTCATTGTCGCGCGTGATCAGCGTCAGCACGTTCGTTTCGACCGCAAAGCCTGCGCCGGCCTCCTTCAAATTGTTTGCCGCGATCATGTCGAGGTTTTTCTTTTCGAGCTTTTTACGGCTGTTTTCGAGCATATTTTCGGTTTCCATCGAAAAGCCGCAAAGAAACTGTCCGGGTCGCTTGTTCTTTCCGAGTGTGCCCAGAATGTCTTTCGTATGCGTGAACGGGATCGAAACCGTGCTGTCCTTCTTTTTCAGCTTGTTGTCCGCAACGGTTTCGGGCGTGAAGTCCGCGACCGCCGCCGCCTTGATGATGATGTCCGCATCCTTCGCGTATTGCATCACCGCGTCAAACATGTCCTGCGCGGAAACGATATCGACCGTATGCACATACGCGGGCTTTTTCAATGCCACAGGTCCCGAAACGAGCGTCACCTCGGCGCCGCGGCGTGCCGCCGCTTTCGCGATCGCATAGCCCATGCGTCCCGAGGAATGGTTCGTGAGATATCGCACGGGGTCGAGCGCCTCCTGCGTGGGACCGGCGGAGACGAGCACGCGCTTTCCCAAAAGGTCCTTTTCGTGCGAAACCGCGTGGAGCACGACCTCCAAAAGATCCTCCGGCTCGGGCAGTCTGCCTTTGCCCTCCGCGCCGCAGGCAAGATGTCCCGATGCAGGGTCGACGATTTCCCAACCGTAGTGCCGAAGCGTTTCAATATTGTCCTGCGTGACGGGATTTTCATACATGCCGGTGTTCATCGCGGGCGCGATCGCTTTTTTACAGCGGCAGGCAAGGACCGTGGTGGTGAGCATGTCGTCCGCAAGCCCGTGTGCAAGCTTTGCGATCACGTTTGCCGTCGCCGGCGCGATCAGAACGAAGTCCGCGCGGTCCGCAACGGCGATGTGCTCCACGGAATGCACGAAGTTCCGGTCGAAGGTGTCGACCAGCGCCTTGTTCCCGGTGAGCTGTTCAAAGGTCAGCGGCGTCACGAACTTCGTCGCGTTCTCCGTCATAAGCACCTGCACGTCCGCGTGCTGTTTTTTGAGCATGCTCGCAAGCGCCGCCGCCTTGAAGCAGGCAATGCCGCCGGTTATGCCCAATACCACTGTTTTTCCGCTGAGCATAGGGAACCTCCCGTTGATGGATGTGCCTATAATATACCATAGAAAAACCGGAATTGCAACGCACAAAAAGGCTTGCATTCACCGAAACGCCGCGTTATAATGCGGGTGGAAAAAAGTCTGCGGTTCCCCGTACCCCTATGGGACGGGAGTACAGAAAAGCGGACGGCTTTCCGACATCTAAGCAGTGTATCCGAAGGGAACACAAGTAAGGAGGAAAATTGCATATGGAACAGACGAAAAAACGCGTCAACACCCGTTACATCACGGAGCTCGGATTGTTCATCGGCGTCATTCTGCTGATGAAGCTGACCGGGCTTTCTTCGATTCCGGTGGGACCGCTCGTTATGACCTTTACGATGATTCCGATCGCCGTCGGCGCGATGCTTTTGGGACCGCTGGCGGGCACGATCCTCGGCGCGTTCTACGGACTGTTGAGCCTGTACGACGCGATCACCGGGAAATCCCTGATGACGGCGGCGTTCTTTGCGGTGTCGCCGTTTATGACGGTCCTGTTGTGCATCGGCACACGCGCGCTTGTGGGGTATCTCACGGGGCTGCTGTTCCGTGTCTTCCAAAAGCTCGATCGTCACCGGATCTGGAGCTATTTTGCGGGAGGGCTCCTTGCCCCGATGCTCAACACGATCCTGTTCATGGGCTTTATCGTACTGTTCTTCTATCAGACGCAGTATGTGCAGAACCTCGCCGCGAACAAAGGCGCGGTCAACCCGCTCATGTTCATCGTGCTCGTTGTCGGCGTGCAGGGTCTGATCGAATGGGCGACCGGTCTTGTCATCGGCGGCGCCGTCGCAAAGGGCGTCGCGGTCGCGCTGAAACGCTATGAGCCGATCCCGTTCTTCAAGAAATCCGCGCAGTGTATCGAAGAAACCGAACAGAAGGAGCAAAAGGAGGAATAACCCATGCTGCTTGCCATCGACGTAGGCAACACCAATATCGTTTTAGGCGGCATCCGCGACGGAAAGCAGATCTTTTCCGCGCGGCTGAAGAGCGACCGGAATAAGACCGCCGACCAGTACGCGCTGGACATCCAGGGGATTTTAGCGCTGTACGGCGTCAAAACGGGCGAAATCGAAGGCGGGATTTTAAGCTCCGTGGTACCGTATCTTCAGTCCGTACTGCCGGAGGCGGTGAAGCTGCTCACCGGCGTGGACCTGATGGTCGTGGGACCCGGGATCAAAACCGGGCTCAACATCCGCACGGACAATCCCGCAAGCGTCGGCAGCGATCTGATCGTCGCAGCCGTCGCCGCGCGCGCGAAGTATAAAACGCCGATCGCGATCGTCGATATGGGCACCGCGACGACGCTTTCGCTCGTTCTGCGCGACAACGAATACATGGGCGGCATGATCATTCCGGGACTTTGGACGTCCATGAACGCGCTTTCCGCAAACGCGGCGCAGCTGCCGTATATCGACCTTAACGGTCCCGCAAAGCTCATCGGCACCAACACGGTCGACTGCATGCGCTCCGGCGCAATCAACGGTACCGCCGCCATGCTCGACGGACTTCTGGATCGGCTGGAGGACGAGCTCAAAGAACCCGTCACGCCGGTCATTACGGGCGGGCTGTCCGGCGTCATCGCGCCTGCGTGCCGCCGCAAGTTCCATCTGGAGCCGGATATTCTGATCGACGGTTTGATGATCCTTTATGAGAAAAACACGCTCGGAAAGAACGATTGACACGTTTTTTCGGGAATTTGAAAAAAACACTTGCAATCTTTGCGCGTATTTGTTATAATGCGCGTTGCAGCGCTGATGTAGCTCAGTAGGTAGAGCACGTCATTGGTAATGACGAGGTAGTCAGTTCGAATCTGATCATCAGCTCCATCGTCGCCGCGAACGTCGAACCGTTCGCGGCGACGTTTTTGTTTTTTGGTTCACATCATCAAACTTCTCTGAAACGTCACCGCTCGTTCGCTTCGTTGCCGAAGGCCTTCCCCCTTGGGCGGGGAAGGTGTCGCTGAAAGCGACGGATGAGGGGAACACGCAAAGAGCATCGGTTTTTGCGGATCAGTGAATTGCGCATCCGCGCATCATTTGACATTCGCCGCCCCGACCGCTACAATAGAAACATCAAAGGGAAGGGAGAACGGCGCATGAAACGATCCAAAAAGATCTTCATTTATCTTGCGCTGGTCGTGTTCGCGGCGGCGCAGGTCCTTGGGCTGTTCCTTCTCGTCCGCCCTATGAAGGCGCAAAGGCTGTCGCTTTCCGAAACGTCCGTTGTGTTGAAAACGGATCAGGGCTTTTGCATCATGCATACCGTCGAGCCCGACCGCGCGGCGGGAAAGCTGATCAAGTACATGGTCACCGCGCCGGACGGCATCGTTGCGTGGGTCGACGAACAGAATGAAATGATCGTTGCGCTGAAGCCCGGCGTCTGTCAGGTGAAGGGCATGCTCGACGGGCTCGAAGCCGTGATCGACGTGACGGTTACGGAGGATACCGTAATTGCGGGCGAATGGCGTGCTGAAAACGGCACGGCGCTTTCGATCGCAAACGACCTTTCCGGCACGCTCGTGACCGCCTCGGGCGTTGAACCGGTCCAATGGATCCGCACCGTGTTCGACGGCGGCGAGGTCAAAAACGCGCACCGTTATACGAAGCTTACCGCGGAACAGGACGGCGCGCGGCTCGTTCTGTATTACGACCGGCTCCTGGACGCACTGCGTCTTTCGATCGCCGGAGAGACCGTCATACTGCATCGCGCATCGTGAACCGTTCGGAGCGGGATGCCGCTCTTTTTTTTTTCCAAGATTTTTCGCAACATTTCGACGCATCGATGTGTCTAATCAGTAAAGACATTAACCGGAAGGGAGGGAAGCGCTTTGAGAAACGGAAGCGAGGACGCCTGGTTTTCCCGCGAGATCGAGGCGATGGCGCCGACCATGTTCCGCGTCGCGTTCGCAATCCTCAGAAATCGCGCAGACAGCGAGGACGCCGCGCAGAACGCGGTTTTAAAGGCGTACACCCATTTGGACAAGCTCAAAGAACG
>JAFOQN010000176.1 GCA_017393775.1 Clostridia bacterium
CAGCGAAAGCTGCGAGGAGGAAGGCGTTATTCGCCGCACGATCGCCGAGATGGAAGCGCTCGGCTTCGACAAGGCGGAGATCGACCCGGAGGGCAACGCGCTGGGCTGGATGGGCGAAGGCAAAAGAATCATCGCGTTCGACGGACACATCGACACCGTCGGCATCGGAAACAAAGCAAACTGGGAGCACGATCCGTATCAGGGCTACGAGACCGACGACATCATTTACGGACGCGGCGGTTCCGACCAGGAGGGCGGCGTGGTCTCGGCGGTGTACGGCGCGAAGATCATGAAGGACCTGAACCTCATTTCCGAAGACACGAAGATCCTCGTCGTTGCCTCGGTCCAGGAGGAGGACTGCGACGGGCTTTGCTGGCAGTACATCCACAAGGAGGACGGCATCACGCCCGAGTTCGTCGTTTCCACCGAGCCGACCGACGGCGGCATCTACCGCGGACATCGCGGACGCATGGAGATCCGCGTGGACGTCAAGGGCGTTTCGTGTCACGGCTCGGCGCCGGAACGCGGCGACAACGCGATCTATAAGATGGCGGACATCCTCCGCGAAGTCCGCGCGCTGAACGAGAACACGGCAACGGACGAAGACGAGATCAAAGGTCTTGTGAAAATGCTCGATCCGAAGTACAACCCCGAGCACTGGGAGGACGCGCGCTTTTTGGGCCGCGGCACGATCACCTGTTCGCAGATCTTCTACACCTCGCCGTCGCGCTGCGCGGTCGCGGATTCCTGCGCGGTCTCGCTCGATCGCCGTATGACCGCGGGTGAAACGTGGGATTCCTGCCTTGAGGAGATCCGAAATCTCCCGTCGTGCAAAAAGTACGGCGACGACGTCAAGGTCTCGATGTACCTGTACGACCGTCCGGCGTGGACCGGATTGCGGTATGAGACCGAATGCTACTTCCCGACCTGGATCAATAAGGAGGGCGCGGCGCATGTGCAGGCGCTGGTCGATGCGCATAAGGCACTGTTCGGCGACAAGCGCATCGGACACCCGAGCGCGATGGACAAGCGCAACCGGCCTTTAATAGACAAGTGGACGTTCTCGACAAACGGCGTTTCGATCCAGGGTCGCTACGGCATCCCGTGCGTGGGCTTCGGTCCCGGCGCGGAATCGCAGGCGCACGCGCCGAACGAGATCACATGGAAGCAGGACCTCATGACCTGCGCGGCGCTGTACGCGGCGGTCCCGATGTGCTATAAGCCCGAAAACCGCACGGACGACGTGACCGAGTACCGCGCGGGCAGAACCGATACCAAGTTTGCAAACGACTGAGGAGGATTTTATGAGCAACGTCAAGAAGTATACCGAAAAACTGGATCAGCTGAAGTTCGATGAAATGTACAACGGCGACTTTTTCCTGACCTGGGAAAAGACCGACGACGAGATCGCGGCGGTGTTCACCGTGGCGGACGCGCTTCGTCACCTTCGCGAAAACAATATCTCCTGCAAGATCTTCGATTCGGGTCTCGGCATCTCGCTGTTCCGCGACAACTCGACCCGCACGCGCTTCTCGTTCGCGTCGGCGTGCAACCTTTTGGGGCTCGAAGTACAGGACCTCGATGAGGGCAAGAGCCAGATCGCGCACGGCGAAACGGTCCGCGAAACCGCGAACATGATCTCGTTCATGGCGGACGTCATCGGCATCCGCGACGACATGTACATCGGCAAGGGCAACACCTACATGCACAATGTGGTGAACGCTGTGACCGAGGGCAACAAAGCGGGCGTCTTGGAACAAAAGCCGACGCTGGTCAATCTCCAGTGCGACATCGACCACCCGACGCAGTGCATGGCGGACATGCTGCATGTGATTCACGAGCTCGGCGGCAGCGACGATCTGGACGAGGCGATCAAAAACCTCAAGGGCAAGAAGGTCGCCATGACCTGGGCGTACAGCCCGTCTTACGGCAAGCCTTTGTCCGTGCCGCAGGGCGTTGCGGGACTGTTCACCCGGTTCGGCATGGACGTCACGCTCGCGTATCCCGAGGGCTACGAGATCATGGACGACGTCGTAAAGGTCGCGGAGGAGAACTGCAAAAAGTCCGGCGCGAGCTTTAAGATCACGCACGACATGAAGGAAGCGTTCCGGGACGCCGATATCGTGTATCCGAAATCCTGGGCGCCCTATAAAGCGATGGAGGAGCGTACCGAGCTCTATGGCAACGGCGATTTAGAGGGCATCAAGGCGCTCGAAAAGCGTCTGCTCGCGCAGAACGCGGAGCACAAGGACTGGGAATGCACCGAGGAGATGATGAAGCTCACCAAGGACGGCAAAGCGCTGTACCTCCACTGCCTGCCCGCGGACATCACGGATGTTTCCTGCGAAGCGGGCGAGGTTGCGGCAAGCGTGTTCGACCGCTACCGTGATCCGCTCTATAAGCAGGCGTCGTTCAAGCCGTACATCATCGCGGCAATGATCTTCCTTGCGAAGGTCAAGAACCCGCAGGCAACGCTTTTAAAGCTCGAAGCCGACGCAAAGAAGCGCTGGGAGGGCGGCTGCTGATACGGCGCCGGACCATCTGCGGCGAAGCATGAAAACATCATACAGGCATGAGGGGGCTGTTAAATAAGTCCTGTCATTCTGAGCCGAAGGCGAAGAATCTTTCAAAAAAGCAGTAAAACCGCTGTTTTTCAGATCCTTCGTCGCATAAATGCTCCTCAGGATGACACACTTTGGACTTTCTTAACATCCCCTTTTATTATCTCTTTCGCCGCAGATTCGTCGCGTTTTCTCCCTCTCGCAGTACTTCGGTACAGCTTCGGAGCGAAGCGAAATGGAAGCGGAGTGGTAACACCGCCGCAAGGTGGTGTATAAGTGCGCCCTTACGGTACAAAATTGAGCTCCCCTTGTCAGGGGAGCATGGTACGCGGTAGACGACGCTTGCGTCGTCGCGCGATCTACCGCCGTAACGAAGTGGAGCTGTCAACGCAGTTGACTGAGGGGTAGTCAGGAAACTACCCTCCCGTCTCGCTTCGCGAGCCACCATCCCGAAACATGGTCGTTGTGCGTCGTTGCACTTCTTCAACTCCCTGTTTCGGTCGCAGCTCACCTCGCTCCTTCCCACACTGTGGGCGCTCGGATCGCTGCCCCATGACA
>JAFOQN010000021.1 GCA_017393775.1 Clostridia bacterium
GATGACGCCGGGTGTGCACTGCGCGACCGCCATATAGTCGGTCAGCTCGTCCTCGGTGATGATCTTATGACGTTCGACAAGCTCGCGGATCAGCAGCGGCAGCATGGAATACCCGCCGCCGATCATCAGCGAACCGATCTTTAAAAACATGAGATAGAGCTTCCAAAGGCTCATATGCTTACCCCTTTTATCCCCTCAGAACTGCAGGTTTGTGTATCCTGCGATAAACGCGAAGAAATACGCGACCCAGCTCGCCGCCAGCAGAATCGTAATAACCGCGTCGAGCCAGCGGTATTTCACGCGGGCGGCAAGCGTGATGACAAACGGAACGGTCATGGTCACAACACGCGCAGTATCCGAAACGTGTCCTGTCAGTATGATCATCGGGATCGTAACCGCCATTAAAAGCGCAAACGACGTCGGAATCGTTTTGTATGCAAACAGCAGCATGATGACAGCAAACAAAAGATATGCAAGCTGCGCAATATACGTCCCCGTCAGGATCGCCGTGCTGTGTCCCCCGACGGTACGCAGGAGCGAGAACGCCTGATCGGTCCATTCGGAAAGGCTGCCGAGCGATGTGCCGGCAATGCCGAGCGCATGTCCGTAAAGCGCCATACCGTCGCCGAACCGCAGCTTGCTGTACAGCATGACAAGTCCGACGCCGAGCGGGATCAGCAGGAAGGAAAGCGTCGTCAGGATCTGCCTTAGGATGTAGCCCTTCCCCGTCTCGCGATTCAGGCGCGCGTTGCCGTAAAGATACGAGATGTATCCTGCAAGAACCGGGAAGAACAGCAGCGCGCCGAGCGCATGCGTGAGCACGGCAAAAAACGCAAACAGGTTTGCAAGCGGGAACTTATGTTTGCGGATAAACAGCAGCGTGATCACCGAAAAGAGCACGAACAGCCCGTCCGGCACCGTGCCCATGAGTGACGCTGCAAACGGCATCAGCAAAAAGTACCGGACGGTGCGCCGCGCAACGCGGCGATCGAAATCCACCTGCACCAGGTAATACAGCGCCGTGACCGCAAGCGCGGTGAAGAAATAGGAGCCGATGAACCGTGCGTGGTTGAAATTGACCGTAAGGATCCAGAAGATGTTCGAAAGATAACCGTACAGCGGGAAAGCGGTCTCGGGATGGTAGAAATCGAGCCACAAACGCTGCACTTCGAAAAATGTCCCCGAGTACCCGTAAAGATAGTAATGGACGATGTATGTGAGCGGAAACTCCAGGAGCCGGAACGCAGTCACAATCAGAAACAGCTTAAACAGCTCTCTTGCGCCGCAGCGCCGGAAGGTGCGGTCACCTTCGCGCTTCAGGTGCGGTTCCTCGCCCATTAACAGCGAAATCAGCGCGGGTACAAGCCGTACGCAGCCGTAACCGAACAGCATGATCAAAACGGCGGAGACTGCAACGGAACCCCAAAAAACCGGTGGTCTCAGCAACAGCGAAAGACCGTACAGGATAACGAGCACGGTCAATACGCTGATTTGTATGCAGAGTTCAAGGATGTTTCTTCTTCGCACGAATTATCGTAATGCTTTCGGTTTTCCGAGGATCTCGGAAAGGATGACGCCGTTGAGGATCTGATCCGGCGTGAAGGTCAAAAGCGGTCCGTTCGGTTTCGATGCGTCCGTCTGCGCACGCGCATCGTTCTGCGCCTTGACCGCATTGGGATCCAGCGCGCAAAGATCATGCTCCGGATGCTTGTTCTTAGCCTTCGGGTCCTCCTGCTTTACGGCACAGTGGTCATGCCCCTGGTGCATCAAAGGGCCTTTCGGCGCGGTACCTTCCGTCCAGACTTTGGTCTCCTTCCGTACAGGGGGTGCCTGTACGGAAGGTTTAACCGGCGAATACTGTGTCTGACCCTCGAACGCAGCCTGTTCCTCACGCGTCTGCGCCTGCCGGCTTTGCGCTGCACGGCGCTTATTCTGTTCCACCGAACTCCTCACGATCGCAAGTACGACTGCGATGACGATAAACGGTAAAACGGCTGCAAAAGGCATGGCTTAGTGTCCTTTCTTGTCTGTTGCGGGTGCTGCCGACTTGCCGATGGCGTTGCGCATCTCGGTATCGGACATGACGTTCTTCATATTATAATAGTCCAGCACGCCGAGTTTTCCCTCTCTGAGCGCTGCAGAGATCGCCTGCGGGACCTCTGCCTCCGCTTCGATCACGCGTGCACGCATGCGCTGGACCTCCGCGACGTTCTCCTGCTCCTGCGCGACTGCCATAGCGCGGCGTTCCTCCGCCTTTGCCTGTGCAATGCGCTTGTCTGCTTCCGCCTGGTCGATCTGCAGCTGTGCGCCGACGTTTCTGCCGACGTCTACGTCCGCGATATCGATGGAGAGAATCTCGAACGCGGTGCCCGCGTCAAGGCCCTTCGAAAGAACGGTACGGGAAATCGTATCCGGATTCTCAAGGACTTCCTTATGGCTCTTTGCGGAGCCGACGGTGGTGACAATGCCCTCGCCGACACGCGCGATGATCGTTTCCTCACCGGCACCGCCGACGAGACGGTCGATGTTCGCACGCACGGTGACCTTCGCCTTTGCGCGAAGCTCGATACCGTCCATAGCGACCGCGGCAATGATCGGGGTCTCGATGACCTTCGGGTTGACGCTCATCTGCACAGCGTTCAGAACGTCGCGGCCTGCAAGGTCGATTGCGCAGGAACGCTCAAAGTCCAGCGGAATGCCCGCGCGCTGCGCCGCAATCAGAGAATCGACAACACGGTTCACGCTTGCCTTGCCGCTCGATTTGCCGCCCTTTGCGAGGTAGTGCGCTTCGAGTTTGTTCATCGGGATCTTGAGACCTGCCTTGGTCGCCTTGATCATCGGGTTCACGATATCCGCGGCGTTGACCTTACGGATCCGCATGCCGACGAGCTGGAAGAGCCCGATCTTGACGCCGCTGGCGCTTGCCGAGATCCACAGTCCGAGCGGGACGAAAGAGAAGAAGATGATCAAAAATACGACGACCGCCGCACCGATGATCCAGGGGATGATGTGTTCCATAGTGTTCCTCCTATATGATTATTTAATGATTTGCAGAAGATGGAGAATGCCCGTGATGAGCAGGATCGCCGCCGGGATCGCAATGACGAGCGCGATCCACTGCCGGCGGACGGTTTTGGGTTCCGCGACCGTTTTCTGCTCCTGTTGTTCGGGCGTAACGACGCCGCACTTCGGACAGACGTCCGTGGTGTAGAGAACGCCGCACTGCTTACAATACTTCATTGGACCGTGATCTTTGTTCCGTCGACCGAACGAACCGTAATTTCGGTGTCCTTATCAATGAACGTCGCCTGCGCTTCGACCGAATACCGCTGTCCCTCGATGAGAGCGATCCCGCTCGGACGGAGCGGCGTCAGCGTTTTGCCGGTCTTGCCGACCAACTGGTCCAAAGCACCGGTGGACGGCTTGACCGCTTCCGCTTCGATGCGATCCTTTAAAACGATCGGCGAGCGGAACAGAAATCCGTCTTTCATGGAGTGCATGAAGACAATGACCACGGTGATCAGGACAAGTCCGAGCACCACCGCAACGAGCGTAGCTACGAACGGCTGCGCCGTCATGAACTGGATGACGCAGACGGCTATGAGACAAAGAACGCCGCTGATGCCCATGACGCCGAAGCCGGGCAGAAAGAGCTCGACGATCAGAAACGCAATGCCTAAGATGCTGAGGATCAGGCACGGGATCCATAGCGCACCGAATACTGTTGCCATGAGACTACCTCCTTTTGTTCTGCATACAGTATAGCATACCCGGGAATTGATGAAAAGTGTTTTTTTGCATTTGTTTTTTGCGTCTATCGGTGCTATAATGGCGAAATAAGAGGTGCTAATGATTCAATTGCTTGCAAAATGGTTGATCCGTCAAAAGGAATCCGACTCGCCGGAGCGCATCCGCAGCGCATACGGCGTTCTTTCCGGCTGCGTCGGGATCTTTCTGAACCTCGTCCTGTTTACGATAAAGCTCGTGTTCGGGCTTTTAGCAAACGCCGTATCCCTGCAGGCGGACGCTTTCAACAATCTCGGCGACGCAGGCTCTTCTGTGATCTCGCTGTTCGGATTCCGGCTTGCCGCGAAAAAGCCCGACCGCGATCATCCCTACGGACACGGGCGGTTCGAATACATCACGGGGCTGTTTGTTTCGATCGCGATTATCCTCATGGGGTGGTCATTATTGAAAAACGCGCTCGACATCGTTCTGCACGGCGGCGAGCCTGCGTATCAATCGCACTTTCTGCCGTCCGTCTGCGTGATGGGAGCCTCGATCCTCGTAAAGCTCTATATGTTCCTTTATAACAACGCACTCAGCAAGCGGTTCGATTCGCCCGCATGGAAGGCAGTGGCGTTCGACAGTCTTTCCGATACCGTCGCAACGGGCGCGGTCCTCATTTCGGCGCTTGTCACGCATTTTCTGAAGCAGCCCGACTGGGTGCGTCCGGACGCGTGGAGCGGCATTCTCGTTGCGCTGTTCATCCTGTATACCGGGCTTCGATCCATCCGGGAAACGACCGCGCCCCTTTTAGGCAAGCGTCCCGATCCCGCGTTCGTTTCTGCGCTCCGCGACACGACGCTGTCCTTTGAGGGGATCGGCGGCGTGCATGACGTGATCGTACACGATTACGGCCCCGGACGCGTGTTCGTTTCCCTTCACGCAGAAGTCTCCGCCGATGCCGATATCCGCGATATCCACGAGGTCATCGACAATGCCGAGCGCTATCTTTCCGAACAGTTCGGCTGCAACGCGACGATCCACATGGATCCGATCATCACCGACGATCCGGAGACCGCAAAGCTGCACGCAAAAGCCGAAGCGATCGTTTCGGCGATCGATCCTTCGCTTTCGATCCACGATTTTCGTGTTACGCCTGCTCCGCAGGGAAAGACGCTGCTGTTCGACGTTGCCGTGCCGTTTGCGTTTTCCGAGCCGGACGACATGCTGTCCGAGCGGATCCGTACCGCGATCGAAGCGCAGATCCCGGGTGTGCGCGCGGGGCTGACGGTCGACCGCATGGAAGATGAAAAACCCGAATCCCGAAAACCGGAGGTCCTATGAAGCCTGTCCTTTGTCTCGGCGACATCTGCGCCGATCTCATCATTCCCTACGCCGATGCGCTGAAAGCAAAGGCGGATCCCGCGTCGTATCTGAACGCCGACGTGCGTCCCGCGGAGGGCGGCAGCGCGGCAAACACCGCCTGCGCGATCGCAAGGCTCGGACTGCCTGTTCTGTTTTGCGGAACGTGCGGAAACGACGCGTACGGTCATATGCTGAAAAACGGATTGGAACGTGAAGGCGTCGACACCGCGCTGATGCGTATGGAAGCGGACAGGCCGACACAGCTTGTCCTGCTGGTGCTGAACGAGCAGAACGATCGTACGGCATTCGCCTGCCCTGCGCATTTCGGTTCACAGCACGCGATCCTGCCCTCGCAGGTCCCCGACGATATCACAGAACATATTTCATGGCTGCATGTAAACGGTATGATGCTTCGTGAGGAGCCTGCGGCGTCTACGCAGCTCAGTCTCATGCAGCGCTGCCGCAAAGCGGGTATTCCCGTGTCGTTCGACATCAACGTGCGCGTTGAAGCGCTGAAAAATCCTGCGTTCTTTGAAAACGTGCAGTGTGCGAATGGCCTCGCGGATTATGTACTTGGCTCGGCACTTGACGAGATCCCGATGCTTTTGGACGAGCACGACGCAGAGCTTGCTGCAAGGAAGCTTGCATCCGGCGGTACTGCCGTCATTGCGCGAAGCGGAGACCAGGGCGCGGACCTGTACCGTGGAGATGTTCGGCTGCATGCTCCCGCCTTCCACGTCGATGTCGTCGATACCGTCGGCGCGGGCGATACCTTTGACGGCGCGTTCATCGCCGCAATCCTTTCGGGCAAAAGCGACGCCGAAGCGATGCGCGAAGCGAATGCCGCCGCTGCGATCTGCGTTTCGAAATCAAGCGGCAGAGGGTCGCCCACGCGTGAGGAGCTGGACGCGTTCTTGTTGGAACGAACCTTCCGCTGAATACAGGATTCTTCGTCGCTGTACTCCTCAGGATGACAAAACATCGCACCGGAAACGGTGCGTTTTTTGTTTGCAAGACATTTCATCGAGCGGGACGCAGTGATCGGCGTCCAGTACGGGAACTGTCAATTGTAAAATCTTTTCCGATATAATTGACAGAACGTACATAGTGTGTTATTAGTATTAATACAGTCAACACAGAAAGGAGAAGGCAATGTTCACCATTGATAAACTGTCCCGCACGCCGATCTATGAACAGCTGATCGCGCAGTTTGAATACGGGATTCTGTCCGGAGAGATCGCGCCGGACGGAAAGCTGCCGTCGGTGCGCGAGCTGTCGCAGGAACTTTCCGTCAATCCGAACACGCTGCAGCGCGCCTATGCCGAGATCGAACGGCGCGGTCTGTGCTATACCGTGCCCGGCAGCGGACGGTATCTCACGAAGGATGCGATCCTGCATCTCAAATCCGATGCAGAACAGAAGATGAACGCGTTTGCTGATCTTGCGGAAGCGCTCAGGGACCTCGGCGTCACGAAACAGGCACTTTTGAACGTCATCGCATCCGTCTATGCATCTCATGAAAGAAAGGAGACCGAACAATGATTACGGCATCAAATGTGACCAAACGGTTCGACGATACCGTTGCTTTGCAGAAACTGAACTGTACGATCCCGGAAGGCTGCGTTTACGGTCTGGTCGGCTCGAACGGTTCGGGCAAATCCACGCTTTTGCGCCTGATTTCCGGCATCTACCGTCCGGAAGAGGGCAGGCTGACGATCGACGATCAGGAGATCTTTGACAACCCCGACGTAAAGAAGCGTATCGTCTTTGTACCCGACGAGTTGTACTTTCTCCCCCACGCGAACCTGAAGCGCATGGAACAGCTTTACGCGTCCGTGCACGAGCGGTTCTCGCACGAGCGCTTTGAAACGCTTTTGAAGGAGTTTTCGCTGAACCCGAACAAGAACCTCAACACGTTTTCGAAGGGCATGCGCCGCCAGGCGGCAACGATCCTTGCGCTTTCGTGCAACGCGGACTACATTCTTTTCGACGAGACGTTCGACGGACTCGATCCGGTTATGCGCAATCTTGTGAAAAATCTGCTTTACGAGGAGGTCATGGAGCACAAAGCGACGGCAGTCGTGACAAGCCATTCGCTCCGCGAGCTCGAAGACACCTGCGATCAGCTGGCGCTGCTGCACAAGGGCGGGATCATCTTTGAAAGCGACGTCGATCACTTGAAGACCTCGCTCTTTAAGGTGCAGATCGCGTTCAGCGACGACTACGGTCCGGAGCGCTTCGACGGCATCGACATTCTGAACTATCTGAAACGCGGCAGCGTCGCTACGATGATCATTCGCGGCGACCGTGATGAAACCGAAGCAAAGCTCAAAGCCATGGAACCGGTGCTCTTCGAAGTCCTTCCGCTCTCGCTCGAAGAGGTGTTTGTGTACGAAATGGGACAGCGCGGCTACATGTTTTCCGAAGTACTGAAGCAGGAGGTGAAATAAGATGAAACGGTCTTTGATCCACCGCGGATTCTTCCGTGAAATGTTCCGGCAGCTTCGCGCAAAGGGGTTGGTCGCAGCGCTGCTGCTTGCGGGGCTCAATCTGATCTTCTTCTCCGCCTTTATTACGCGCGATCCGATCAATGCGAGCTACACGCACTATGATCCGCGTCTGATGGCGCTGCCGATGCTCATCATCCTGTACATCATGGTTCCGATCATGGTGTTCGGC
>JAFOQN010000177.1 GCA_017393775.1 Clostridia bacterium
GCAGAACGAGCTGATCGCGGCGGAGGAAGCGGCGACCGAGTACGCGGTCATGAAGAGCGGCCATATGAATTATGCGATCCGTCTGCCGGAGGTCAACGCGTTCACGATCGGCGAGCTTCTGTACATGTTCGAGATCCAGACGGCGTTTGCGGGCGAGCTTCTTTCCATCAACGCATTTGATCAGCCGGGCGTCGAAGAGGGCAAGAAGGCAACCTATGCGCTGCTCGGCAAACCCGGCTACGCTGAGAAAAAGGCAGAGCTTGACGCCGCGCCTGCGAAGCTTTCCGCGTATATCGTGAAATGAAAAAAAGAGCCGTCGGAACCAAGGCTCCCTATCGGGTCGATGTCTTTACGATTGTAATGGTAGCGGCCTTGGTTCTGTTTGGGCTCGTTACGCTTCTCAATGTGCTTTCCGATCCCTTTGACGGGACGGAAACAACCTTTTCCGCGTTCTATGAACGCCTGAACTTTGAGTTCTTCACGAGACAGATCGGCAATATTCTGATCTCGCTCGTTTTACTCGTGCCGCTTGCGATCTTAGATTACGAAAAATACAAGCCGTTCACCAAGGTCGCATATATCGTATGCCTGGTGCTGCTCCTTTTGCTTGTCATTGCGGGCGAAAGCACGCGCGGCGCTTTGGGCTGGTATAAGATCGGCACGCGTGCGTTTCAGCCGTCGGAGATTACAAAGGTCGTTCTGATCGTCGTGCTGTCCAAAGCGGCGTCGGAGATCTATGACCGCAGGGGACCGATCCGCAGATTTGCGGATTTTATACGACTGTTTCTGTATTTCTTTATTCCGTTTGTGCTTGTCCTGCTGCAGAACGATTTCGGAACGGCAATGGTCATTCTGATCATCTTCGGCGGAATCCTGTTTTGTGTGCGCGTTCGGTGGCTGTACGTTTTCGGCGGTTTGCTCGCCATGGGCGCGGGCGGTATTTTAAGCTGGATGTTCCTTCTGACAGAGGTTCAGAAGGAGCGCATCCGCGTCTTTCTGGATCCGTCCCGCAATCCGGAAGGCTCCGGCATGAACGTTCTGCATGCCAAACAGCTGATCGGCAGCGGCGGTTTTTGGGGAAAGGGCTATTTCACAAAGGGCACGCTGACGCAGACCGGATATGTGCCGATCCGCCATTCGGACTTTATCTTTTCGGGTATCGGAGAGGGCGTCGGCTTTTTCGGCGCAATGCTACTGATTATCGCGTTCTTTCTGCTACTGTTCCATTGGCTGCATACGGCGCTGACTGCGCGCGATACGTTCGGTCGCTGCATGGTCGTAGGCTGTACCGTCATGCTTGCAGCGCACATCTTTGAAAACGTCGCCATGAACCTCGGCGCGATGCCGGTTACCGGCATTCCGCTTCCGTTCATCAGTTACGGCGGCTCCAACATTCTTGCATCGTTTGCATGCGTGGGGATCGCCATGAGCGTCTATGCGCATGCGGCGGGGAGGAGACAGCTGTGATCATGCGCAGACTTACATCGGGAGATCGTGCGCAGGCGGAAGCCGTGTGGATCGAGATCTTTGAAGAATCTCCCGCATTCGCATCTTATTATTTTGATCAAAGGTTCCATCCGGAGCATTCCTTCGGCGCATTCGATTCGGATCGCCTTATTGCGATGGCGCAGGGGCGTCCGACGGAGATACGCGTGGAAGGGAAAAAGCTTCCGGCGATGCTCATCGCAGGTGTTTCGACGCGTCCCGAATATCGCAAACGGGGGCTGATGCACCGACTGATGTCCATGCTGATTGAGCACGCAAAGAACAGCGGTTTTTCCTGCTGTTACCTGCATCCGGTCACGGAAAACCTATATGCGTCGCTTGGGTTCCGGAACGGCGCAGACATTCTGACCGTACATTCCGATGCAGACCGTACACATGAATCGTTTGATCTTTCGGAACAATTTGATGCAGCGGATATGCTTTCGGTGTATCATTCCCTTCAGCAGACGCACGACGGCATGCAGATACGTGACGAAGCCGAATTGAACACGGTATTTGCCGATTACGCGATCGACGACGCCAAGGTCATGATCGCATTCCGGGACGGTCACCCGGCGGGCTATATCATCTATTGCGCTGAAGGATTTGTGTATGAACTGATGGCGCTTACCGCTTCCGCCTATGCGTTTCTTTTGGATGAGACGGCAAAACACACCGGCCGTGAGATCAAAGCAATGGCGCCGACCGATTGCGGATTACCGGGCGAACGACATTACAGCATGCAGTATCTTGTATTCGATCATGCATTCCGGCTGCCGCTGAAAAACGGCTTTTGCCGGCTGGCATACTGAGCTTTTCTTTCCGGGGAAGAACCCCGGATTTTTCTTTTCGGCATAATCCTTCGATTTTTTGCGTACAGTTCGATAGCGGAGGATAAGAGCATGAAAGTCATCGTTATCAGTAAACGAATGTGGATCGGGATCCTGACAGTGTTGCTGCTTCTCGGGATCGGACTTGTGATTTACTTTTCCATGCAGGGATCGGAAAAGGAACCGACGGCGCCGACCATGGCGGCGATCGATTCCTATGAACTGAACGCCATACCCGCCATGTCCCGGCTTGTTCCCGTGTATCGCGTTTCGCGGGACGATAAGACCATCGCGCTGACGGTCGATGCAGCATGGAATGCGGATAAAACACAGTTTATTCTGGACACGCTCGATCAGTACGGGATCAAAGCGACGTTCTTTCTTTGCGGCGTATGGGTCAAGGCGTACCCGGAGATGGTGAAGGAGATTGCAGCCCGCGGGCATGAGATCGGCAACCATTCCATGACGCATCCGCATATGAACCGCATCTCGTCGGAAGAAATCAAAAAAGAGCTTTCCACGCTTGACGATGAGATCGAATCACTGACCGGAAAGCGTTCAAACCTCTTCCGCGCGCCGTTCGGTGAGTATAACGACACGGCCGTTTCCACGGTACGCGACATGGGCTACGAGGTCGTGCAGTGGAATATCGATACGGTGGACTGGAAAGAGGGAAGGACCGCAGAAACGATCCTGAACGCCGTGCTTCCGAAGCTTACGCCCGGCAGCATCATCCTGTCGCACAACAATGGATTCGAGATCGAAACATATCTTCCGAAGCTGATCGAGTATGCGCAGAAGGAAGGCTACCGCTTCGTCACGATCTCTGAGCTCCTGCCGGCAGGTGAGCGCACGATCGACAACAACGGTCTCTGCAAACCGGCAGGTTGAAAAACCAAGAACAAACCGATATACTGAAAGAACACGGTGAAAATCGTGTTCTTTTTGCAACCAAACGCGTTTTCGCGCACTCTACGAGGGTGTAAGCGCTTACAGAAAGAGAACATGAAAATGGATAAAAGCTATTTTGAAAAGGTGTATGAACAGACGCACCGGTCGCTGATCCGATACGCGATCGTACATCTGGACGACCCGACAGACGCCGAGGACGCGCTGCAGAACGTATATGTTGATTTTTACCGGCGTATTCAGCAGTACGGACACTTCGATATCCTGTCGCCGGAAGCATTTTTGATCAAGATGCTGAAGCGCGAGATCATACAGAATTATAAAGAACGCGAGCGCCGACGTCTGCGCTTCGTGGACGAGATCAAGGAGGATCGTATTCCGGAGGAGCCGTTTGAAGACGTCGTAATGGATCGCGCGCTTGCGGAGGAGATTTTCCGGAACGCCAAAGCCTTACCAAAAGAAATGTACCGTACGTTCGTACTGTATTATGGCTACGAAATGTCGGTATCGGAGATCGCAAGTCAGCTGGACGTCAGCAAGGAAGCGGTCAAAAGCCGCCTGCTCCGCGCA
>JAFOQN010000178.1 GCA_017393775.1 Clostridia bacterium
ACGCCTTGGCCGTTCAGATGACGATGTCCGCGGGGAATTGTTTTTCCATCCAGTGTATGCAGAACGATATCCACATCAAAATCGATTCCGCCGATCATGTCGACAAGGTCGATCAGCGCCTGAAAGTCTACGCCGTAGTAATATGGAACTGAGACGCCGCCGAGCCATTCTTCGGCTGCGCGGGCGCTCAGTGCAAACCCCGCTTTCGGATCGTTCATGCCGCCGCCGACGTTGAAAATGCCGTTGAACTTATAGAAACCGGTATGCCCCGGCGCCGTGGTCAGACAGTCGCGCGCAATGGAGATCAGACTGACCTCCTTCGTGTCAAAATTGATCGCGATGATCATGTTCACGTCGGTATGCGGCATGGTGCCGCTGGTCGAACGTCCGTCTTCAAATGCATCAATTCCAAAAAGAGCAATATTGACGATCCCCGTCATCGGTGCGGTTTCATCTGCCTGGCTGACGGGTACAGATGTCTCCCGCGGTATTGCCGTCGGGATCGGCGTCGTTCCGGGCTCCACGGTCGGCAGATATGCTTCGATATCAAAGACGGGCGTTGCTTCCGGCGTCACCGCAGAGGATACACGAGTAACCGGATCGAAAAACACATTCGGGCGCTTCAGGATATGCCATGCATAGATACCGCCGCCGATCAATGCAAGCGCTGTGACCGCAAGAACGATCCAC
Source organism: Clostridia bacterium (assembly GCA_017393775.1). Classification (GTDB taxonomy): domain Bacteria; phylum Bacillota; class Clostridia; order Christensenellales; family CAG-138; genus UBA3792. The sequence continues at coordinate 691 of JAFOQN010000178.1, forward strand.
AGAACGACTCTCTTTCTCTTTAATTTCGGCTTATTGCATTGATTCTTTTGATTGTTTGTTACATTTTCTTCCACAGTAGGGGCCTCCTGTTATTCGGATTTTTGCGTTGCCTTCGGCATACGGCGCATTTTTGATCGCTCCGCATCCCCCTTGGTCACGCTTTGTTCGACCGGTCGTTTTCGGGGCGACTATGGCCGCGCACCGTTCATTCCGGTCTCTTTTTCCCCTTTTGCTGCCTTACCTCAAAGGAGATTCGAAAGCAATGCTTCGGTCTCCTGCATGACGGTCTTCCACTCCTCCGGATACCGCTGCTTTACGGATTGCCACTCCGTATAGCCGGTCTTTGTTCCGTGGATGTCGCTTCCCACGGCGACAATCTTTCCTTCCTTGATCCAGTCGCGCAAATAACTGCTCTGCAAGTGCTTGGTAAGCGCAGATACATTGACCTGTCCCCTGACATGATCCAGTGCAAGCAGCGTTTCGACCTGCTTCCGGTCGTAACGATCCACATGCGCAAGGACAATCTCAAGATCACTGCGCTCGCTCAGGGTCTCTACTGCGTCGATCAGACGCTCCGACCAATGCGAGAACGGCATTTCAAGAAGCAGGATATTCGTCCCGACGAGACACAGATCCTCCAAATGCGGCAGCTTGTCAATCCCTTCGAATGCCAGAACTTCCGCGCCGAGAATGATCCGGGGGCTGCCTTCCTCCAGCTTCGATTTCAGTTCCAACCAGCTGCGGGCGCGCTGTTCCAGGAATGTCTCGACGCTGACCTGCTGGCCGTAAAAATGCGAAGTCGCACAAATTGCATCGACGCCGCTTGCCTTTGCAAGACGGATCTGCTCCAGCGAGTTCTCCATATCCTTGCTGCCGTGATCGAGTCCCGGCAGGATATGCGCATGGAAATCGATCTCCTTCGCTGCGGTTTTTTTCACCGGCTTTTTGCTTGCTGCAGAACTTGCATCCCTGCCGTAATCCGGCGTGTCGCCGTAACGATAGCCGTACTTGTACTCATACTTATACCCGTACTTGTAACCGTATTTATACCCGTACTTGTAGCCGTATTTTCCGCCCTGCTTGAGATTCAGATCGTTGATAACCACACCGCAGATCCGGGCGCCTGCGCTCTGGAGCGTGCTCTCGGCTTCGGCGAGGTCTCTTTGCTTCGTCTTTGCTGACCGAATGACCAGCACCATGCCGTCGACTAAGCGCGACACAATCTGTGCGTCTGCGACCTCGTTGATCGGAGGCGTATCGATGATGATGTAGTTGTACTTTCTGCGGAAACGCTCGATTGCGTTCTGAAATGCTGCGGATGCCAGCATCTCCGACGGGTTCGGCGGGATTTTGCCGCAGGCGATGATCGAAAGCGGAAGCCCCTCGACGCCGTAAACGTCGCAGACATCCACCTTTGCGATCAAATCGCTCAAGCCGTTGTTCGTATGGATGTGCCAAAGACGCGCAACGTTTGGTTTGCGCATATCGCAGTCAATCAGAAGCGTTTTTTTGCCGAGCATTGCGAATGAGACCGCAATGTTCGACGCCGTTAAGCTCTTACCTTCGGACGGGTTCGCGCTCGTCACGCCGAAGACCTTGCAGCCGCGGTCGTCCATCGACGCCACACTGTACATCAGATTCGTACGAAGCTGTACATATGCTTCGCGAATGGCAAATGCGCTGGAATCGGTCAGGATCTTTCTCCGGTTCTCCCGGATCTGTGCGCGCTCTTCCTGCTTGCTGTTCTTTGCGGAACGCTTTAACGTGATCTTACTCATTGACGATTTCCTCCCGGAGCGTGACTTCCCACTGTGCTGCTTCTTCACCGCTTGCAACAATCATCGGGACCGTTCCGATCACCGGACAACGGCTGATCTTCTGGACCTCCTCCGATGTATAGATCGTTGTGTCAAGATATGCGCGCAGCAGGAAATATACCGCAACCAATACGAAGCCTGCGGCAAAGCCGATGACCGCGTTTCTTGTCAGATTCGGACTTGACGGACCGTTCGGCACTGTCGCGTAGTCCACGATCTCAACGCCGCCCGCTTTTGTGATGCGGACGATCTGATCGGGGACGTATTTCGCAAATGTGTTGGCAATATCCGCGGAAAGTTTCGGATCACGGGTCGTTACACTCACTTGGATCAGTTTCGTTCCGCTCGGTACGGAGACAGACGTCGACCGCAACAGACTGTCCGACCGGATATCCCATTCTGCATACTCCGGATGCTCGGCGTTGAAACGCTCGGCAATGGTATCCAAAACGGAATTGCTCTTTACGATAACCTGGTAGGTTTTGATCAGGTTGTCCGCAGCGTTCAGTTCGCTGTAGCTGATCGTGCCCGTTTGATTCTGATCCGCAGTCGTATAGATGTACATCGATGTTGAAGCGGTGTACTTCTTTTTTATAAAGAAATGCGTAACCAAGCCGACCGCAAGCGCGACGAGTACGCCTGCCAGCAGGATGTAGATCCATTTCGAAATCAAAATCTGAAAGACATCCGCAAGATTGATCTCGACTTCGTTTTTGTCCCTTCTCACCTGTTCCAAAGCTAACGATCCTTTCTGAAAAAAGATGTGATTCCGACGCACCGCATGGCTCCGCTGCGTCTTTCGCAAAGCATTTTCCACAAACTATCATGTATTTTTGTCCATATTATCGTTTTTTTGCTCAAAAAGCACATAATATCTCATAATATGAAGCGTTAGTATTATACACAACTGTCTGTCAAACGTCAATATGTTCCTTTCAGATAAGTACCGAAGCTGCGTTTCGTCTCAGGATGGTTCATAAATGCCTGCTGACATGCTTACATAATACATCTTTTGCGTTATTTCGTCAATCATTTTTCTGTATATTCGACATTTAACCATTTTTTGTGACAAAAAAACCGACAGACCGTTGTCTGCCGGATTATTTGATGTCTCAAATTGTCTTTACGCCTGCTCCGATGATTGATGCAGCATATCGATGTCTGCATTATCTCCGATATACTCGATCGAGCACCACATATTCCGGAACATCGCATCCCCTTCGCCGAGCGCGACCTGCACCGTCTTGCGGCTTTTGTTGACCTTCAGCACCCTCGCCTCCATACCGACAAGGGGACCGTCGACAAATGCGATTTTCGTGCCGACCTTGACGACCCGGGACACATCGATCACACCCTCATACCGTTTCAGCCATTTCACAAACGCAAGATCGTCACCGCGCAGCGCGCAGTTTCCGTCCTCATAGCGCAGGATCTTCAGCACGCCGGAGTACTGCCGAATCGTCTCCCATTCCGGCTCGCTCTCAGCGTCGAAAAAGACATACCCCGGCAGCAGACGCGCTTTTGACCTGTGAAACCCGCCGGCGTCCGGTTTGTTGCGCACCGCAAACGGAGAAAACGCCGCATATCCGCTGTGCTTCAAAAGATCAATCGTCAGACCTTCCTGCCCGCTTTTGCAGAACAGGCAATAGCTTTCCACCGGCATTTCCTCCTTTTTTACGTTTCAGTGTTCCTAATTATAGAGACCGCGGCTGTGAATGTCAAGAATCTGCGCGTTTGTCTCTTGCTGTGCCGGGCAATCTGCTATATAATGAATGAAACAGACACACAAAGAAAGGAAACGCATATGATCCTTGTCAAAAGAATACAGATCCCGGGGTTAGAGACCGAACAGCTGCGCCGGCTGTACATCTGTCTTCCGAAGGACTATGAAAAGAGCGAACGGCGCTACCCCGTCCTGTATATGTTCGACGGGCACAACGTGTTCTATGACCGCCACGCAACTTACGGCAAAAGCTGGGGAATGCGTGAATATCTCAAAAAAGCAAAGCTTCCGCTGATCATTGTTGCGGTCGAATGCAACCCGGAGGGATTTAAACGGCTTTCCGAATACAGCCCGTGGGATTTTTCAGCGCCGCGTCCTGTCGGCAATATCAAGGGGCTCGGCAAAGTCACGATGGACTGGTTCACGACCGTTCTGAAGCCCGAAATCGATGCAAATTATCGAACGCTGCCCGATCGCGGGCACACAATGATCGCGGGCAGCTCCATGGGCGGGCTGATGTCGCTTTATGCCGCCGTAGAATACAACGACGTGTTTTCCCGTGCGGCGGTGCTCTCGCCGAGCCTTTGGGTATCTCCGTCGAAGCTCAGGGAACTGATCCGCTCACACCCTCTCAAGGATCCTACACGCATCTGGATCGACATGGGGACCGGCGAGATCGATCCGAAGCGCCGCGTTCTTTCCGGCATGTTTGAAGTCGCAAAAGGCTTAAGTCTGACGGGTGCGGACGTCTCTGCAAACGTCATCCCTGGCGCCGTCCACAATGAGGCGGCATGGGAAAAGCGCATCCCAAACTTTATGGACTATCTTCTGAAAGACGTATGGAATGCATGAATCCTTTTGAACGAGACTACCGCATCGTATATTCCGATACCGATATGAAGCAAAGGCTGCGGCTTTCGCGGCTGTTTACGTTGCTGCAGGAAGCAGCGACCGATCATGCCGCCCTGCTCGGCGCAGGACGTGAAAAGACTCTGGATCGCGGCATTCTGTGGATCGTGACGCTGCAGCAGGCAAACGTTTCTCGCATGCCGGTCTACGACGAATCCGTGCGGATCGTCACCTGGCCGGGGAAACCGAAGCATCTGCTGTTTCCGCGCTACTACCGTGTCACGGACGAACGGGACAACGCGCTGATCGAAGCGAGCTCCCTGTGGGCATTGATGGATCGGAACACGCGCAAGGCCGTGTTTCCGGAGCAATGCGGCATTGCGGTACCCGGCATGCAGACGGGACTGGAGACAGCGCTCCCCCGCCCGCCGCAGGCGCCGCAAACGGATGTAACCACGACGTTCATCGTCCCATACAGCTACGTCGATCAAAACGGGCATATGAACAACACCCGCTACTTCGACCTTGCCGAGGACCGCATGCCGGACGCACTGCGCAAGCGTGATCTTTGCCGCGTCTGCACCGAGTATTCACGTGAAGCGCTGCCCGACGCCGAGATCACGCTGAAAGGTGAGCAGGTCGGCGACACATTTCTGCTTGCCGGTGAAAGCGAGGGACAGAAGCTTTTTAAACTCTCTATGACCTACGCGCCGGACGAGCCGTAAATGCAAGGAGGTTTATTCCATGCAGCTTCGAAACATGACTCTGTACTCGATCTTCATCCGCAATTTCGGCGGCACGTTCCGTGCGGTCGAAGCGGACCTTCCCCGAATCCGCGCGCTTGGCGTGGACGCGATCTGGCTTTTACCGATCCATCCGATCGGAACGGTGAAGCGCAAGGGCATTCTCGGCTCGCCGTATGCAATCAGCGACTACCGCGCGGTCAATCCGGAGTTCGGCACGATGGACGATTTTGTGCATCTCACGGATACCGCGCACGCGCTCGGACTGAAGGTTCTGATCGATGTGGTATACCACCACACCTCGCCGGATTCCGTGCTTTTGAATACGCATCCCGAATACTTCTATCGAAAGCCTGACGGCTCATTCGGCAACCACGTCGGCGACTGGACCGACATCATCGATCTTGACTTCGATGTGCCGGGACTTTGGAACGAGCTCATTGATACGCTGTGCTTCTGGGCGAAGTATGTCGACGGGTTTCGCTGTGACGTTGCGGCGATGGTCCCGCTCGATTTCTGGCTGCAGGCGAGAGCGCGCGTGGAAGCGGTTCATAAGAACTGCATCTGGCTTGCCGAATCGGTCGAACACGGATTTATTCGCTATAACCGGATGCAGGGGCTCGTCGCGCTGTCCGATTCCGAGCTCTATCGGGCGTTCGATATCTGCTACGACTATGATATTTATGAAGACTTTATCGCATATGCGGAAGGTAAGATCCCGCTTTCCGCTTACGTCAAGGCGCTCGAGCGGCAGGAAAGCACCTATCCCGCGAATTATGTGAAACTGCGCAATACGGAAAATCACGACCGCCCGCGCACGGCGGCGCTGTTTCCCGATCCCGTCGTGCGGGAAAACTGGCTTTGCTGGAACTTCTTCCAAAAGGGTATGCCGCTGCTTTACTGCGGGCAGGAATGGGCGGCGGACCGTACGCCGTCGCTGTTCGACGCCGATCCGGTTCTGCGCGAGGGCGAGCCGATACATGAAGCGCTTCTCAAAAAGTTGATCACCATGAAGAAGGATCCGCTGTTTTCTGACGGCGTCTATTCGCTCGAAGCACAGGAAAACGATGTGATCGTTTCAACATGGACACTTGATGACCGCAAGGCGGTCGGGATCCTCAGCATGCGCGGCAAGCCCGCCGCGGCTGCAGTCCCGCTTCCGGACGGCGCATACCGTGAGCTGCTCTCCGGGACCGACTGCACGGTGCAAAGCGGAACGGTCACGACAACCGGAAATCCGCTCATATTTCTCGTCGGCTGAACGGTATTTTTCGGGCAAAACCATTGCGGACGGGCCGCAGTGATGTTATACTGATAAGGATATATCAGCGAACCGGCGGCGCGCTCCGCCGGAAACCAAAAAGGAGGAAGCTATGGAAAACCAAGAGAAAAAAGCGATCGAAGCGTTTGCTCTCAAAATCCGCATGGCAGCGCTCGAAGCGATCCACTCCATCGGCTCCGGTCACGTCGGCGGCGCTCTGAGCATATCCGACGCACTTGCCGTTCTGTACGGGCGTGAGATGCGCGTGAACCCCGCCGATCCGAAATGGCCGGATCGGGACTGTCTTGTCATGTCGAAGGGACATGCAGGTCCTGCGGTGTATGCGACCCTTGCGCTTTTGGGCTTCTTCCCCTATGAAGAGCTCAAGACGCTGAACCGCGGGGGCACACGGCTTCCGAGCCACTGCGACCGCAACAAGACCCCCGGCGTGGATATGACGACCGGATCCCTTGGTCAGGGCACGTCGCAGGCGGCGGGTCTTGCGCTCGGCAACAAGCTGAAAGGCCGCAAAAACCGCGTATTCCTGATCGTCGGCGACGGCGAAATGCAGGAAGGTCAGTGCTGGGAATCCTTTCTGTTCGCAAGCGCGAAAAAGCTTTCCAACCTCGTCGTTTTGATTGACTGGAACAAGCGTCAGTTGGACGGCTATCTCGACGAAGTCCTGCCGATGGGCGATTTTGTCGCAAAGATGGAAGCGTTCGGTTTCGATACCGTCAAGGTTGACGGCGGCGACGTGGAAGCGATCGCTGCTGCTTTGGAACGCACCAGAAACGGCGGCGACAAGCCGTACGCGATCGTGCTCGACTCGATCAAAGGGCACGGCGTCGACGAGGTCGAGAACACCGCGATGAACCACAGCATGCCGGTTACCGACGAACGGTTTGCAAACTGGACCGCAGAGCTTTCCGCAAAGCTCGATGCATTGGAGGGCTGAAGCCATGACAAAAGTTGTTTATAACGGTGAAATGGATCCGCGTCTCTGTAAAGACGTGATCGGTCAAACGGTTGCAAGTCTCGTCGAAAGCGATCCCGACGTGATCTTCCTTGACGCTGACCTCATGAGCTGCTCCGGCACTTTGAAGTGGTCGAAAACCCACACAGACCGTGCGATCGACTGCGGCATTGCGGAATCAAACATGGCGGGCGTTGCGGCGGGTCTCGCAGCGGCAGGCTTTAAGCCCATCATCCACAGCTTCGGCACGTTCGCGTCGCGCCGCATCTACGACCAGATTTTCCTGTCCGGCGGCTACGCAAAGAACGATATCACCGTGATCGGCACTGACCCCGGCGTCACCGCGGCAATGAACGGCGGCACGCATATGCCGTTCGAGGACGTCGCGCTATATAACGCGCTGCCCGGTGCGACCGTGATCGACGCGTCCGACCCGACCTGCCTCGAAAGCGTTCTCCGCCAGTGCGTGAACCGCTCCGGCATCAAGTATATCCGCGTCGGCAGAAAGCAGTACGCGAAGGTTTATGAGGATGGCGCCGTACTTCCGATCGGCAAGGCCGTGACGCTCAAAGAGGGTACAGACGTCGTGATCTTTGCCGCAGGCATCATGCTGCACGAGGCAATGAAAGCTGCCGCTTCTCTCGAAGCGCAGGGCATCAGCGCTGCGGTCGTCGATTGCTTTACGATCAAGCCCATCGACGCGGACGCGGTCGCGGATTGGGCGAAAAAATGCGGCGCCGTCGTCGTTGCAGAGAACGGAAACCGCCACGGCGGGCTTTACAGCATGATCCTCGAAGTGCTCGCAGAGCGCTGCCCTGTCCCCGCCCAATGCGTTGCGGTCGAGGACGAGTTCGGCGAGGTCGGCACGGTCGGATACCTGCAGGAACGCTTTGGCCTGACCGCCGCGCACATCGAGGCGCAGGTCAAGGCCGTGCTCACAAGAAAGTAATAAGATCAAAGGAGTATATACATGGATTACGCAAAAGAATCGCTCCGGTTACACGGAGAATGGAAGGGCAAGATCGAAGTCATCGCAACGGTTCCGGTCGCTACGAAGGACGACCTGAGCTTGGCGTACACCCCCGGTGTGGCGCAGCCGTGCCTCGAGATCCAGAAGGATATCAACAAGAGCTACGAGCTGACCCGCCGTCACAACCTCTGCGCGGTCATCACCGACGGGAGCGCGGTTTTGGGCTTGGGCGACATCGGTCCCGAAGCCGGTATGCCGGTCATGGAGGGTAAGTGCGTCCTGTTCAAGTCGTTC
>JAFOQN010000179.1 GCA_017393775.1 Clostridia bacterium
AACACATAGTAAAGTCCTCCTATTCTTTGATACCGATCGCGGTCGTTCCCTCCCGCGCGGTCAGTTTGACCCGAATCGTTTCGCCGCATGCGCCGTCACACCGCACGCGGATATAATTCCCAGTATAACCGGTCCCGTCGTCCTCCATGATGACGTCGACGGTCTTGCCGAGCTGTTCGTCGATGAACGCTTCTTCCAGACGTTCGCCGAGCGCGATCAGTTCCCTTGTCCGCGCTTCCTTCAATGCCCGCGGCAGGTGTCCCTCCATGGCGTCCGCCTTCGTACCCTTGCGGCGTGAATACGGAAATACATGGATCCGCGCAAAACCGATCTCCTCGACAAAGCGCATGGTTTCCCGATGCTCCTCCTCCGTCTCTCCGACAAAGCCCGCAATGATGTCCGTCGTGATCGCCGCGTCCGGCATGACTGCGCGGATACGCTCGACCGCATGGCGGTATTCCGCCGTCGTGTAGCGGCGGTTCATACGTTTCAAAACCGTGTCGGAACCGCTCTGCAGCGACAAATGGAACTGGCGGCAAAGCGTACGGCTGTTTTGTGCAACCGATAAAAACCGATCCGTGATCACCCGCGGCTCCAGGGAACCGAGCCGCAAACGCTCCAGTCCCGGGATCCCGTCGGCAAGCGAGATCAGGTCGGATAGCTCCGGCTTGTCCTTCAGATCAACGCCGTATGCCGAAAGCTGAATACCGGTCAGAACGACCTCGCGGTAGCCGTTTTCCGCAAGCATTATGAGCTCGTGCTTGGTGCTTTCGAGCGTCCGCGAACGCAGCGCGCCGCGGGCAAACGGAATGATGCAGTAGCTGCAAAAGCTCACACACCCGTCCTGCACCTTCAGCGTCGCGCGCGTCCGGCTGTCCTTTTGTGCGGAAAGCTCCTCGAAAGCATGACGTTCGAACGGAGCGGGATAATTCGGCACGACGCATCCGGCGGCTGCCTGTTCTACAAGCCGTACAATGTCCTTTCGTCCCTCGGTGCCGAGCACAAGCGACACGCCCGGAAGATCGGATACCGTATCCTTTGCGACCTCGGCATAGCAGCCGACCGCGACGATCAGCGCATCCGGGTTTCTGCGGTGCGCCTGCGACAGAATCTGACGCGATTTTTTATCGCTGATCTGCGTGACCGTGCAGGTGTTGACGATATATACGTCCGCTTCGTCCTCAAATGGCACGACCGTATGTCCGGCGTTTCGAAACAGCTCCTCCATTGCCTGCGTTTCATAATGATTGACCTTACAGCCAAGGGTATAGAATGCAGCTTTCACGGCTCCACCTCGTATAGGATCTGCGCCGTCATCGCCATGCCCGCGGTCTCCGTGCGCAGGATGCGCGTGCCGAGCGAAACCGACCGCGCGCCTTTCTGAACAAGCGTTTTGACCTCCGCTTCGGAGAAGCCTCCTTCGGGACCGACCACGATCGCAATTGCTTTGCCGCACCGTTCACGCAGCGCGGTTTTCAGTGAAACCGTCTGCTCGTTTTCGTAGGCGGCGAGAACCGTATCAAATTCGGTAAAATCCAGCTTGTCCAGCGCGACCGGAAGCTGTACCTTCGGGATCACGCCGCGGCGGCTCTGCTTTGCCGCTTCCTCCGAGACACGCTGCCAGCGCTCGATCCGCCCCTCATACGGCGGTTTCAGTACGACGACGCAGCGCTCGGACTGCACCGGCACAAAGCTGCACGCGCCGAGCTCGACGCACTTTTGAATGATCGTTTCCATCTTTCCGGCTTTCGGCAGGCACTGGAACAGCGTGATCTTTGCAAGCGGTTCGCTTGTCGCTTCGCGCCACGGCTCGGTATCGAATGTGACTGCGTCAGGCGAGATACTGCGGATCACTGCGTTGCACTCCCTGCCGTTTCCGTCGCAAAGCTGCACGACGTCGCCCGCGCGCAGTCGCAGGACCTTTGCGATGTGCTTGACGTCGTCCCCCCGGACCACAGCGGTATTCGGTTGGATCTCATTCGTAAAAAAGCGATGCATATTATTTGCAGAGGAAGGCGTTCCAGCCCTCCGCTTGGCTGTGTTCCGCAACGGTAAAACCGTTATTCTGCAATGCCGTTACGACCTCGTCGACGCGCTCGTCGATGATGCCGGAAACCAGGAATACGCCGCCGGGCGCCACGAGCGGACGCGCGATCGGCGCAAGTGCGATGATGACGTCCGCGACGATGTTCGCCGCGACCACAGGATATTGTCCGGCAATCTTCTTTTGAAGTTTTGTATCGGAAAGCACGTTGCCGATCAGGACCTTGTAGCGATCCTTTCCGATGCCGTTCATTTCGGCGTTTTCATAGGCAATCGACTCCGCGATCGGATCGATGTCCACCGCCGTCGCGTCAGTCGCGCCCAAAAGCCTTGCCGCGATCGAAAGGATGCCGCTGCCGCATCCGAGATCCAGCATGGTATCGCCCGCCTTGACGGTCTTTTCGAGAAACTCCAGGCACATCCGCGTCGTGTGATGCGCGCCGGTGCCGAACGCCATACCGGGGTCGAGCTTCAGGACGATCCGGTCCGTTTCGGGACGTTCCTCCCAGGACGGCAGAACGAGAAGCCGGCTGCCGATCGGGAGCGGCTTATAATACTTTTTCCAGTTGTTTGCCCAATCCTCTTCGTCAACCGAAACGACGGTCACAAGAAGCGTGCCGAGTTCGATCGGGAGGTCGAGCGTTTTCAGGCGCCCGATCGCCGCCTTTGCCGCTTCAACGGTCGGCAGATTCTCCGGACAGTCTGCGACATAGCCCTTGACGCAGGGCGTGTCCGTGCCGATCTTGTCCAGATCGGCAAAGTCCCAGAAGATCGCGGCTTCGCGCAAAAACGCGTACGCCTTTTCGTGGCTTTCCTCGATGGAAAGTCCCGTAATGCCCGCGCCGTTCAATGCGGCACAGACCGTATCGATACCCTCATCGGTCGTATAGACCGTCAGCTCCAGCCATTTCATATCTTCATGTCCCCCGTTGTTTTATTCAGTATACCACGGTTTTGCGCTCTGTACAAGCGTCATATATTGCGCGATCACGGGGATCAGCGCGTCTGCGCTTTCCGGCGCATAGCGCGGCGAGACCGCAAGGTTCATGCAGACGAACGGTTCCCGGATGCAAACCGCAGCGGGATCGTTGTACACCGTAAACGGGATCTCCGGTTCCGGTCCGTAACGTCCTTCAAAGAGCCTGGAGACGAACGATTCCAATCGAATCGGACGATATCCTTCCCCGTCTCGCACGCAGAACGGCGGCAGATCCGGGCGGGAAAACGGATCGCGGACGAGCGTCAGCGCGTCGATCCAGCGGAATGCAAGCGCGAACAACAGATAGTTTGCCTCATCAAGCTGCTTTTGTTCGCAGTAGCGGGAAAAGCGGTCGCGCTCCTTTGGCGGGATGCCGAGCACATTGTTCAATACAAATCCCGGCCCGGGCTTTCCGATGCCGAGATCGGCGTGCGCATCGACATGCACCACCGAAAAAGGTTTTGTGAGCATTCCCGCGTCCATGCGTTCCTGCCAGAACGACAGCGCGCCGTCATGTGTTTCGGTGATGCATCCCGGGATCGGATGCGCCGTGCTGAGTCCCAGCCCGTTTTCCAAAAACGAAACGACGGCGGCTTCCGTCCACGGACTTGCGCAAGCGGAAGCGGGACGTTCCCCTTTCGGCGCAAGCGGACAGCAGTCGCTTAAGAAAAAATCCAGATCAAGATCCAATACCTGCATGCCGCTATTGTACCGTTCTTTGGTCCGAATAACAAGTTGTTTCCTGATATAAAGTGCGGATTGTATTCAAAAATAATACAATTATGACACATTTACATGTTAAAATTTTCAAAACGGTCAAGAATCCGACGGAAAAATGTTGCGACTTCAGGAATCCTTTGCTATAATATAGTTATCTTTGCGGAGGAATGCTATGAAGCCTGCTGCGATATTGGACATCGGCAGTTCGAAGGTGGTATGTCTTTCGGGCAGCGTTTTAGATAAAGGCGGCATCGTCGTGCACGGTGCCGGTGTTTCCGGTTGCGACGGATATCTGGAGGATACCATACCGGACAAGCAGAGTCTCAGGGACGCGATCGTCGATGCGATCCAGCAAGCGGAGCAGGAATCCCGTACGCGCATCCGCGATATCGCGGTCACAGTACCGCTCACGTTCTCGAAGCTTGTTCTTTCGGATATGACGCTGACGCTCGGCAATCAGCCGCGCGTCGTTGATCCGACGGACGTCGATCGTCTGATCAATCTTTCTTTTCAGAAGATCGAGACGCCGCCGGGGCATGTGCTGATGCACAGCACCCCCGTCTTTTTCCTGGTCGACGGCGTGTCCTCTTCGGAGCTGCCGCAGGGCATTGTGACCGAGGAGGTCTCGGGACTGATTGCGCATATGTTCGTGCGCGAGGACTATATCGAAACGATCCAGAACGCGCTGGACGATCTCGGGATCGAGATCTCGATGTGCGTCAGCGGGATCCTCGGCGAAGCGACGATGCTGATACCCGAGGAAGAACGTGTCCGCCCCGCCGTGCTGATTGACGTCGGCTATCGGCAGACGGACATCTGCGTGATCGAAAACGCCGCGCTGACCGGCGTCGCCACGATCCCGATGGGCGGCTATCAGTTCGCGTCGGACTTGTCCTTCGGGCTGGATGTAACGCTCCAGTCCGCCGAGCAGGCAAAGCGCCGGTTCGTTTTCTCGCTCGATTATGGGGATAAGACAGAGATCCTCCGTTCCGAGACTGCGACGAAGCGTGTCGAGAACAGCACGATCGCCTACATCATCGAGGCGCGTGCAAACGATCTTGCGGCGCACATCCGGGAGGAGCTCAATAACCTGCAGGTCAATCTGGAATCACGCCCGATCGTGTATCTATCCGGCGGCGGGCTGTTGATGATGCGAGGATCGCTCGACTTTCTCAAAAAAGCGTTGGGCTTTCCGATCAAGCGGGACATGCCGTGGACGCCGCGTCTGTCCTCGCCCAACTACTGCAGCGCGTTCGGCGCTCTGAACTTTGTCCTTCGCGCAAACCGCGCCGAGGATCGCCCGGTACAGCAGAAGCCGGACGAAAAGACGTTTCTGCAAAAATTGAAGGATTTCTTCATGAAATAACCAAAGGGGGAACCACCATCCATGTTAGAAACCAATGTAGAAAGCACAAACTTTGCGCAGATCCGTGTCGTCGGCGTCGGCGGCGCAGGCTGCAATGCGATCAATCGCATGGTCCAGTACGGTCTGCAGGGCGTTGAGTTTATCGCGGTCAATACCGATAAGCAGGCGCTGGCATTGAGCGCAGGGCAGAAAAAGATCCAGATCGGCGAAAAGCTGACCAAGGGGCTCGGCGCAGGTGCGGATCCCGAGATCGGCCGCAAGGCAGCGGAAGAAAGCCGCGACGCCATCATCGAAGCGCTGAAGGGCAGCGATATGATCTTCATCACCGCCGGTATGGGCGGCGGAACGGGCACCGGCGCAGCCGCGGTCATCGCGGATGCGGCAAAGGAGCTCGGCATCCTCACCGTCGGCGTAGTGACGAAGCCCTTCACCTTTGAAGGCCGTGTTCGCATGCGCAATGCGGAACAAGGTATCGAAACGCTGAAGCCTGCGGTCGATACGCTGATCACGATCCCGAACGATAAGCTCATTTCGCTGGTCGGCAAGTCCAGCCTTCCGGATGCGCTCCGCGTTGCGGACGACGTGCTCCGTCAAGGCATCCAGGGCATTTCCGATCTGATCGCCGTCCCGGCAATGATCAACCTCGACTTTGCGGACGTCAAGACGATCATGAAGGAAAAAGGTATGGCGCACATGGGTATCGGTTCCGCCGTCGGCGAAAAGCGCGCAAGCGAAGCGGCCCGCCAGGCGGTCGAAAGCCCGCTTCTCGAAACCTCCATCAAGGGCGCAAAGGGCATCCTGATGAACATCACAGGCGGCAGCGACCTGTCTCTGCTCGAAGTCAACGAAGCCGCCGGCATCATTGCCGAAAATGCCGATCCCGAAGCGAACATCATCTTCGGTGCGGACATCGACGAAAGCATGGGCGACACGCTCCGTATCACCGTCATCGCGACCGGTTTCGATCGTGCGGATCAGGATAAGAGCGATCTCAAGATGGGAGGCGCTCCCGCAAAGCGCAGCTTTGCAGAGCCCCGTCTGTTCGGCGGCGCCGCGCCGCAGCCCGGTCCCGCATCCGCACAGAACGCCTTCTCCGCCCGCACCTATGCGGAACCCGAGAGAACGCCCGAACCGGAGATGACCGAACCGGAAAGAAAGCCCGCGGAACCGCTGTACCGTGATCCTTCCGCCGGCGTTCGCAGAGACTATAATGAACGTCCCGCAAACAAGCTGGACATCCCCGCCTTCCTGCGGAAATAATCAAACAACGGGCAGATGTGAACCATCTGCCCGTCTTTCTTTTTATAACAGGAACCAGAGAACCGTCGCAAGCGCCAGCGCGCCGAGTCCGATCCATGGCGGTCGCTTCCGATTCGGAAGAAACAGCGGTGAGCACAGAAGCAGCGCAACGTAATAAAGCACGATCGTCGCAACATGCGGCGCCGGAAGGCGCAGCATCGGAACGTCCAGATTCTGCGTAACGATCGAAATCAGTTTGATCGCGCCGTATGCCGGATAGGAAAGGATCACGGCAAGCTGCGGCAAAAGCCCGTACAGCGTCACGGAAAGGAAGCCGAACAGCAGAATGACCGGCATCGTCGGGATCAGCACGATCGAAAGCGGGATCGAGATCCATGCGAGCGTTTGGAAGTAATAGGCGGTCAGCGGCAGCATGCCGATCATGGCTGCAATCGCGCCGAACAGCGCGCGTGCGATCAGTGAAGAGCGAAGCGTTTTCGGAAGCATTCTTCTGAACCTTGCCGCAAACAACGTCATGCCGCCCATCGCGGCAAACGAAAGCTGAAAGCTTACCGTTTGATACGCGAACGGCTCGCACAAAAGCGTCATACAGAACGCAAAGCAAAGCACGGAAGGCATATCCGCCTGCCGTTCCCGCATGTCGGAAAGCCGAAGTGCGATCAACACGAACGCCGCGCGCAGAACGGAAGCCGAAAAGCCTGTGACCGCACAGAGAAACAGCAGAATGAGCGTCAGTACGCCGAATGAGAGCCACTTATGCTCCGTACGGATGAGCTTGCCGATCATGCCGACCAGGATCGTGACGTGCAGTCCGGAAACGGCGAACAGATGCAAAAGCCCGCTTTGCGCGTACTGTGCATACTCCCCTGCCGTCATCGCCGTGCGATCGCCGAGCAGTATCCCCTTTGCCGTCGCGGCTTCGTCGGAAAAGAGCGCGTCCGCGTTGCCGACCAGATTTCCGCGCAAATTGGAAAGAAAGGTTGAAACGGCGCCCGCAGGGATCTCCGTCGGGAGCAGCACGGTCCGTACAAGGACAAAGAACGCAGCGATCGGCAGCAGGAAGAACACGCTTCTTCTGCGAAACAGGAACACCGAGACCGGAATCAGAACCGCGCATAGCGAAAGCAGGACCCAATCCGGTGCAAGCGATGCGAGGATCGCTGCAAGGATCGCGCCGAGCGCGGCGTACGCCATCGGGCGCGTATGGAACCACGGTCTTTGTTCTGTCATACAAACAGTATAACAGATCAAAAACGATATTTCAACGATATGGAGGAGCAGCAGATGAATACCCTTCGAGAATACCTGGATCAAGCCAAAAAGATCGTCTTTCTCGGCGGCGCGGGACTCAGCACCGAAAGCGGGATCCCGGATTTCCGTTCGAGCGACGGTGTGTTCAAGGCGATCAAAGCGTACGGCGTGCCGCCGGAAACGCTGCTGTCGATCGACTTTTTCGAGGATTATCCGGAGATTTTTTATGATTATTACAAAAAGTATTTGATCTATCCCGACGCAAAGCCGAACAAGGCGCACAAGGCGCTTGCAAAGCTCGAAGAGATCGGCAAGCTCAATGCGGTCGTCACGCAGAACATCGACGGTCTGCATCAGGCGGCAGGCAGCAGGCATGTCTGCGAGCTGCACGGCAGCGTCTACCGGAATCACTGTACCAAATGCCGCCGGTTCTACTCGCTCGATCAGATCATGCAGATGAAGGGCGTGCCGACCTGTGACTGCGGCGGAATGATCAAGCCGGACGTTGTGCTCTACGGCGAAGGACTCGACAACAGCGTTGTGACCGACGCGATCCGCAGCATTCGCGAAGCCGATACCATGATCGTCGGCGGAACATCGCTTGCAGTGTATCCTGCTGCTGGACTGATCGACTATTTCCGCGGCGACACGCTGATCGTCATCAACCTATCTCCTACGCCGCGCGACCACGAAGCGACGCTTTGCGTGCATGAAAAGATCGGCGAAGCGCTATCCTATCTTTTGGATTGACTTTCCGGGAAAGTCGGCTATAATGATTGTTCGGAGAACGATCTGAAAACGAGAAAAAACATTTCAAAAATCGAAGGCGTCGTAAGCATAACGGCGCCGGAAAGGAACCTCAATCATGAGCGAATGTACCCATGACTGCAGCAGCTGCGCGCAGAGCTGCTCCGAACGTACGGAAGAAAACGATTTTCGCGCAAAGCTGAACCACTACTCCTCCGTGAAAAAGGTTATCGCCGTTCTGTCCGGCAAGGGCGGCGTCGGCAAATCGCTGGTCACGTCGCTGCTCGCGGTCAACGCGATGCGCAACGGTGATCACACTGCGATTCTCGACGCGGACATCACCGGTCCCTCAATCCCGAACGCGTTCGGCGTGCACGAAAAGGCGACCGGCAGCGACATCGGCATCTTCCCCGTCACGTCGAAGCTCGGCATCGACATGATGTCGATCAACCTGTTGCTTGAAAACGAGACCGATCCCGTCGTGTGGCGCGGACCGATCATTGCCGGAACCGTCAAGCAGTTCTGGACCGATGTCATCTGGAAGGATGTCGATATCATGTTCATCGACATGCCTCCGGGAACGGGCGACGTGCCTCTCACCGTGTTCCAGTCCCTGCCGATCGACGGCGTCGTCGTCGTTACCTCCCCGCAGGAGCTCGTCGGCATGGTCGTACAAAAGGCGGTCAACATGGCGAACATGATGAATATCCCCGTGCTCGGCGTTGTGGAAAACTACAGCTATTTCGAGTGCCCCGACTGCGGCAAGCAGCACAAGCTGTTCGGCGAAAGCCACATTGAGAAGATCGCAGAAGAAAACGGCATTGAAACCGTCTGCCGCATCCCGATCAACCCGAAGCTTGCCGCCGCATGCGACGCAGGTCTCATTGAGCTATATGAGGGCGACTGGCTGAACGAGCTCACAAAGAAGATCGAAGCGCTATGACACACGAAGAGAAAGCTTTACAGTACTTTACGGACGGTGCAAACTGCGCGCAGGCAGTCGTGATGGCGTATGCGGATGATCTCGGCATGGACGGGAAAACGGCTGCGCGTCTCGCTTCCTCATTCGGCGGCGGTATCGGGCGGCTTCGCGAGGTCTGCGGCGCGGTTTCCGGCATGATGATGGTCTACGGGCTATTGAAGGGCTACGACGATCTCAATGATCCGGAAGCGAAGAAAGCGCACTACGCAAACGTACAGGCGCTTGCGAACAAGTTCCGGGAGGAGAACGGCTCGATCATCTGCCGCGAGCTTTTAGCGCTGCACGAGAACGAGCAGAACGATCCCGCCCCCACCCCGCGCGACGCGAAGTTCTATCATTCGCGTCCGTGCATGGGCTTTGTCGCTTCCGCCGCAAGGCTTCTGGACGAAACGCTGAACAAACAATAAGCACGAAAAAAGGACGGCTCGCCGTCCTTTTTGTTTGCCTGGTTTTCCGTTACGCTTCCTTTTTTTCGGAGATCTCCGCGCCGTGCCTGCACAGGTAGCTGCCGACGATCATCATCACACCGATGCCGACCGATGCGCCGTTACGGATGCTCGGTTCTGCCACATCCGGCGCGGCGAGCTTGAAAATGCCGTATACAATCGCCGCAAGGATCGCCGTTCCGGTCGAAATACAGATCGAAAGGATGCCGAGCCGCATCAGTTCCTTTGCGCCGTCAAACGTGAACGGCGTGCCGGCGGCAAGCTCATTTTTGAAATAGCGCTCCGCAAACTTTGCGAGCACGGCTTCCCCTGCGCAAAGGATGATCCCGCAGGACATCGTCGCATACATGGTTGACAGACTGATGTCCGCTTCTTTTTCCACCAATCCGCGGATCGTTACACCGAACAGCTTGAACCCGCCGTCCGGGAAAACCAAAAGGCTGAAAATGCCGGCGATGCAGAACGCCCCGGCAACAATGCTGAGAATGAATGCGACCATGCTGAGGATCCTTCCGATCTTCGCAAACGTCTGCAATACTTTCAATGATTTCATCAATGATGCCCCTCCTTTTTTCAATGCCACTATTATATCGCCGGACATATGAGATGTCAATCAACCGGAATTCGATCCGCCGGATGAGCGGCGAACCTTCCGGAAGCAGTTTTATATCATTTGACTTTCCTGCTGTTCATGTTATAATCAATTTATAAGAAGTCGAAAGGAGACGTTTATGATCCCGTATTCTCAACTGGACAAATCCGCCCTGGAGGCAGAATTGAAAACCGTAACCGAAGCGTATAACGCAGTCAAGGCAAAGGGTCTGAAGCTCGATATGTCGCGCGGCAAGCCCGGCAAAGCGCAGCTCGATCTTTCCAACGATATGCTGAAGGTCCTGTCCGACCGCGACGACTGCTATGACGACGCGCTGGACGTCTGTAACTACGGCAACCTCGCCGGCATTCCGTCCGCAAGAAAGCTCTTCGGCGAACTGCTCGACGTCAAGCCCTCCGAAGTCATCGTCGGCGGCAGCGCTTCTTTACAGCTCATGTACAATCTGATCGCAACCGCATTTTCGCACGGTCTTCTCAACAGTGAGGAACCGTGGTCCAAGCGCGGCAAGCTTCGTTTCCTTTGCCCCGCGCCGGGTTATGACCGTCATTTCCGCATCACGGAGTTCTTCGGCATGGAGCTGATCCCGATTGCCATGACCGAAGAAGGTCCCGATATGGACGCCGTGCTGCAGTGGATCAAGGACCCGACCGTGGTCGGTATCTGGTGCGTGCCGAAGTATTCGAACCCGGACGGCATCATCTATTCGAACCGCGTGATCCATGCGCTCGCTTCGATGAAGCCCGCCGCGCAGGACTTTGCGCTGATGTGGGACAATGCGTACTGCATCCATGAGTTTGACGGCGATTACATTCCCTTCCCCGATATCCTGAAAATCTGCGCCGAATACGGCAACGCGGATATGGTCTATGAATTTGCGTCCACCTCGAAGGTCACCTTCCCCGGTGCAGGCATTTCCTGCATGTGCGCAAGCGAAGCGAACATCGCGTATTTCCAGAAAACGCTCGGCGTGCAGATCATCAGCTTTGACAAAGTCAACCAGCTCCGCCATGTGCGCTTCTTAAAGGACAAGCCGACGACGCTTGCGCTGATGAAAAAGCACGCAGCGATCCTGAAGCCGCGGTTCGACGCCGTCTGCGACGCGCTTGACCGTGAGATCGTCTCCCGCGGGATCGGTCGTTACAACCGTCCGAAGGGCGGCTACTTCGTAAGCCTCTATGCGATGCCTCAGACCGCAAAGCGCGCACTTCAGCTTGTAAAGGAAGCCGGCGTCACGATGACACCCGCAGGCGCTACCTATCCCTACGGACAGGATCCGTTCGACAGCAATATCCGTATTGCGCCGACGCTTCCGCCTGTCGAAGAGCTTACAATCGCGATCGACGTGTTCTGCCTGTGCCTGCGCATTGCGGCGCTCGAACAGCTTTTGAAGGCTGTTGCAGAGTAACGTCAAAAAGTTCCGGAAAACCCTTTGACATGCACAAACAGTACCGCTATAATAGAATTGTAGATTATATATTCACGGGAGGCGAGTTGCATGGAACTGAAAG
>JAFOQN010000180.1 GCA_017393775.1 Clostridia bacterium
GACCGTGAAGCGGATCCGTCCGGGCCAGATGATCACGGGCACCGTGCTCCAGATCGTGGACGGCGAAGTATTCGTCAACATCGGTTACAAGGCCGACGGCGTGATTCCGAAGGGAGAATTCTCCGCGGATCCCGAAGTCCGTGCGGAAGACGTTGTCAAAGAGGGTGACAGCATCGACGTAGAGGTCCTTATGGTCAACGACGGCGAAGGCAATGTCCGCCTTTCCCGCAAGAATGTCGAAGGCAGAAAGCTGATGGACGAAATGTTCGCAGAGGATGTCGAAGGCAAGACCTTTGAGGCAGTGATCAAGGAAGTCGTCAAGGGCGGTCTGATCGCCGATATCAACGGCGTTCGCGCTTTCATTCCGGCTTCGCACGTTTCTACCAAATACGTTGAGAATCTCAACGATTACGTCGGCAAGACCGTTAAGGTCAAGGTCCTCGAAGCGGACAAGGCCAAGAAGCGTATCGTCGCTTCCATCAAGCAGGTTCTCGTTGAGGAAGCCAAGGCAGCGAAGGCAGCCAAGTGGGACGCGCTCGTCGTCGGCGAGAAGGTCCACGGCGTTGTCCGCCGCATCACCGATTTCGGCGCGTTCGTCGACATCGGCGGTCTTGACGGTCTCGTACACGTGACCGACTGTGCATGGGGCAGAGTCAAGCATCCGAGCGATGCGCTCTCCATCGGTCAGGAGATCGAAGTGCTGATCCTCCGCGTTGACCGCGAGAAGGAACAGATCGGTCTGGGCTACAAGCAGCTCCAGCCGAAGCCCTGGACCAAGGCGGCTGAGAAGTACCCGATCGGCAGCATCGTCGAGGGCAAGGTCGTCCGCATCGTCCCGTTCGGCGCGTTCGTCGCGCTTGAGCCGACGATCGACGGTCTCATCCACATTTCTCAGGTCGGCATCCACCGGATCGAGAAGGTCGAAGACGAGATCAAGGTCGGCGACATCGTTCGCTGCAAGGTGCTCGACGTCAACGTCGAAGCAAAGCGCATCAGCCTTTCCCGCAAGGACGCTCTTATCGAGGAGAATCCCGAGATCGCAGAGCAGCTTGCGGCGGAGAAGGCAGAGCGTGAACGCGTGAACGCGGAGCGCAAGGCGCAGCGCGAGGCACAGCGTGAGCAGCAGAACAAGGAACGCGAGGAGCGCAACGCGCGCCGCGCGCAGGACAACGGCGAACGCCGCGAATCCCGTCCGGATCGCCGCCGCCGCAATTCCGAGGACGGCGAATACGAGCTGCCGCCCGTCACGCAGACGACCACGTCGCTCGCAAGCCTGTTCGCAAACTTCAAGGCGGACGAGGAGTAAACCGTTTCGCAAGACAAACATAAAGCCGATCGCGCATGCGGTCGGCTTTTGTCATCGCAAATAAAAAGAACGTCCGAACCGTCCCGATGCGGATTTTGAACGGTCAGCCGATCGTTTCGAAATATGTTATATTATATCACATGATCACATGCAAAGCGACGGATATTATGAAAAAATTATGAAAAATTTGAAAGATTTCTCTTCCATTCTCAGAAAGTATCTGTTATAATACGTGCGTACATATGGGTACAAATTGATTATCCTGCAAAGAACAGGAAAAACAAATCAGGAGGAAAAACACACTATGAAGAAAATCATTGCTATGCTGATGGTTCTCGCAATGGTCTTCGCGCTGGTTGCCTGCCAGACACAGCAGCCGCAGACGG
Organism: Clostridia bacterium; assembly: GCA_017393775.1. Taxonomy (GTDB): domain Bacteria; phylum Bacillota; class Clostridia; order Christensenellales; family CAG-138; genus UBA3792. Next base: position 1,693 of record JAFOQN010000180.1, read on the forward strand.
AGCAGCCGACCGTCACCGAAGCGCCCGCAGCGCCCGAAGTGACCGAAGCGCCCGCAGCGCCGGAAGTCACCGAAGCACCCGCTGAGCCGGAAGTCACCGAAGCGCCCGCTGAGCCCGAAGTGACCGAAGCACCCGCAGCTCTGAACGTTGCACTGGTCACCGACGTCGGCAACATCGATGACAAGTCCTTCAACCAGGGCGCATGGGAAGGCGTTGTCGCGTTCTGCGAAGCAAACGGCATGAAGCAGGGCGAAGGTTACAACTACTATCGTCCGTCCGAGGACTCCACCGAAGCGCGTGTTGAGACCATCAAGACCGCGATCACCAACGGCGCAAACGCGATCGTTTGCCCGGGCTACCTCTTCGAAGAGGCGATCTTCCTTGTACAGGCAGATTATCCGGAAGTCATGTTCCTGCTCCTCGACGGCGAGCCCCACTCTGCGGACTATGCAACCTACACCACCACTGAGAACACCCACAACATCCTTTATCAGGAAGAGCAGGCCGGCTTCTTTGCGGGCTATGCAGCCGTTAAGGATGGCTACAAGAAGCTCGGCTTCCTCGGCGGCATGGCGGTTCCGGCAGTCGTTCGTTACGGCTACGGCTTCGTCCAGGGCGCAAACAAGGCAGCTGAAGAAATGGGCGTTGCAGCAGACGTCTCCATCAAGTACTGGTATTGCGGCGGCTTTGCTCCGACGGACGATATCAAGATCAAGATGGCTGGCTGGTTCACCGACGGCACCGAAGTCGTCTTTGCTTGCGGCGGCGGCATCTACCTGAGCGCAGTTGCAGCGGCGAACGAAGCAAACGGCAAGGTCATCGGCGTTGACGTCGACCAGAGCGCAGAAGCGGATTGCATCATCACCTCCGCAATGAAGGGTCTGACCAATTCCGTCGTCCTCGCTCTCGAAGACCTCGCGGCAAACGGCGGCAAGTGGTCCGCGGACTATGCGGGCAAGACCGCTGTCCTCGGCGCAGC
>JAFOQN010000181.1 GCA_017393775.1 Clostridia bacterium
CGACAATCAGGATATAACGCACGGTGTTACTCATCGGCAACACCTCCCACGTCGTCCTCGTCGTAAATCTCGCCGACAAGCTTCTCAAGGATGTCCTCAACCGTCAGGATGCCGAGCACCTTGCCGTCGTTGTCGCGCACGATCGCGATATGCGTCTTTGCCTTGCTCATACCCGCAAGCTGCTCGTCGATCGGCGTGCCGACCGTAACATAATACGGTTTATCCATCACGCGCGCAAGCGAAACATGGCCCTGCCGCCGAAGGTATTCTTTCAGATATTTTCGGATCTGCACCACGCCGCAGATCTCGCCTTCACGGCTTTTGACCGGCAGGCGGCTGTGGTTCGTCTGTTCGATGATCTTCACGATCTCTGTCGGGTGCATGCCGAGCGTGACCGTCTCGACATTTTCAAGCGGCACGAAGATCTCGCCGACCGGCGTCTCGGTGAAATCGAGCGCCGACTGCATCAGATCCGCCGTGTCCTCGTCGATGTCGTCCTCCTCATCGAGCGTTTCGATGATGTCGTGAAGCTCCTCCTCGGAGACGGTCGGCTCCTCCTCGTCCTGCACACGGAACAGCTTTTTGACGCCGTTTGTCAGCGACGTAAAGACGAAGTTCAGCGGATACAGAATACGCATCAAAAGCCGCAGCGACGGCGCGACGAACAGTGCAAAGCTTTCGTTGCACGCCTTTGCGATCGTCTTCGGGATCATTTCGGCAAGCAGGAATACAAGCAGCGTCGTCACAAGCGACGTCGCCGTCGCGCCCGCGCTGCCCCAGTTCAGGCGCACCGCAACAAGCGCGGTCAAAGACGCGCTGCCGATGTGCATGATGTTGTTGCCGATGAGAATGGTGGTAAGCGCCTCGTCAAAATGATCGAGGATATAGAGAACGCGCTTTGCCCGTTTCGAGCCGTTATCCGCGCGGCTCATAATGCGGATGCGGTTGACGGACGCGAGCGAGGTTTCCGCCCCCGCGAAGTATGCGCCGCCGAGCAAAAGCACAAAGAAAAATACGATCAGACCGATGACGCTTCGGAAATTGCCGCTTTCAATCTCATTTGCCGCTTCTTCCGAAAGCCATCGTATAAGAGGACTTGGACTACTGTCCACTTCCTAACCACCTGCCTTGTTTCATGGAATAGCTGTATTATACGCGATAATAAAGAAAAACGCAAGGGATTCGCAAAAGAAAAGCGGCTGCCGTTGCAACCGCTGAACGAAGATGCTTCACAATAGGTTTATTCAAATAGTAAATCAAACAGCGTCAAGTGTAAAGAAGAAACCTGAACATCATATTCTTGACTTTTCCTCTCGTTATTGAGAGAATATTCAACCAATAACGTCATCTGCTTTTCGGATTTCAAAACCGCATCAGTTATTTCAGCAAAGTTCTCACATATTATTTCGCTTTTATAGAATAATCCGTTATCTGCTTTCTTATATGGATCATACACAAAAGAATCAGAAATTGCAGCTGCTATTACAGTCGAATCCGGAAGAACCAATAATGCATCCAATACTTTGACATCCGTTTTCGAGTCCGCTGTGTATACATTTAGTATTAGATTATAAGCCCATGTTTTTTTATCAGCATTTTGAAAAGTTGGAACAACAATTATGGAGCCCGGATTATCCGCGACGGATAAATAATCAGTTGATGACCATTGATACATTTCGTAAGTATCGGTCAATAATTGATAATTCGCTCCGAGTTTGACTGGACCGGGAATCCTGCTGCTTATACAATTGCCTATAAGGGAGAACAGCAGCAAAGCGATGATAAGACTGATTCCAAAAACAGCGGCTATCAACCAAATAAACTTTTTCTTTTGTTTATTCTCTTTCTGCTTGGTCAATATTGCAGCTTTCCGAACAGTTTCTATTGTCTCCTCCGTCATCTTCATATTGACGCGTTCGCCGTTCAAAAGCGCACGTAAATCAACCTCATAAAAATCCGCAAGCTGCAGAAGGACGTCAAGATCGGGCGTCGCAGTGCCGGTCTCCCATCGGGAAACGGTGCGCTGCGAAACGTTGAACCGTTCCGCGAGCTGTTCCTGTGTCAATCCCTTTTCTTTGCGAAGGTCGCGTAAGCATGCGCCGATCTTCTGTAAATCCATCGCTCCCCCTCCTTTCTGCACAAAATCATACACGAAACAGCTCAAATAGTACAGGACACAGACCGTCTAAACCCAGTTTTGATTGTAGCATAGCCGCAATAACCCGTCAAGTCCGGCTTCGTGTGTCATTCTGAGGCGTAGTCTAAGAATCTGTAAGATCCTTCGTCATCCCTGCGGGATTCCTCAGGATGACAAAAAAGAAGGTTCTTCGACAATGAGAGTCGGCATGTGATTCATGGTTTTGACCCTCCCTTGTCAGGGAGGGTGGCGGGCGAAGCCCGTCGGGAGAGTAGTTACGCGCAAGATACGGCTACCCCTCAGTCACCTGCGGCGACAGCTCCCCTGACAAGGGGAGCTTAAATATGCAGAGGATCCTCCGGAGAATCCACATGAACGTGATCGAAGATCACACATCACTTGCGCGGAGCGCAAACATCACGCCACAGGCACATCACGCGCCCGCAGGGCGCATATCACTTTTTCGTTGCCGCCGACGGGATTGCGGATTTCTTTGTAGGGACGAGCATTGCTCGTCCGTTTTTCAATCGAAACGGATGGGCAATGCCCATTC
>JAFOQN010000182.1 GCA_017393775.1 Clostridia bacterium
CAAGGGCCACGTCCGTCTGCTCCCCGCTGAAGAAGGTACCGGCGTTATTGCGGGCGGTCCCGCCCGTGCGGTCCTCGAGGCGGCAGGCATCCGCGACATCCGCACCAAGTCCTACGGCTCCAACAACCCGTCGAACTGCGTGAAAGCAACGCTCAACGGACTTGCGCAGCTCCGCACCGCAGAACAGATCGCTGCACTCCGCGGCAAGACCGTGGACGAGATCCTGAACTGAGGAGGACAAAGCAATGTTGAAAGTCACTTTGGTCAAGAGCCCGATTTCCAGCCTGCGCGATCAGCAGGACACGGTCAAGGCGCTCGGTCTTAAGAAGCTCAATCAGAGTGTCATTAAGCCGGACAACGCCTGCATCCGCGGTCAGATCTTCAAGGTAAAGCACCTTGTTAAGGTCGAAGAAGTCGAAGAAGCATAAGAGGAGGGTCAACGTATGAAGATCCATGATTTGAGACCGGCGGAAGGCGCCAAGCACTACTCCAAGAGAGTCGGCCGCGGCACGGGTTCCGGTATCGGCAAGACCTCCGCAAAAGGTAACAAGGGCCAGAAAGCCCGCAGCGGCGCAAAGAAGAACGGCTTTGAAGGCGGTCAGATGCCTCTGGCACGCCGTCTCCCGAAGCGCGGCTTTTACAATCACTTTGCGAAGGAATACACCATCATCAACATTTCCGACCTGAATGGGTTGGAGAACGGCACCGAGGTTACCGGCGAGCTCCTCAAGGAACTCGGCATCATCGGCAAGCTCGAAAAGGACGGCCTGAAGGTTCTGGGCAACGGAGAGCTGAATAAACAGCTTACCGTCAAGGCTGCAAAGTTCTCAAAATCCGCGGAGGAAGCCATCAGGAACGCAGGCGGAAACGTTGAGGTGATCTGATGTTCAGCACATTCATCAACGCATTCAAGATCAAGGATCTGAGAAAGAAAATTCTCTATACGATCCTTCTGATCGTGGTCTATCGCCTTGGCAGCGCGATCCCGATCCCGGGCGTCAACCTCGTCGGTTGGCAGAAGGCTACGGAGCAGCTGACGGCGATGTCCGACTTCATGAGCTTGATGTCGGGTTCTGCGTTCTCGCAGTTCACGATCTTTGCAATGGGTATCTCGCCTTACATCACGGCGTCCATTATCCTGCAGCTTCTCACGATCGCTATTCCGGCTCTCGAACGGATGAGCAAGGAAGAGGACGGCCGTCAGAAGATCGAGCGCATCACCCGCTATGCGGGCGTCGGCCTCGCAGTCGTGCAGTCGATCGGCATCGTCATGTCCTACAACGGCGTTCTCACCGGCGGTGACTACATCGTTTCCACGGCAGGCGGGCTGTTCGTGCTGAGACTCGCGATCATCGCGATCTGCGCAGCGGCAGGTACCGCATTCCTGATGTGGCTCGGCGAGCGCATCACCGAAAAGGGAATCGGCAACGGTATCTCCATGCTGATCTTTGCTTCGATCGTATCCCGCGTGCCTGACTTCATCAAGGAACGCATCGGCGCGATCGCGGCGAATCCCGGCAGCGTCTGGACCTGGGTGATCCTTGTTGCGACCATCGTTGTGATCCTTGCGCTGATCGCATTCGTCGTCTATATCGACAAAGCGGTCCGCAAGATCCCGGTGCAGTATGCAAAGCGTGTCGTCGGCCGCAAGATGTACGGCGGTCAGAACACGCATCTGCCCATGAAGGCAAATGCGAACGGCGTTCTGCCCCTGATCTTCGCAATGACGATCATGCAGTTCCCCGAGATGATCATGCAGTTCTTCGGGAACGGCGGCGGCTTCAGGAACTTCTGGTACCGCTGGATGGTCTCCGCACCCAAAGTTTGGGACGGCACGGCCTACCAGGCGACCAGCGTTCTCAGAGATGCAAACGTCGCTTACAGCGGAATCCAGTACGCACCGTTTGTGTACTATCTGGTATACTTCCTGCTGATTATCGCATTCGGTTACTTCTACACCTCGATCACGTTCAACCCGGTTGAGATGTCGAAGAACCTGCAGCAAAACGGCGGCTTCATCCCCGGCATCCGTCCGGGCAAGCCGACCGGTGAGTACCTCGGCAAGATCTCGAACCGCCTCACGCTGTTCGGATCTCTGTTCCTGGCAGTCATCGCGATCGTCCCGACGATCATTCTGAACATCATGGGCGTCACCAACATGTTCGGTGCGACCTCTGTTCTGATCATGGTCAGCGTTGCGCTCGAGACGACGGAACAGCTTGAATCCCAGATGCTGATGCGTCACTACAAGGGATTCCTGAACTAACCGATATGAAACTGATCTTCTTAGGCCCGCCGGGTGCGGGCAAAGGCACACAGGCAGAGCGCATTGCGGAGCGATATAAGATCGCGCACCTCTCGACCGGCGACATGCTGCGCGCGGAGATCCGCAATGCCACTCCGCTGGGTGCGGCGGCAAAGGCATACATCGACCGCGGCGAGCTTGTTCCGGACAGCGTCATCATCGACATGGTCCGCGAACGGATCACGCGGGACGACTGTAAGAACGGTTTCCTTTTAGACGGTTTTCCCAGAACGGTCGTGCAGGCCGAAGCGCTCGGTTCCTTTACCGACATTGACTTTGCGGTCAACATCGACGTTCCGAGCGAGCGGCTGGTCGCACGCATTTCCGGGCGCAGAATGTGCCCCGGCTGCGGCGCGGCGTATCATGTTTCCATGTACGCTGAGACGGCCTGCCAAAAGTGCGGCGCCACGCTGTATCAGCGCGACGACGACCGGGAAGAAACGGTTGCAAACCGCCTGAAGGTCTATACGGAAAAAACGGCGCCGCTCATCGCCTATTATGAGGCGGCGGGCAAGCTGGTCACTGTGGACGGCGATCAAGCCGTCGATGCGGTGACGGAGAGCATTTTGAAAGGGCTCGGCGCATGATCACGATCAAGTCTGCGCAGGACATTGAACGGATGAAAGCGGCCGGCAAGGTCGTGGAGGACACCTTAAAGCTCTTGGAAAAGAGCGTACGGGTGGGCATCACCACGGCGGAGCTGGACCGGATCGCGGATGAATACATCCGGAGCCAGGGCGCATATCCGACGTTTCTTAAGTACAACGGGTATCCGAAGAGCGTCTGCATCTCAGTCAATGAGGAAGTCGTCCACGGGATCCCCGGCAAGCGGAAACTGAAGGACGGCGACATCGTCAGCTGCGACGTAGGCGCAACGCTGAACGGATTCGTCGGCGACGCGGCAAGAACGTTCCTCGTCGGGAACGTCGATCCGGAAACGCAGGAGCTCGTTCGTGTCACGCGGGAGTGTTTCTTTGAAGGACTGAAGTTCTGCCGTGTCGGATATCGCATCTCCGATATTTCGAAGGCGATCCAGAAGCATGCGGAATCCCACGGTTACGGGGTCGTCCGCGAGCTGGTCGGGCACGGCGTGGGGCGGGTGCTCCACGAGGACCCGGAGGTCCCGAACTTCTACTCGCCGAGATCGCGGCAGCGTCTCGAAGCGGGCATGACCATTGCGATCGAACCGATGATCAACCTCGGGACGGCAAAGGTCTGGCAGCTCGAAGACGGCTGGACGGTGGTCTCGCAGGACGGGAAGCCCTCGGCGCACTACGAAAATTCCGTAGCGATCACCGACGGCGATCCGATCCTTCTGACCTGCACGGAGGCATTCGTATGACGTACGAACCGCTGTTTGAGGGCGAGATCGTACGCTCACGCGCAGGACGGGACCGTGGACGCGCGTTTGTGATTCTGAAACGGATTGACGAGGAGTATGTGCTGCTTGTCGACGGCGGACTCAGAACGCTGGAGCGTCCCAAGAAAAAGAAGCGCAAGCACCTTTCAAAGGCTTCCGAAACGCGGATGGAACTCCGGGGGAATCTTGTGAATGCAGATTTCCGGAAGTTCCTCTCCGCCGAAGGATTCCAAAACGACCGTAAAGAGTAAAGGAGGGATATCGTTGTCCAAACAGGATGTCATTGAAGTGGAAGGCGTTGTGACCGAAGCGTATCCGAACGCAATGTTCGAAGTCAAGCTTCCGAATGACCACAAGATCCTCGCGACCATCTCGGGCAAGCTGCGCATGAACTACATTCGCATCCTTCCCGGCGACAAGGTCACCGTCGAGCTTTCGATGTATGATTTGACCCGCGGCCGCATCACATGGCGCGCAAAGAACTGAGAAGTCAGAAAAAAGTTTATTAAGGAGAAAAGCTATGAAAGTCAGACCGTCTGTGAAACCCATTTGCGAAAAGTGCAAGATCATCAAGCGCAAGGGTCGCGTCATGATCATTTGCGAGAATCCGAAGCACAAGCAGAAGCAGGGCTAATGCCACAGGGAATAAACTTGCGGGGCGGCTGGCACGAAAGTGCAACCC
>JAFOQN010000183.1 GCA_017393775.1 Clostridia bacterium
AGGTCGCCCAGCGAAATGACGCCCGCGGTGATCGAGATCAGAACAACCGGAACGATCAGGAACTTCAACAGGTTGATGTAGATGTCGCCGATCGGCTTCAGCCAGTTCGTCGTGAAATTGACCATCGGCTCCTTCCACATTTTTTGGGACAATAAAAGCGGTACGGTATTCTTTCCGTGCCGCTTTTATCCGGAGGAACTACACAAGCGCGGGGTTCGTATCCGCCGCGTTTGACAGAACTTCATGGATCAGCCGCTGACCGGCATCGTTCGGGTGGATGCCGTCGGCGCAGAGGTAGGGGAGCAGGGCGCGCTTTTCGAGGAACGCGCTGCGAAGATCGACAAGGAAGCATCCCGTTTCCGCAGCGAGCCGTTCGATCGCAAGCGAGTATTTCTCCTGATAGCGATAGATCGCGTTTGCGTCGCCGAGCCACAGCAGGATGTTTTCCTTGGACAGCCCGTCGCGCGTGATCCAGTCGAGGTAGCGCTCCGAGGAGATCGGCGGGAGCGTGGAGAGCACCGGCTTCACATGATGTGCGCGCAGCGTTTCGATCATGCGGCGCAGCGTTTCCGTAAAGACCGGCAGCGGCGTGTTCGGCTCGTGTTCATCGAACGGATGCGCCGCGACCTCCGCCCAGCGAAAGTCCGCGTCGTTGCCGCCGTACTCCAGAAGCACCGCGGCGGGCGTCTCGCCCTTTTCGAGCTGGCGGTTCAGAAGCAGCTCGCCTTTTTGGATCGTACAGCCGAAGCGGGAACGATTGTCGAGGATCCAGTCATGGCGTTCCGCAATGGATTCCAGCCCGATATCGTCCGTTGTGCCGTAGCGCGTCGTGCCCGAGAGCATGCGCACGCCCTTCAGGATCGAGTCGCCGAAAATGGAAATGACACGTTTTTTTTGCATTTGAGACCTCCGTATGACGCAATTCGCTCTTGCAATAAAACCGTTCTGCCATTATAATAGACACATCGTTATAAAATTGCACCCTATTCGGAAGGACCGGGCGTCTATTGCCCGAAAACGGTTCGGTAGAGACGGAGAATGACAGCTCTACCGGGAGTAGAGTCCGGACAATCAGGGCGTTTTGAGGGTTATATGGAAGAAAACAGAATTCGTACCGTGCTTGCGGAAAAGCTGACTGCGTATCGGAAACGCGCCGGAATGACGCAGGCGGAGCTTGCCGAAAAGCTGAATTATTCGGATAAATCCATCTCAAAGTGGGAGCGCGGGGACGGCATGCCGGACCTTCTGGTGCTGTGCCGCCTTGCCGATCTCTATGACGTACCGCTCGACGCGTTTTTGCGCGAGGGACCTTTGGTCCGGTCGCAGGCGGAGCAGAAAAGCCGTCACATCATCATCACGCTGATTTCGATCGGGCTCGTGTTTTTCGTCGCCGCGATCGGGTTCTTCGTGTGCTATCTTTTGAAGGTTCCGGTGCGCTGGCTGGCGTTCGTCTATGCCGTGCCGGTGAGCATGATCCTGCTCGTCGTGTTCAGCCATAAGTGGAGCAATCTCCTGTGGCAGGCGCTTTCGGTGTCCGGGCTTGTCTGGACGCTGTGCGCGGCGGTCTATATCTCCTTCGTTGCGATCGGCGGCATCCAAAAGGTCGCCATGCTGTTCATGGTCGCCGCCGTCTTTCAGGTGCTGATCATCCTCTGGTACGTGCTGATGCTGGTCCGCAAGCGCAACAAGGCGCGAAAGGAAGCCGATCATGTTCTGTCCTGAATGCGGACGTCCGCTGCCGGACGAAACGGTCCGGACCTGTCCGGTCTGCGGAACGGCGTTCGAGATCCCCGAACAGCCGTCGGTTTCGGAGCCGGAGCAAAAAAGCTCCAAGCGCAGCAGAGCGGCGCTGCTCCTGGGCGCGGGCACGTTCGTGTTCGGCATGCTGACGCTGCTCGGAAAACTTATGCGGTTCGATCTCCGGATTATGTACGCAACCGCTGCAATGACGTTTTTCTTTGCGCCGCTTGCCTGTGTACTCGGCATCCTCGGGATCGCCGCGCGCATCAAAAGCCCCGAAAAGCGCGGTCTGCCCTCGGCGATCATCGGACTCGTTCTCGGGCTCGTGTTCGGACTTCTTGCGGCGTACTGCCTCTTTCTCAGAATCTTCCGCGCATAAAACAAATCATTCATCGCGAAAACAAACTCCCGATCAAAAAACGGGAGTTTTTTATGATTGCAGTTTTTTACGATAAACGTAAAAAATATGTTGACAAACGCAAAAACGTGTGTTATCCTATATTCGAAAGATAACGATAAACATTAAATAATTAACGAAAACAGGAGGTACATATGAACACTTCTATCAAAAAGAAAGTTAACCTTCTCGGTCTGATCGGTATGATCATCGCGATCATTATGGCCATCACCGGAATCTTTTACGGGGCACAGATCATCAAAGAGAACATCATTGTCATTCGTGACAGTCACAAGAGCAGTATAGATGCACTCATTCTGGACAATCTGGGAATGGGTCTGGAACCTTATGTATTTGTTCAGGAAGGCAACACGTTCTATTTCTATGATATCCCGGAGGATGCGAAACCTGTCGATCTGCAGAACGGTAATACTGAAATTCCGGAAAATGCAACACTAATTCATGCTTCGGATGGAACAGCATATTTAACTTATCAGATCACTGATGATGATCATCCGGCTTTTTCGCGTGAAGACAACACGTTTACTTTTGAAACCTCGAGGAACTGCTATTTCTCTACAACGGTGGATGATCCGGAGGCGTATGTTGCAGAATTAAAATCAAAAGTCACTTATTCCAATTTTCTCGCGATTGGGCAGAGTATTGGGTCCCTGAACGCGATGGCAGTCTATGTATTTCTTATCCATGCCGCGGATGCCTTCCGTCGCTGCGACAATCCGTTTGAAGAACGGGTAATCCGCCGCTTGAGAATC
>JAFOQN010000184.1 GCA_017393775.1 Clostridia bacterium
AGAGGAAAGGCGGTCCTGTTCGCGGTCTCGGATCTGACGCTTCCGCAGTAAATAACACGGTATCAAAAAGATCCCGGAGCGATCCGGGATCTTCGCGTTTTTCGGATATGTTACGGATTGACGAGCGCCTTGAACTGCTCGCTCTTTGCAAGCTCCGGCGCGTCGCTTCTGATCGTGACCTGCGTTTCCTTCTTGCTGCAGCCGCAGCTGCCCGAGACGGTCGTGATCGTTCGCTCATAAACGCCGTCGCCGGCGAGCCATTCGGTCAAAAGCTTCGAAGCCGTCTTTGCGGTTTCGGTGATTTTGGGCGAGTTCAGAACGGTGAAGCCGAACATGCCGTCGTTCGCCTTTTTCTGCGCTTCGGTCCAGTTTTCCGTGTCGGTCCAGCCCGCCGCCCTGAGCGCCTCGATAACGGCTTCGTCCTTTACGAGCGCGACGGACGCAGTCTCATACAGGACCGCGTAATCGGTCTCCGCATCCAGAAGAACGCCCTTTACGGTGCATGCCTGGTTTGCCTGGAAATAGATCAGAAGCTCGCCGGTGAGCGCATTGTCGTATGCGACGGAAAGCTCGCCGCGGATGGTCGACTGCGCAGTGCCGTTCGTGCCGCAGACGCAGGCGGCAGCCGTGAACAGCAAAACGGAAATCAAACAGAAAGCAATCAGTTTTTTCATGGAAGTCTCCTTCTCGGATAATCGATTCATCTTAACACACTTTTTTCGGAACTACAAGCCCCAATTATGAAAACCGGCGAAAGGTCGGCGGGAAACCTTGCATTATTTGCCGGATAATGATATAATTTTCTATTATGTGTGTAATTCGGAGGAACGGTTATGCAGATCATGATCGTCGGATGCGGAAAAATGGGGTCGACGCTTGCTGTGCAGCTTGTACAGGAGGGACATCGCGTGACCGTCGTCGACCGGAGCGAGGCAGTCATCGAGCAGATCAGCAACACGCAGGATGTGATCGGCTACGTCGGCAACGGTGCGGTCTTTTCCGTGCTGGAGGAGGCAGGCGCGAAGGAGACCGATTTGCTTCTTGCGGTCACGCAGAGCGACGAAATCAACCTGCTTTCCTGCCTGATGGCGCACAAAATCGGCGCCAAGCACACGATCGCACGCGTCCGCGACCCCGAATACGCGAACAACATGTACCGCATTTCAGACGATCTCGGGCTTTCCATGACGGTCAATCCGGACCGGCAGGCAGCGGAGGAGATCGCGCGCGTTCTGCGGTTTCCGGCGGCGATGCACATCGAACTGTTCGCCCGCGGACACGTGGAGCTGGTTACCTGTAAGCTCCCCGAAAAGAGCGTGCTTTCCGGCATTCCGCTCTATGAACTGCCGCAGAAGCTCGGCGTCAGGGTCCTGATCTGCGCGGTCGAGCGCAACGGCGCGTTTACGATCCCGTCCGGCGGGTTCACACTTGCGGGCGGCGACGTGCTCTATGTGACCGGCGCGCCGCGTGAGGTCGCAAAGGCGCTCAGAAAGTCGGGCGTGATCGCGAATCCGATCCGCTCGGTCATCCTCGGCGGCGGCGGACGCATCAGCTACTACCTTGCGCAGGAGCTTTTGAAGAGCAATCTTTCGGTCAAGATCATCGAGCGAAACAAAGATTCCGCGCAAAGGATCGCGGAGCTTCTGCCCGACGCGATCGTGATCAACGGCGACGTCACCGACCACGACCTCATGCAGGAGGAGGGCATCGAGCGTGCCGACGCGTTCGTCGCGCTGACCGGGCTTGACGAGGGCAACGTGCTCTCCGCGCTGTATGCAAAGCGGCACGGCGTCGGCAAGGTCATCGCGAAGGTCAACAACGACGGGCTCGAAAGTCTCGTAAAGGAGACGGCGCTCGATTCGGTCATCTCACCGAAACGAGTCGCAACCAACGTAATCCTCCGTTATGTTCGTGCCCGTGAAGCGAGTGCGGACCACGGACGTATCCGCGGGCTCTATAAGATCGCGGACGGTTCGATCGAGGTGCTCGAATTCGACGCGAGCGAAGAAAACACGAATCTTCTGAATATTCCGCTGAAGGATCTGAAAACAAAACAGCATCTGCTGATCGCGTGCATCGTCCGAAACGGCAAGGCGATCATCCCGGGCGGCGCGGATACCATCCAGGCGGGCGACATCGTGCTGGTTGTGACTGAGCAGCATCGTATGAACGATCTCGGCGATATCATGGAGGAAGTGAAATGAACCGCCGTATGGTCATTTTCCTGCTGGGACGGATTCTGCTCCTTGAAGCGGTGCTCATGCTCCCGTCCGTGCTGGTCGGACTCGTCTATCGCGAGGCGATCACATGGTGTTTCCTTCCCGCGATGGGCGCGCTGGCGCTTTTTGGGCTGCTCGGCATCAAAAAACCGAAGGATACGGCAATCTACGCGCGCGAAGGATTCCTGACCGTTGCGGCAGCATGGGTACTGATGTCCCTGTTCGGCGCGGTGCCGCTTTGGCTTTCGGGCGAATTTAACACGTTCTGGGACTGCCTTTTCGAGATCGTATCCGGCTTCACCACGACCGGCGCGTCGATCCTCGAGACGGTCGAGCAGCTGCCGCACTGCATCCTGTTCTGGAGAAGTTTCAGTCACTGGATCGGCGGCATGGGCGTGCTCGTGTTCGTGCTGGCGGTCATGCCGATGAGCGAGGAACGCTCCATGCACCTGATGCGCGCCGAGGTCCCGGGTCCCGTTGTGGGCAAGCTCGTTCCGCGTATGCGCGACACGGCAAAGATCCTCTACACCGTGTATACCGCGCTTACGGTGATCCTGATCATCCTGCTGTGGGCGGGCGGCATGCCGTTCTTTGAATCGGTCTGCCACGCGTTCGGCGCGGCGGGCACCGGCGGCTTCTCCGTGAGAAACGCGGGGATCAAGGCATACGACAGTACCTATCTCCATGTCGTGCTGTCCACGTTCATGCTGCTGTTCGGCGTCAACTTCAGTCTGTATCACCTGATCCTGATCGGCAAATGGAAAAACGCGGTCCGTTCCGAGGAACTGCGCGTCTACGGCGGGATCGTGGCGACGGCCGTCGTGCTGATCGCGATCAATACGGCTTCGGCTGCGACACGGTTCGGCATCACGCTTCGGGACGCGTATTTCCAGGTCTCGTCAATCATTACGACGACCGGTTACGCAACGGTCAATTTCGATGCGTGGCCGGGCTTTTCCAAGATGATCCTTCTGCTTTTGATGTTCATGGGCGCCTGCGCGGGGTCGACCGGCGGCGGTCTCAAAATCAGCCGTATCGTGATCCTGTTCAAAACCGTGCGGCAGGAGGTGCGAAAGCTTCTGCATCCGCGCGCGGTCACGGTCGTGCGCATGGAGGGCAAGCCGATCCATACGGATCTGATCCGCGCCACGATGGTCTTTTTCGTGCTGTATATGACGTGCCTTGCGGCGGGGGTGCTGCTGCTTTCGCTCGGGGAACAGGACTTTCTGACGAACTTCACGGCGACGCTCGCGTGTCTCTCCAACATCGGACCGGGTCTTGCGCTCGTCGGACCGACCGAGAACTACGGCTTTTACAGCAGCGCGTCCAAGGTCCTGCTCTCGCTTGAAATGCTCGCGGGCCGCCTTGAACTTTTCCCGATCATCATGCTGTTCAGTCCTTTGACCTATCGGCACAGATCCAAATAAAAATGCAATACAAAACGGACCGCTTCGGCGGTCCGTTTTACGGTTCGGTTCAATGCAGGATGTGATCGAG
>JAFOQN010000185.1 GCA_017393775.1 Clostridia bacterium
GCGCTCTGCTTTTTTGCGCAGCGAATCGCATTCATTCTGCGTCTGTTCCAAAAGAACGGAGGCTTTGCGCTGTGCATCGGTGATCATGTTGTCGACCGTTGCTGTCGCTTCGTTCAGCGCGCGTCCGATGCCGCGTTCCCGCCGTTCAACGTCGATCATGCGATCCTTCAGCCGCTTGTTGTCCGATGCGACAGCATCCAGCTGCTGTTCGAGCGAGTGGATCCGTTCTTCCTGTTCTGCGATGATGCGCTTCTTTTTGCCGAACATACTATACCTCCAGGCGGTCCTGCTGTACCGTGACGGGCACGGGGTAATCCAAATGCCGGTACGCGTCCGGCAGAACGATCCTGCCGCGCGTCGTGCGCGCGATGAATCCGAGCTTCAGAAGATATGGTTCGTAAACGTCCTCGACCGTGCCCGCGTCCTCGCCGGTATATGCCGCGATCGTATCGAGCCCCACGGGACCGCCCCGGAATGTCTCGATCATGGCGGTCAGCATCTTGCGGTCGACCGCGTCAAGACCCAGCTCGTCGATCTTCAGCATGGCAAGCGCGTTCTGCGCGGTGGGAAGGTCGATCACGCCGCTGCCGCGCACCTGCGAATAGTCACGCACGCGCCGCAACAGCCTATTTGCAATGCGCGGCGTTCCGCGCGAGCGGGAGGCGATCTCCAAAGCGCCTTCCTCGTCGATCTCGATGTGCAGAATGTCTGCGCTGCGGGTCACGATCTCTTTTAAGCTTTCGGGCGTGTATAGCTCCAGCTGCTCCTTGATGCCGAAGCGATCGCGAAGCGGGGAGGAAAGCATGCCGAGCCGCGTCGTCGCGCCGATGAGCGTGAACCGCGGCAGATCGAGCCGGATGCTCCTTGCGCCAGGACCTTTGCCGATGATGATATCGAGCGCGAAATCTTCCATCGCGGGGTAAAGGACCTCCTCGACGTTCGGATTGAGACGGTGGATCTCGTCGATGAACAGAACGTCGCCCGGGCTGAGGTTCGTGAGAAGCGCTGCAAGGTCGCCCGCATGCGTGATCGCGGGACCGCTTGTAACGCGCAGACTGACGCCCATTTCGTTTGCGATAATACCCGCAAGCGTCGTTTTGCCGAGACCCGGCGGTCCGTAAAGAAGCGCATGATCCAGCGACTCACCGCGGGACTTTGCCGCTTCGATATAGATCTGCATATGCTCCTTGACGCTCTCCTGACCGATGTACTCGGACAGAAAATGCGGCCGGATGCTGTATTCGTTTTTCGCGTCCTCTTCCTGGAGGGAGGAGGAGATCAGTCGATCATCCTGCATGTCTTACCCCTTTGCCATGCTTCTCAGCGCCTTCGTGATGAGCTCCTCGACACTGTCCGCTTCTTTGATCTTTGCAACCGCGCGCGATGCGGTCAGTCCGTCGTAGCCGAGTGAAGTCAGCGCGGCGACCGCCTCGCTCTGTAAACTCGGCAGCGAAGGCTTTGCGTCCGCAGCTTTGATAGGCGCGGAACCTACGGATTCCTGCCGGATCGACTCGCCAAGCTCCAAAATGACACGCTGCGCGGTCTTTCTGCCCATGCCGGCGACGCGGTCGAACGCCGCGGGATTGTCGGTCACGATCGCCGCCCGCACATCGGAGGGCGTCATCGTGGACAGCACGGAAAGCGCAACCTTCGGACCGATCCGTGAAACGTTCAGAAGCTTTCGGAACATGTCACGTTCCTCAGTATCTATGAAACCGTAGAGCGCCTGTACACCCTCCGCAAGATGCAGATGCGTATAGAGCTTCGCCTCCCGACCGACGACGAGCGTTTTCAGCGTCATCGTGCTGCAGAACAGTTCGTATCCGACGCCCGCCGCTTCGATCACGGCGCGGTCCGCTCCGGTTTCGTCTATGATTCCTTTGATATATGCGTACATCGTTTTCTCCTACCTGATCCGGTATTCTTCCTGCGCGGGTCCCGCATGGAACGCAAGACACAGCGCAGCGGCAAGCGCGTCCGCCGCGTCGTCCGGCTTCGGCTCGGTTTTAAGTCCCAGGAGCACACGGATCATCTGCTGCACCTGTTTTTTGTCGGCGTGTCCGTTGCCGCAGACGGATTGCTTGATCTCCATCGGCGTAAATTCGTACATCGGGATTCCGCACTGTTGCACGCCGAGGATCGAAACGCCGCGTCCAGAGCCGACAGAGATCGCCGTTGTGATGTTGTGGTAAAAGAACAGTTCCTCGAACGCCGCCATATCCGGCCGATAAAGCTTGCACAACTGCCGCGTGCCGAGATACAGCTTTTCAAGCCGCTCGGGGAAGGGCAGGTTCTTGTCCGTTTCCACAACCCCGAAATCGATCGGCGTGATCGACTGTCCGTTTTTCTCCACAACACCGTAGCCCATGATTGCATAGCCCGGGTCGATCCCTAAGATCCGCAAAGCCGAACCTCCACATATATAGTCAAGATATTATATCATGACAGGGGGTCTGTTGCAAGGAATCCATGAAAAAAAGATCACGTTTTTTGCCGGACAGCGATTGGAAAGGAAGAAAACGCCGGTTATTATTGTTGCAGCCCGAATTGGTTTATGATATAATTTCATATTAATAAAAAGAGGGAGGATCGCTCCGTGAAAACGAAAAAGACCGGAAAAGCAAAACGTCTCCTGCATCTTTTGTGGCTCATTCCGCTATTGATTGTATTAACGTTCGCAACGCTGATCTATGTTGTTCCTGCATTTGAGACTGTGGACCGCACGCCGGTCGAAGGCTCGGCGGACTGGATGAAAGCGCTTTCGGACGACATGCCGCTTTCCGGGGTCGTTCTGCCCGGCACGCACGACAGCGCGACGCAGAACGTGCAGCTTGCCTACATCACAAGGTGCCAGGCGCTTTCGATCGCCGAACAGCTCGATGCGGGCTTCCGATATCTGGATATCCGTCTCGGCGCAAGCGGGGAACAGTTCCGTCTGATGCACGGCTTCACCGTCTGCACAACGTCCGGATGGCCGTGGGCGGGCACGCTGTACCTGGAGGACGTGCTGAACGACTGCTATGCTTTTTTGGAGGTGCATCCGACCGAGACGATCGTCTTTGCGGTCAAACAGGAGCACGGCAGCGAGACGCCGGAACAGTTCGAAGCGCTGCTTTCGGCATATATCTCGAAAAATGCAGACGCCTGGCTCCTTTCCGACCGGATTCCGACCGTCGGAGAAGCGCGCGGCAAGATCTTTTTAACGCGGCATTACGAGGATGCTTCGATGCCGGTCCCGACACTCGGTCTTCCGTGCTACTGGCAGACGCAGAACGGACACGACGATGTGTCGGTGAACGCCGCGACGCACGAAAACGGCAGCTATACGCTGACCGTGCAGGACCGCTACGAATACGACGCCCCGGATAAGCTGAACGCGTTCCGCAAAGGGGTTGAAGCCGCAAAAACGGATGAAACGCACCTTTCGATCAACTTCCTGTCCACCAAGGGCACGTCCTCGTTTGGACATCCTTTCGGGATCGCGAAGATCCTGAATCCCGAACTGATGCAGCTCACCGATCCGCTGAACGGCTGGATCGTGGCGGATTTTGGCTCGCCGAAGCTTGCACAGCGCATTTATCAAACCAATTTCGCAGAGTGAAGGTATGCCGAGTACGTATACGGAAAGGATAAAAGTATGAAAAAAACATGGAAGGTCATCGGGATCATTCTGCTGGGTCTTGTGCTGCTGGTTACAGTCTACATCGCATATGTGTTTATCAGCTATCATCGCATCGGCGATCAGATGCTTCCTGTGGAGGGCAGCGCCACGGGTGCGCTGGAAACCGGCACGGAATATAAGCTCGTTTCCTATAACATCGGCTTCGGCGCGTACGAGTCCGATTTCGGCTTCTTCCTGGACGGCGGCGACCGTGCCCGGGCATGGTCCGAGGAGCGACTTGACAAGAACCTCAAAACGATCGCTTCGCTGTTAAAGGAGCAAAACGCGGATATCCTATTGGTGCAGGAGGTCGATACAAACTCGACGCGAAGCTTTCATGTCGACAACCGCCCGTACCTAACCGGGACGCTGACGGACATGGCATACACGTTTGCGCAGAACTACGACTCGCCGTTCTTGTGCTACCCGATCACACAGCCGTTCGGCAAAGCGAGATCCGGAATCATGACCTTTTCCGCCGCGCCGATCACGTCTGCGGAGCGAAAGGAGGTGCCGGTCGAATCGGGTTATACGAAATTCCTGGATCTCGATCGTTGCTACAGCAAACAGCACATTCCTCTGAAGGACGAAGGCGAGCTGGTGCTCTATAATCTGCACCTGTCCGCATACACGTCTGACGGCACGATCGCAACAGAGCAGCTGAAGATTCTGCTTGCCGATATGCAGGGCGAATATAAAAAGGGCAATTACTGCATTGCGGGAGGCGATTTCAATAAGGATGTGCTCGGCGATTCTTCCAAGTATTTCGGCAAATCCGATATCGAATATACCTGGGCGCAGCCGATTCCGGAAAGCATGTTTGCAGGACTGAACATCACGTTGATCGCGCCGATCGACGAAGCAAATCCCGTTCCGAGCTGCCGCAACGCCGACGGTCCTTACCACGAGGGTCAGTATACGCTGACGATCGACGGATTCCTCGTCACCGACAACGTCGAGGTCGTCTATGCAAACGTGATCGATACCGGATTTGCGTATTCCGATCACAATCCGGTTGAAATGCGCTTCGTATTAAAATAATAAGGAGAACGATACAATGGCAAAACTGCTTATCTATTACACGCTTTCCGGAAACGGCGATACGGTTTCCGATTGCCTGAAGGAAAAAGGATACGACATCCGTAAGGTAGAACCGAAAAAGAAACCGCCGAAGAGTTTCTTCTTTCAGATCCTGCAGTGCGGTTTCAATGCCGGACGCCGGTACTGCGAACCGCTGAAGGATTACGACGCGGACGTTTCCGCATATGACGAGGTTGTGATCGGTTCGCCGGTTTGGAACGGGCGTCTGTCCTGCCCGATCAACACAGTGCTCAGGGAGACCGATCTGAAGGGCAAAAAGGTCGCATTTGTGTTATATTCCGGCAGCGGCGCAGCAAAGAAAGCCGAAGAACAGATTCGCGCGGTCGCGCCGGACGCGGAGATCATTCATCTCAGGGAGCCGAAGAAGGATCCCGAGTCGCTCGGACGGCTATCCGATTTATAAGGAGGATGTCGTGCGCGCAAAAAAATCTGTCGCGATCGTTCTTGCTCTGCTGATGTTCCTTCTGCCGCTTGCCTGTGAAAAGAAGCCGACATATCGCGTCATCGTCGAGAACGGAATGTTCGTCGATCTCAGGGAACGCTATGCGGAAGGTGAGACGGTGCGGCTGAAAACGCACGTCGTCATGGACGCGTCGCCGACGGTTACCGCGGACGGCAAACGGCTTTCGCCGAAGCTCGACGGCTATGAGTACCTCGTCTATTCCTTTATTATGCCCGCGCACGACGTCACGGTTTCCTATTCGCTCGGAGGAAGCGACATGATGATGATGCCGTTTCGGATCACATACGACGGCTATGGCGTGATCGAAAAGATCGAATCGGCGTACCCCGGCGAAACAGTTCTTTTGAAAGTCGGGCTCGTCTTCGACATGATCACGGACGTTTATGTGAACGATGAAAAGATACAGCAGGTGGACGGACCGGACAGCGATTTTCTGTACTTCGCGTTCGAGATGCCGTATGAGGACGTCACGGTACGGGTCGAATCCAGAAACATCTCTGTCGCAGATTGAGCGAAATGAGTGAAACCATAGAAAAAACGGTCTGTAAAACGAAATATCCGATCCTTCTGGTGCACGGCGCGGGATTCCGGGATCTGAAGATCCCCGTGTACTGGGGCAGGATTCCGAACGTGCTGCGCTCGCACGGCGCGACGGTGTATTTCGGCGAGCAGGATTGCTGGGCAAGCACGGAAACAAACGCGCATGCGCTGTGCGAACGGATCGACGTGATCCTGTCGGAGACCGGTGCGGAAAAGATCAATATCATCGCGCACAGCAAGGGCGGTCTCGAGGCGCGCATGGCGGCGTCCTCACTCGGATACGGCGGGAAGATCGCAAGCATTACCGCGATCGGTACGCCGCACCGCGGCTCGAAGACGTTTACAAAGTTCCTCCGCGCTCCGCGCGCGTTCTTCTCGATCGCGGCGTTCGCGGTCAACAACTGGATCCGGTTGGTCGGTGATCAGAAGCCCGATTTTCAGCGCGTCTGCGAGGAGTTTGCCGTTTCACATATGGAGCGGTTCAACGCGGAAAACCCGGACGTGAAAGGCGTGTTTTATCAGAGCGTCGCAGGCGTGATGAAGCATCCGTTCTCCGATATCAACCTGTCCACGGCGTGCTTCGTGCTGAACCGTATCGAGGGACCGAATGACGGACTCGTCTCCGTGGAATCCGCATCGTGGGGCGAACGATGCATCCTGCTTTCCGGCAACACGCGCCGCGGAATCTCGCATCTCGACGAGATCGACCTCCGACGTGCAGCGTTTTCCCGAAAGACGGGGGACGGCGTCCGCGACATCACGGACTTCTATGTCGAGCTCGTCCACGATCTTAAAAACAGAGGATTCTGAATCCGCAAAAAAAGACCCGCGATCGTTCGCGGGTCTTTTGTGTCCTGAAGTTATTTCTTGTTGACCTTGATGTACTCGGCGTACATATAGCCTTTCTTGCCGTCAGAGGTCTTGACATAGTACCAGCTCTTGCCGCTGCTGTCCTTTTCGGTCTTGATGATCGTGACGGTTTCGCCGTTCTCATATTCCTTGATGCATTCGGACTTGCTGTCCGCCGCTTTGCGCAGCGCGATCTTGGAGACCACGATTTTGCCGGTCTGTTCGCCCGTTGCGGCGCTCGTCGGTGCGGAGCCCTTGGTGATATAGTCGCTCTTGATGTAACCGTACTTATCGTCGCACTTCAGGAACCACCAGCCCTCCTGCTCGACATAGAGTGTGACGGCAGTGTATTTCGCGATCTTGGACTTCACAAGCGTACTGTTCTTGCTCGGCGTTTTGCGCATGTTGACGCTGTCCGCGCTGACATAGCCCTTCTGTGCGTTGCGCTTCATGGCGCTGGTCGGCGTGGTATAGTACGGATTCGGCGTTGCGGTCGCGGTTGCGCCGGGCGCGAGAGAGGTCACAGAGCCGGGTGTGGTGATCACGATGGGATCGGGACCGTTTGTTTCACCGGGAGGTGTTTCATTCGGATCCGCGGAAGTGCTCGGATCTGCCGTATCGTCGGGATCGGGTGTATCCAAAGGATCGGGCGTCGTCTCTTCGGGCGTTTCGACGGGCTCCAAAGAAGGCTCGACGCTCTCATCGGGTTCTGCACTGGTTGAAGGCTCTCTCGTCGGATCGTCGTTCTTTTTGCAGCGGGACACGCCGACGACGGTGAGAATAATGATCGCGATCAACAGAACGCCGATCGCCGATAAGAACATTATACCGGCAGGAGTGGGCTTGAATTTCAGTTTCTTTGCCATTTCGTTTCCCCTTCCTAAAATAATTACTCCATTTATGGCATCTTTATCATACACGATTTTTCCGAAAAAGAAAAGTATGCAAAACGAATTTTTTGCTAAATTTTTGCGGATTTTTCATGAAGAATATGCGATTGCTGTAAATTCATACGAAAATATAGTAAAAGTTGTTGCAAAAAGATATGGAAATTGCGTGAAGCGTATGCTATAATATTCGATGGTCAATAATCTCATCTTTTAAGGAGGATGTATGACGAACAAAATCACCGAAATCCCGTTTCGGGGAACGCCCGAACAGGAAGCAAAACTGAAAGAGATCATTGCACAGCACAAGGGCCAGCCTGATGCAATGATGCCTGTGCTTCAGAAGGCGCAGGAGATCTACGGCTATCTGCCGATCGAAGTGCAGACGATGGTCGCTGAAGGACTCGGCGTCTCGCTGGAACAGGTTTACGGCGTTTCGACGTTCTATTCCTGGTTCACACTTGAACCGAAGGGCGAACACCTGATCCGCGTCTGTCTCGGAACCGCCTGCTACGTCAAGGGATCTGCGGACATTCTTGCAGAACTCGAACGTCAGCTCGGCATCAAGGCGGGTCACACCACGAATGACGGTAAGTTTACGCTCGAAGCGACCCGCTGCCTCGGCTGCTGCGGCCTCGCTCCGGTTATGACGATCGACGACGACGTTTTCGGCCGTTTGGTGCCGGCAGACGTCAAGGGCATCTTGGACAAATTCCGCGCATAATCGAAAGGAAACGAGTATGACTATCCGGGAGATCGCCGAACGAATCGACGCAGTGGTATATGCCGAGCCGGAGCAGATGGATGAAGATCTGACCGGCGCGTTCGGCAGCGACATGATGAGCGATGTACTTGCGTTTGCGGAAGATCGCGACGTCCTTCTGACGGGGCTTTTGAATCCGCAGATCGTACGCACGGCGCATATGCTCGATATGAGCTGCATCATCATTGTTCGCGGGAAGACGGCAACGGAAGAGATCAAACGCCTTGCGGCGGAGAATGAGATTGCGCTGCT
Source organism: Clostridia bacterium (assembly GCA_017393775.1). GTDB lineage: Bacteria > Bacillota > Clostridia > Christensenellales > CAG-138 > UBA3792. The sequence goes on from JAFOQN010000185.1 coordinate 8,517, forward strand.
CGAAACCAAGCTGACGATGTATGAAGCTTGCGGCAAACTGTACGAAGGCGGTCTGGGAAGATGACGGTATCAAGCGACGCACTTCATTTCCATTATGATGTGGACGGCAACAACTTTACGTCCGCGGGCGAAGCTTCCGTTCAGGTCAAGCGGATGCTGCGGCAGATGGGGTATCACCCCGATCTGATCCGCAGAATTTCCGTCGCGATGTACGAGGGCGAGATCAATATGGTCATCCACGCAAAGGGTGGGGACGCCGATGTGTATGTCACGCCGGACTGCATCACGGTCATCCTGAAGGATGTCGGCCCGGGCATCAAGGACGTCAACCTTGCCATGCAGGAGGGGTATTCTACCGCACCGGACAACATCCGTTCGCTCGGCTTCGGCGCCGGTATGGGACTGCCGAACATGAAGCGTTATTCGGATGAGCTCAAGATCGACTCTGTTGTCGGCGTCGGTACGACGATTGAGATGACATTCAGATCCGCATAAGGAGGAACCATGATCGTATACAAGCATTCCGTTTCATTAGATGCGAACAAGTGCAAGGGGTGTACCACCTGCTTGCGCCGCTGCCCCACGCAGGCGATCCGCATCCGCGACGGCAAGGCTTGTATCAATCCGAACCTCTGCATTGACTGCGGCGAATGCATCCGGCATTGCCCGTACAAGGCAAAGCGGGCGAACTTCGACGAATGGGATTCGCTTGATCACAGTAAATATCTGATCGCGCTTCCCGCGCCGTCGCTGTTCGGACAGTTCGCCAACCTCGATGATACGGATTATCTGCTGCAGGGCTTAAGAAACCTCGGGTTCAACGACGTCTTTGAGGTTGCGAAGGCGGCGGAGATGGTCACCGACTATACCCGCACCTACATGCAGCGCATGGGCATGTCGCATGCGCCGTTTATCAGTACGGCGTGTCCGGTCGTGGTACGGCTGATCTCTTTAAGGTTCCCGTCGCTCAGAAGCAAGATGGTCCCGATCTCGCCGCCGATCGAGCTTGCAGGCAAGCTCGCAAAGCAGCGCGCACTGAAGGAGCATCCCGAGCTCGGACCCGACGATGTAAAGACCGTTTTCATCTCGCCGTGTCCCGCAAAGGTCAGCTGGGTCAAGAACACGCCTGCGGATAAGGAATGCTATGTGGATTATGTCGTTTCGATGAGCGATATCTACTTCCGCGTCCTTTCCAAGATGGACCGTTCGAAGATCCCGGACGTGACCTCCGAATCCGGCATGATCGGCATGAGTTGGTCGTCGTCCGGCGGAGAAGCAAGCGCGCTGATGAACGATCATTATCTTGCGGCGGACGGCATCGAAAACATCATCCGCGTGCTTGACGATATCGAGATGGGACATTTCCCGGACCTGAAATTCGTCGAGATGAACGCGTGCCCCGGCGGCTGCGTCGGCGGCGTGATGGCGGTCGAGAACCCGTATATCGCACGCGTGCGCATCCGCGCGCTGCAGCGATATATGCCGGTCGCGCAGAACCATGTCATTCTGACGGAGAACGAGCCGATCCCGAGCGAGGTCATGACGGTCGAACCCGGCGAATACAGCTCGGCGGAGATCCTCGGCGCAGACCGGATGCAGTCGTTCCGCATGATGGCGGAGATCGAACGCATCTATAAGCTTCTGCCCGGTATGGACTGCGGTTCCTGCGGCGCGCCGACCTGCCGCGCACACGCGGAGGACGTCGTACGCGGCGAATCCCGTCTTGATGACTGCGTGATCCGCATGCGCGAGCTTTTGAGAGAACTTGAGCGCGACGACGGAAAGTGAGAAAGCTATGACAGTACGCGAGCTGATCGAAAAAACCGGATATGAACCTCTGCTGTTGTCCGAGGAGGATCGTGAGATCACCGGCGGATATGCAGGCGATCTTTTGAGCTGGGTCATGGGACGCGCCGAAAGCGGCGACTGCTGGGTCACGATCATGTCCAACGTGAACGTAGCGGCGGTCGGACAGCTGACGGACTGCGCCTGCATTGTGTTTTCGGAAGGCGTTCGTCCTGATGAAGCCGCGGTCAACGCAGCAAAGCTGCACGGACTGAATCTGCTTCTGACCGAGCGTTCCACCTTTGAGGTCTGCACCGAAGTCGGTGCGCTGCTTAGATGAGGACGGTATCGTACGATCTGCATCTGCATTCATGCCTGTCTCCGTGCGGGGACATGGATATGACGCCCTGCAACATTGCGGGGATGGCGCATCTCAATGCGCTCGGTATCGCAGCGCTGACGGACCATAACACAGTCGACAACTGTCCGGCATTCTTCGCCGCCTGCGAAGAATACGGCGTCGTACCGATCGCGGGCATGGAGCTGACGACGGCGGAGGATATTCACCTGCTCTGCATCTTTGAAACGCTCGACGAGGCGCTTGCTTTCGGCGCGGCGGTCAAAGAACACCGGATGAAGATCAAAAACCGTGTGGAGATCTTCGGCGAACAGCCGATCCTGAACGCGCAGGACGAAAAGATCGGAGAAGACCCGTATTTTCTTCCGGCGGCGACGGACCTGGATCTCAATGCGGCAGCGGAGCTTGTCAAAGCGTACAACGGCATTTGCTGGCCGGCGCACATTGATCGTGACGCCAACGGACTACTTGCCGTTCTCGGCATGTTTCCGCCGGAACCGGTGTTTCGTATCGCGGAGCTGCGCGATTCCGAAAACCGGAAACTTGCTGAAGGACGAACGGTTGTTGTCTGCTCGGACGCACACCGGCTTTGGGAGATCGGCGAAGCGGGCGGAACGCTGGAGCTCGACACCGACGAAACCGATCCGGATGCGGTACGGCACGCACTGTTTGCGAAACTGCGGGAGGGGAGACTGTGAAGGAGCTAAGCCTGAACATACTCGATATTGCGCAAAACTCGATCCGCGCAGAGGCAACGCTGATCGAGATCCTGCTGGACGAGACGGAGACTTCCCTGAAGCTGACAATCAAAGACAACGGATACGGCATGTCGGAAGACTTTCTGAAAACCGTTGTCGACCCATTCGCCACAACGCGCACCACGCGCAAAGTGGGAATGGGGATCCCGCTTCTGAAGCTCGCCGCGGAGCAGACAGGGGGGACGCTGACGATCCGGTCCACGGAACGTGCGGTCGATCCCGAGCACTGTGGAACGGAGATCTCCGCAACGTTCGACAAGACGCACCTGGATTTTACGCCGCTCGGCGACGTGGTCACAACGGTCACGATGCTGATCCGCGGCAGCGCGAAAACGGATTTTCTTTTCCGGCACACCATGCCGGACCGCACGGTCGAGTTAGATACGCGCGAGGTCCGACAGGTACTTGGGGACGACGTACCGCTGGACGAATACGAAGTCCTCGCATGGATCCGGGATATGCTGACGGAGCAATACGCTTCGGAGGCTTGAAGATATTCAGAAAAATCTACAAATGAAAGGATCAAACTCATGAAATCATTGAAAGAACTTGCAGAAATTCGTGAAAGAATGAAAAACAAGGTCGCTCTTCGTGAAGGCACCGGTGAGATCCGCGTCGTCGTCGGCATGGCGACCTGCGGTATCGCGGCAGGCGCACGCCCCGTTCTCAACGCGTTTGTGGAACAGGTCGCGGAGCAGAACCTCGGCGATCGCGTGACTGTCACGCAGACCGGCTGCATCGGTATGTGCCGCTTTGAGCCGATCGTCGAAGTGTTCGAGGGCGACAAGGAGCGCGTGACCTATGTGAAGGTCAAGCCCGAAATGGTTCCCGAGATCATCAAGCAGCATCTCATTGACGGCAAACCCGTCACAAAATATACCATCGGTGCGGTGGAAGGTTAACGGAGGAAAGACAGAATGATTCGTACGCATGTTTTGATTTGCGGCGGTACGGGTTGTACCTCTTCCGGCAGTGTGAAGATCGCTGACGCGCTGGAAGAACAGATCGCATTGAACGGCCTTGCAGATGAGATCAAGGTCGTACGCACGGGCTGCTTCGGCCTTTGCGCACTGGGTCCGGTCATGATCGTGTACCCGGAAGGCACGTTCTACAGCCGTGTCAAGCTCGAAGACGTCCCCGAGATCGTTTCGGAGCACTTATTAAAAGGCCGTGTCGTCGACCGTCTTGTGTATCGCGAGACCGAAGGCGAAGAAAAGGTCGAGGTCCCGTCGCTGCAGGAAACCGGCTTCTATAAGACGCAGATGCGTGTTGCGCTTCGCAACTGCGGCGTCATCAACCCGGAGCAGATCGACGAGTACATCGCAATGGACGGCTATGCCGCGCTTGGCAAAGTCCTCACCGAAATGACGCCGGAACAGGTCATTCAGGTCATGAAGGATTCCGGCCTTCGCGGCAGAGGCGGCGCAGGCTTCCCGACCGGCATGAAATGGGAGTTTGCCGCAAAGAATAAGGTTCCGCAGAAGTACGTCGTCTGCAACGCGGACGAGGGCGACCCCGGCGCGTTCATGGACCGTTCCGTCCTCGAAGGCGACCCGCATGCGGTCCTCGAAGCGATGGCGATCGCGGGTTATGCGATCGGCGCAAACAAGGGCTACATCTACGTTCGTGCAGAGTACCCGATCGCGGTCAAGCGTCTTGAGATCGCAATCGGTCAGGCGCGTGAATACAACCTGCTCGGCAAGGACATCTTCGGCACCGGCTTCGACTTTGACATCGAAGTACGTCTCGGCGCAGGCGCGTTCGTCTGCGGCGAAGAGACCGCGCTTCTGACCTCCATCGAGGGCAACCGCGGCGAGCCGA
>JAFOQN010000186.1 GCA_017393775.1 Clostridia bacterium
GAAGAAGTCCGCTTCCTCGAACGTAATGCCGACGGCGGCAAAAACGACCGCGAACTTTTCATCGCTGCCCAATACCTTTGCCTGACGCGCGATCTGCGCGGCGAGGTTTGCGTGCGGAAGACCGCTTCCGGAGAACACGGGGAGCTTCTGTCCGCGTACAAGTGTATTGAGTCCGTCGATCGCGGAAATGCCCGTCTGAATGAACTCGGACGGATAGTCGCGCGCGGCGGGGTTCATTGCTGTGCCGTTGATGTCGAGATGCTTTTCGGCGATCAGCGCGGGACCGCCGTCCTTTGGCTTGCCCATGCCGTCGAAAACGCGGCCGAGCATGTCGGGCGCAACATCGAGTTCAATGGAGTGACCCAAGAACCGCGCTTTGCTGTCGGAAATCCGCAAGCCCTGCGAGCCTTCGAAAAGCTGGACCATGGCTTTGTCGCCGTTGATCTCCAGAACACGTCCGCGGCGGATGTTTCCGTCCGACTGTTCGATCTCAACCAGCTCATCGTACTTGACGCCCTCAACGTCCTTGACCAGCATCAGCGGGCCGACGACCTCGGAAATGGTACGATATTCTTTACGCATCAGAACTGTCCTCCTTCCGTCAGCGCCGTGATCTGTTCGGTCATATCCTTCATGATCGCGTTGTACTCGTCCTCTGCCTCCGCTTCCGGTACATATTTCAATCTGCCGATGCGTTCGCGGACCGGCAGGCTGAGCAGCGCCTTGAACGAAGCATCCTTGTCGAGCGCTTCGAGGTTCTTTTCGTAGTTCGTCATGATCGCCTTCAGCATCATAAACTGCTTCTTCGGCGACGTATAGGTATCGACCTCGTGGAACGCATTCTGGTGCAGATAGTCTTCACGGATGCTGCGTGCCGCTTCGAGCGTCAGACGATCCTTGAAGGACAGCGCGTCGATACCGACCAGACGAACGATCTCGTCCAATTCGCTCTCGACCTGCAGCAGGTGCATGGTGCGCGATACGAGGTTCGACCATTCGGTATTGACCTCGTTGTTGAACCACGGAGAGAGGCGGTCCTGATACAGCGAATACGACTGCAGCCAATCGATCGCCGGGAAGTGACGCGCGTACGCAAGCTTGGAGGAAAGTCCCCAATAGACCTTAACGATACGCAGCGTTGCCTGCGAGACAGGCTCGGAAATATCGCCGCCCGGCGGGGATACTGCGCCGATCGCCGTGACGGCGCCGAGACGTCCCTCGCTGCCGAGCGTCTTCACACTGCCCGCACGTTCATAGAACTCCGCAAGGCGCGAAGAGAGGTACGCCGGGTAGCCTTCTTCGCCGGGCATCTCTTCGAGACGACCGGACATTTCGCGAAGCGCTTCTGCCCAGCGGCTCGTGGAGTCCGCCATGATCGCGACCTTATAGCCCATGTCGCGGAAGTATTCCGCGATCGTAATACCTGTGTAAATAGAAGCTTCACGCGCTGCAACCGGCATGTCGGACGTATTCGCGATGAGCACGGTGCGCTTCATCAGCGACAGTCCCGTACGCGGGTCCTTAAGCTCCGGAAACTCCATCAGAACGTCGGTCATTTCGTTGCCGCGCTCGCCGCAGCCGACGTAGACGATGATGTCCGCATCCGCCCATTTTGCAAGCTGATGCTGCACGACCGTTTTGCCGCTGCCGAACGGACCGGGAACCGCAGCGACGCCGCCCTTGGCGACCGGGAACAGCGTGTCGATAACGCGCTGACCGGTGACCATCGGCTCATTCGGCGCCAGCTTTTCGGCGTACGGTCTGCCCTTTCGGACCGGCCATTTCTGGAGCATCGGCAGAGCGATCTCTTTACCGTCCTTTTCGATCTTTGCGATCGGCGTGACGATGTTTGCTTCGCCCTCGAAGATCCAGGTCAGCCTGCCGGAAACATTCGGCGGGACCATGATCTTATGCAGAACCGCTTCGGTTTCCTGTACGGTACCGAGCACGTCGCCGCCCGAGACTTCGTCGCCGACTTTCGCCGTCGGAACGAACTGCCAAAGCTTTTCGTGATCCAGAGAATCAACCGTGATGCCGCGCGTAATGCGATCGCCCGCCTGCTCGCGGATCTTGTTCAGCGGACGCTGAATGCCGTCATAGATGGACTCAATGAGGCCCGGTGCCAGCTCGACCGAAAGCGGCGCGCCGGTCGAATAGACCGGTTCGCCGGGACCGATGCCGCCGGTTTCCTCGTAAACCTGAATGGATGCCTTATCCTCGCGCAATTCGATGACTTCGCCGATCAGATGCTTGTCGGAAACACGGACAACGTCGAACATCTGCACGTCACCCATGCCGCTCGCCACGATCAACGGCCCCGAAACCTTTACGATAGTACCTTGCATACTCTTTCTCCTGTTATGAATTGCTCAAAATATCCAGACCGACCGCCTTTTCGACGTTCTCCTTGATCGTCCGCATGCCGATCCCCTGCGTTCCGGACGCGTCCGGGATCGGAATAATCGCCGGAAACGGTTCCCCCTGAAACTCCCGTATCGTTTCGTCACACGCGGGATAATACGTCTCCGTGATGTATACGACCGCATACCCGGTCCGTGCCAGTCGGTGCAGCGTTTTGTTCGCCGTCTCCCCGTCCGTCACATCATACACCTCGATCCCGACTGCCTTGAACAGCAGAACGGAATCGCGATCGCCGATGACGGCGCACTTACCGTTCGCCATACAGTTTCACCAGCCTTTCACGGATCACGGTGTCGGAAAGGTTGTTGCGTTTGCCCGTAATAATCAGACGCACCGCTTTTCCCTCGCGTTCCTTCGCAAGATAATACCCGATGATCGGATAAATCGTTTCGCTTTCATATTTGTGTGCGGAAAGAAGCGAGACGAGATAATTGTCTCGCGCCTTCTCGAGCTCGGCGATGCTCCCGGTACGCACCATGGCGTTCAAGCCCGCAAGCAAAGCTTCTTTGCACACGCTCCCGCCGATGACTTTGTTCAATGAGTCGAACGAAAGCTCGTAGGCATTGTAAAGATCGCGGTATTTAACGCCGCCCTCCGGCAGAATGACATCGTCAAGTGTTTCGATCGAAGCTCCCATCGCGCGAAGGCGCAGGAACGTCAGCACATTGTCAAAGTCCGCCAGCGCGCGGAAGTACTGCGAAAAGACCGGATGCTTCTCCGATTGCTTCAATGCATGCGCAAGATAGGCGCGATCGAGCGCGACGGAGATCATCTGCGGCTCGACGCGGATTTCAAGACGCTTTTCCAAAGCGTTCAGCGCGTCGCGGAAGATCACCGGAAGCGCGTCATACTGCCTATCCTTGACATAGGCAGTCAACGTCTCACGGTCGTATAAACCGCCGGGCGTAAATGAAATCTCGCTTTGGTTCAGCAGCCGCGCCTTCAAAAGCACTTTGAGGTTCTGTACATCCGCACGCAGCAGATAGAGATCGGTGATCGCCGGATCCGGAGAAAGCTCCCTGACTTCCTGCATCGCATCGGTCATTTCCCGCTCGATCATCTGCTCAACATCCGCTTCCGTCGCATCGGACAGATTGCCGTAGCGAACGTCGGACAGCGCGCGCATCGCATCCGAAACGGAACCGTCCAGCATACGCTGAACCGTCTGCGGCTCCAGGAGCCGCTTATGCAGCGCGGACAGTCTCGCACATGCGTATGCGTAACTCGGTTGCGGCATAGCGTTCTCCTCTCTTACCGAAATAGGATGTTTGCAACATTCGTTTCTTCCGCATCGCGAAGCTCTCTTAGGATCGCTTTCATCGAGCAGTCCTTCTCGTAACCGTCGCCCAGCAGCACGAAGCCCGCTTCCGCATCGGCATCCTTATCGGAAAGCTTCACGGAAAACGGGAGTCTTGCGATCGTTGCGGCAAGCACGCCGCGATCCGTCTTTGCGGGAACAACGGTGTCGTTCTCCTTCGCTTCCCTTTGCAGAATGGCGGAAAACAGCGCTTCACGATTTTCGTTCGACATGGCAAGCATTCTGTGATACGTTTCGGTAAAAACGCTGTCTAAAAGCGTGCGCTTTGCACGAAGCGTGTCCTTGCGTCCGTCGAGCTCTGCGCGCGTACGGCAGCCGTTCAGGATGACGCCGATCTGCTGCTTGCGTTCCCTTTCGGTCTGTTCGGCTTTCTTTGCGATCTCTGCGTCCCGGGATTGACGGATGCCGCTTATCGAAGCCTCTGCGTCGGCATAGATCTTATCGGCCGCTTCCTTTGCGTCCGCCAGGATCCTGTCGATGAGGTTTGCTGCACTCTCGTTTCCCATACCGTGCCTCGTTTCTTACTTGATGCCGATGACGAGCAGGAAGGAAATGAGCAGGGACAGAACCGCGTAGGTCTCGACCATGATCGCCATGACCATGCCCTTACCGCTTTCGGTGGGCTTCTTTGCAACCATGTTGATGCCCGCAACGGCTACCTTGCCCTGATAGATCGCGGAAAGCAGACCGCCGAACGCGATGGGAAGACCCGCCAGGAGATAGCGTACGCCGAGCGTGGTGGTAAGCGCCGAAACGTCGCCGCTCATCAGCCCCGACTGCAGCGCGATAACGACCGCGATCAGAAGGCCGTAAATGCCCTGCGTACCCGGAAGGAGCTGCAGAAGCAAGCACTTACCGGAAAGATCCGGATTTTCGGAAACGACGCCCGCGGACGCCTGACCTGTGATACCGACGCCGATCGCGGAACCGATACCTGCCAACAATGCTGCAATGACCGCACCTGCGGTAGCCCAAATTGCACCCCAATTCATGATGTTACTTTCTCCTTTTCCCTTAATGAATTATTTGGTGACCTGAACGTGTTTTGTGTTATAGGAAAGCGGTCGGAATTCCTTTCCGCCGGATTCGTAGAATTTGCCGTAAAACTCTACATACTGCAGTCTCGCACAGTGCACGAACGCGCCGAGCGCGTTGATCGCAACGTTAAACGTATGCAGCGCGATAACAAGCGCGATGCAGAGCACAGCGCCGAGGATCGCCAGAACGATGTTCGACGAGCCCGTCAGCATGTTGCTGAGCATGTTGAACACCTGCCCGATGACACCTGTCGCGATACCGAGCGCGAACA
>JAFOQN010000187.1 GCA_017393775.1 Clostridia bacterium
AGTTCTGCGTTTACATGACCGATCCGATGCATCTCCTCTTCTGTAAAATCCATTTGATCCAGGATGTTAAGATAACGCTCTATGATCTGTGTCGGTTCAACACTTCTGCTGCAGGGCCAATCCGTACCAAAGAACAGTCTGTCAACGCCAAACTTCCTCAGAATCCTGTTTGTCTCTTTAATTCCGTATCGGTCAACAAAGTCCGGAAGAATTGCGGAGATGTCAAAATGAACATCCAGATTGACAGCATCTTCCCACTGGAAACCTCCGAGATGGCAAACAATGACTTTCAGTCCGGGATGCCTGTTCACCCATTGTTCAATTCTTTTTGGAGCGCAATAGTCATTCCTGTCTTGCTCTCTTGAACTGGAAGGATATGAATGAACTGCTATAGGATAATTGGTATTTACTGCAAGATCCGCAATGATGTCATTATATTCGTCATCAATATTCATCCCGCTGTTATTGGGGTGGAGCTTGATGCCACAGAATTCAGAATGTACAAGAGCTTTCTGTATCTGATCACATGTGTTTTCCGGAGTGTTCCTTATATCCACATCAGAAAAGCAACTGAATCGGCCATCTTCTTTACAAATATTAAGCAGGTTCTGATGTGCCGCATCAACAGTGAAATCCATAGACATCAGCCAAGGATCATTGAATGGCATGATGATTGCCCTCCGAATATTGAACTGATCCATGATCTTCTGATAGGAGGAAACTTTAGCAAAGGAAAACTCATCATCCGAGTCAGGGTTTGCGGCATGAACCTCATCAGGAATGATGTGTATATGTGCATCAATCTTTGGAATATCTCTCCACTTCATATTCATGCTCCTTTACAAATCTTGCCGATTTGGCGACTTCCCGGTAAACTGCGATTTGTTTGCATCATCATATCATAAGCTGCTGCGCAACGCAATGAAAAAGCACAGCCGACCAAAACCGGCTGCGCTTTTGAAATTCCCTCTTGACAAAACGCCTCTGAAGAGCCGTTTTTCTTTTGCCGTATTATTTCCCGACGCAGAAATTTGAAAAGATCCGGTCGATGACCTCGGCGTCCACATCCGTTCCGGTGATCGCGCCTAGATGATGCAGCGCTTCCGTAAGATCGGTCGCAATGCAGTCGAGTTCGGTCTGATCCGCGGCATGCGCAATGGCGTTCAACGCCTGTGAAAGCGCCGAAAGATGCCGTTCATTGGTGATCGCGTCCGTCGATTGCGCCGCGGGCTTTGCGATCGCCTCGATCCGCTGTTTCAGCGTGTCGATGCCTTCGCCTGTTTTGCAGCTTACGGAAAGCGCGTTTTTGATGCGGGTTCCGAGATCGCACTTGTTTGCGATGACAATGCGGGTCCGCCCCGCCGTCTCCCTGAGCAGTTCCTCGTCCTCTGCCGTCAATTCTTCGCTGCCGTCCAGCACGAGCAGCACCGCGTCCGCGGTCTCGAGCGCTTTTTTTGCGCGGTCGACGCCGATGCGCTCTGCTTCGTCCGAAGCTTCTCTGACGCCCGCGGTGTCAATGAGCCGCGCCGGCACGCCGCCGATCGAAAGCCGCTCGTCCAGCACGTCGCGCGTGGTGCCTGCCGCCGCGGTCACGATCGCGCGGTCCTCGCCCAGAAGCGTATTCAGAAGCGAGCTCTTGCCGACGTTCGGCCGACCGAGAATGACAAGCTTCAGCCCGTCGCGCAGTACGCGTCCGTTTTTACCTTCCTCGAGCAGCGTCCGGACCGTTTCCGCAGCGATTCGAAGATCGTCGAATACGGTCGCGTAGGCGGTTTCCTCTGCTTCGTCCGGATAGTCGATCGCCGCTTCGAGCGCCGAACGCGCGTTCAAAAGCCTGTCCTCGACTGCCCGCACACGGCGGCTGACGCTGCCGGACAGCTGTTCCAGCGCCGAACGAAGGCTGCTTTCCGCCTGCGCGTTGATCACATCCATGACCGCTTCGGCTTCGGATAGGTCCATTCTGCCGTTCAGAAACGCGCGGCGGGTGAACTCGCCGGGACCCGCCGGCACGCCGCCCGCTTCGGAAAGCGCATTCAAAACACCGCGCACGGTCGTCATGCCGCCGTGGCAATGAAGCTCCAGCATGTCCTCGCCGGTGTAACTTTTCGGCGCCTTGAAAAAGACCGCCATGCAGTCGTCCAGAAGCGTGCCGTTCCGTCGGATTTGCGTATGCCGCATGCGGCCGGGTGTGTTTGAGACCGGCTTGTCCAGAAGCTGTTCCGCGATCGCCCGCGTTTGTTCGCCGGACACGCGGATCACGCAGATCGCTCCGCCGATCGCCGAGGACGGCGCAAAAACGGTGTCAAAGGTTTGTATCATTTCCGTGTATTTCCTTATAAAAACAGCGCGCTTCACGAATCAGCTTTTGAACCGTTCGTTTTACGCGTTGTTTCTGTTTCATATCGAAGATCATGCGATATGCCGCGATGCGGCACGATATATTTGCTTTGCAAACACGATATGCGGCATCTGTCAATGCCGCACGATATGATATAAATTCCCTGTGTCCGCAGACATATCGCGGCAAAGCCATATCGCACCCCGAAAGGGGTATCTCGCAAATTCCGGCAGGAATTTATATCGCTGACGAAGTCACTTGTCCGGCGTGATGATGACGCGGCGGTTCGGCTCTTCGCCTTCGCTGTGCGTCGTGACTCCCTTAAATCCCTGCAGCGCGGAATGCAGCACGCGGCGCTCATAGGGATTCATCGGTTCCATCGCAACAGAGCGTCCGGTCCGGGCGACCTGCGCGGCGTTCTTGCGGGCAAGGCGGCGCAGCGTTTCTTCGCGGCGTGCGCGGTAGCCCTCTGTGTCGACGGAAACGCGGCGATAGCCGTTCTCCTTGCGGTCTTTGTTCATGTACAGCGAAACGATGTACTGGATGGCGTCGAGCGTTTCGCCGCGTCTGCCGATCAGAAGCCCGTCGGTCGCGGAGAGGATGTTGAGCCGGAGCCCGTCCTCGGTCTCCGCCGCTTCCACGGTCGCTTCGATCTGCATGTTCTTCAGAAGATCGGAGAGGAAGATCGCCGCGTCGTTCTCTTTTGCCAGCTCCTCGCTGTATGCGATCGCGGGTGCTTCGGGCTCCTTCTCACGGCGTGCGCCGTTCTCGCGCTTCGGCTTTTCACCGCGCGGCTTGCGCTCGCGGCGTTCGCCGTTCTCGCGCTTCGGACGATCGTTCTTGCGGTCGAACTCGTGCGCTGCTGCTCTCTCTGCTTCAAAATCCGGGACCACCGGCACTTCGCGCTCGGTGAGACGCACAATCGCGTTCTTGGCGCCGATGCCGAAAATGCCTTTGCTTTCCTTCTGTACGATTTCCGTAACGACCTCGTCGATCGTCAGCCCCATCTCGTTGAGACCGTGAAAGATCGCCTCATCGATGTTGCGGCCGGAAAACTCCATACTTCTCATATGAATGATTACCTCCTGGGTAGCGGTTTACTCTGTTTCGGTTTCTGAACGAACGTGCCGTCCGCCATCTGCTGCTGCATCTTTTTAAACACCGTCGCGTTCAGGATCAGGGTGATGCCCAAAGAAATGACGTTACTGAAAATCCAGTAGAACGCAAAGGTCGAATCGTACTGATAGCAGAAGAAGATCGACATGGCGGGCATCATGAACATCATGATCTTGTTCATGCTCTGCGTCTGCGCGGCGGGATCGTTCTTTTCGTCGGACGAGGACTGCGGCTGCTTCTGATTGCGCTGCATGATCCAGGAGGACAGGAACGTCGTTGCGCCGGCAAGAATCGGCAGGATCGCAAATCCGTTGGACATCTTTTCGTATGCGCCGCCGATCAGAGCGGTGTTGGACGTGATCGGCTCAACGAACGTCTTATACGCTTCCATGAACGCCGCGCCGCCGTCCTGCGCAAACACATACTGCACCGTGCCGTCCTCGGCGATCGTCTTCGTAAAGAAGTGCAGCTCGTAAAGGATGCGGGTCAGCGCCTCTTCATTCTTGGAGAAGAAAATGAAGTCCTTGATGTTGTTCGCCGACGTGAACGTGCTCCAGAACGTTCTTCCGTCCATCAGCGTGCCGCCTGCCGCAAGGTTGTCCGGACGCCAGATGTTGGTGATCCAAAGGAAGCGGGAAGCGGCGAACGTCTCGGCGCCCTGCCCCGCGTCAATTTTGAGCATCAGGTCGAGCGTCTGCTGGTTGGACCAGGCGCGGAACGCTGCAAAAAACATGAACAGAAGCGGCATCATGATGAGCATCGGCAGACACCCGCCGAGCTGGGAAACGCCCCGTTCCTTCATGAGCTTGCGCTGCTCCGTAACAAGCTTTTGCTGATCGTTGCCGTATTTCTTTTTGAGCTTATCGATCTCCGGCTGGATCATCTGCATCTGTATGCCGGACTTGCGCGATTTGATATCGGAGAAGATGGTTAACAGCTTGATCCCGAGCGTGAACAGGAAGATCGTCAGAACGACGACCCATCCGCCGGTCGAGAACAGCGAACACATCTGCCGATAGACCCAATCCATCGCAACAAACAGCCATCTGACGAGGAAAAAGGATGAATTCATAGACGGTTCTCCTTGTGTTTTTTCGGTTCGGGAACGGGATCGTATCCGCCCTTTGCGAACGGATTGCAGCGAAGGACGCGCCAGATCGCAAGACCGGTTCCTTTCAGAACCCCGTGCTTTTGGATCGCTTCCATGGCGTATTCCGAGCAGGTCGGCGTATAGATGCATGCGTCCGGCAGAAGCGGCGAAATGTGCCGCTTGTAAAAGCGCAGAATTGCTAAAAGCACGCGCTTCACGCCTCGTCCCTCCAAAGCCCCGCCCGCTTTAAAAGCGTTTCCATCTGACTTGAAAGCTCCGCAAAGGGTGCGGAGAGGACCTCCGTCTTTGCGACGAAGATCACATTGAAGCCGCCGGAAATGTGTTTGATCAGCGGTGTGAGCGCGGCGCGCATGCGGCGCTTTGCGCGATTTCTCTGTACGGCATTGCCGATCCGCTTCGACACCGAAAAGCCGATGCGGACCGTATCAAGGCGGCTCTTTGCGTATACCAACGTATAGAGCGGGAGACTTTGCGACCGCCCGCGCGCATAGGTATAGCGGAACTCCTTATGCCGTTTCAGAGAATAGGACCGATCCACCGAATACGAGTTCCCTTAATAAAGCAACATACGGCAAGCGAAATGCCTGCCGCAAGCGCTCTGTCTCACAAATTTGGACAAATAAAACCCTGCCGATGCGATTACGCGCTCAGCTTCTTGCGGCCCTTGGCGCGTCTGCGCTTCAGAACATTACGACCGTCCGCAGTCGCCATACGCTTGCGGAACCCATGAACCTTGCTGCGCTGTCTCTTCTTGGGCTGATAGGTACGTACCATATCCTACACCTCTTTCTTCCGAATATAGTGATGGCGCATAACGCCAAATTAACCTTTCCCATTATAGGGGATGCCCCGGGAATTGTCAAGGATAAAATTTATGCGGCCGCATAAGCCGTTCACTTCCCGCTTTCGAAGCAGAACGGGTTCTCGATGCGCTCCTTCTGCCAAAAGGTGATCGCATGGCGGTAAAGCGCGTGTGCATGGATTCGGTCATGCCATATGATGCGGCGAAGCAGCTTTTTCAGCGTCCAGAGCTCGCCGTCGCGCGCGGTATACACCTTCGGCGCAAGGAAGTTCGGAGTCGATTCAAGCGCGCGGAACAGACGCTTGCGGTCCTCAATAAAGTCCCCTTCCGTTTCGAACGGAATACCGAGCGCTTCCGCATAGTATTCGAGCGTGTTGTTCGTATGCTCCGCCATCTCGCGCGCCGAACACGGGATCTTGCCGTAGAATGTGCGGCGGGATTTCCGCAGCGCCCGGTCTTTTTGCGGAATCGACGCGACGACCTTTTCAAAATCCTGCGCGGAGCGGATGCACAACTGCTTCTTCTGCGTGTACTCTGCCATGTCCATCGGAAGCCGCTCGGACGGAAACAGCACATCGCTGTCCGCGTCGTCGACCCTGAGGTCCGTCTGATACGCGTGCGTCACGACAAAATCGGACTCCGCCAGGTTCGGCAGCGGCGAACCGTACGCCCACGCGGCGTATTCGGACAGCGTCTTCGGAAACTTCTCCAGCGCCTTCGATACCGTTTCTCCGCGCGAATACGCGCCCGGATAGAAATCCGCCCAAAGCATTGCGCCGCGCTCGCTGTATTCCGCTATAACCTCGATATGCGCCATATTTATCGCCCTTCCGCTTTTCTGATTCTCGCAATGATCGCATCCGCCTTTGCGTACACTTCCTCCGGATCGACGTCGAACGTGTACCGTCCGCGTTCATACAGAATCCTGCCCGCGACCATCGTCAGCGCGACGTTGCTCTTGCTGCCGCTGTACACGACGTTCTTTGCAATGTTGTTGATCGGCTGCATGTTCGGCATGTGCAGATCGAGCATCACGACGTCCGCCTGCTTTCCTTCTTTCAGACAGTCACATTGATCGAGCCCCATCATCTTTGCGCCGACGGAGCACGCGGAGTGCAGTACGCGGACCGGATTCGCCGCAGCCGCGCCGACGGTCAGCTTCTGCAGCCCGGTCGTCAGGAACATCTCCCGGAACATATCGAGACAGTTGTTGCTCGCCGGTCCGTCCGTGCCGATCGCAACCGGAATACCCTCCCGATAGTACGTCTCGATCGGCGCGACGCCGCTTGAAAGCTTGATGTTCGAAGCGGGATTCGTACAGACATACAACCCGCGCTTTTTCATAATCTCGATGTCGCCTTCGCGCGGGTGCACCATATGAAACCCGCCGCCGCCGTAGTTGAACATGCCCAAAGAATCAAGATACGCGATCGGGGACATGCCGGTGCGTTCGATGCAGCCGTCGACTTCCGCCGCCGTTTCCGAAAGGTGCGTAAAGACCGGCTCCCTGAGTTCGCCGGCAAGCGCGGCAAGATCCCTCAAGAGAGGTTCGCTCGTTGTATACTCGGCATGGAAGCCGATGCGGCAGGAGACCAGCGGATCGAAAGCGTTCAGACGTTCGAAATCGCGCCGGGTCGATTCCGCCGTGCCGCCGAAATCGTTCGCCGCGCCGCAGATTACGAAGCGGAAGCCCGTGTCGCGCGCGCATTCGGCAATGCGCTCCACATGATAGTACATATCAAACGCCGCCGTGACGCCGCCGGATACATATTCGAGGACCGCAAGCTTGGTCAGCGCATATATGTCGTCGCCGGTCAGATGCGCTTCCATCGGGAACACATCCTCGTGCAGCCAGTTATGGAGCGGCTTGTCGTCGGCAAACGAGCGCAAAAATGTCATTGCGGAATGCGTGTGCGCGTTCTTGAAGCCGGGAAGTATCAGGTTGCCCTTGCAGTCGATCTCGCGGTCGAACGCAAGCGGTTCGCGTCCTTTCGGATCGCCGACCAAAGCAATGCGATCGTCCCTGACCCAAAGCTCGCCGGTCTGCACCGTTCCGTCTGCCTGCTCCATCGGCAGGATCCGCGCGTTGTAAAACCGAATGTTCATGCCGTCCCCTCCCATCGTTGTTATCTTTTAGTATAACACGGCAATCGCGACTATTTCATGTCGCATACATGAACAATCTATAAACACGCAAGTGCCTGCGGCGCGGAAGCATTATATATTATCCAAAACAAGGCGGACCGGTTTGACACCGCAATGCGCAAATGATATCATAAATAGGTACGGTCAGGCTTTGACCGAAACTATTTGCTTCAGGAAGGAATGTGCATGAATCATCTGACAGAAAACATTCGTCACGTCACCCTGGACGGCGAATCACTTCGCATCGAACAGGTCGTCGCTGTTGCGCGTTTCCATGCGCGCGTTTCGCTCTCTCCGAAGACCTTCGAACGCATCGACGCGTCCCGCGCGCTGGTGGACAGGATCGTTTCGGAAGGCCGCACGGTCTACGGGATCTCCACGGGTTTCGGCGAGTTCAGTAAGATCACGATCAGCAGTGACAAGAGCGCACAGCTGCAGGAGAACCTGATCCTTTCGCACTGCGTCGCCGTCGGCGAACCGCTGAACGAAGAGACCGCCCGCGCGATGATGCTGCTCCGCGCAAACGCGCTTTCGAAAGGCAATTCCGGCATCCGCCGCGAGCTCATCGAGACGCTGATCGGCATGCTGAATAAAGGCGTCACGCCCGTGATCCCCGAACAGGGCTCCCTCGGCGCGTCCGGCGACCTTGCCCCGCTTGCGCATATGGCGCTGGTGCTTTTAGGCCGCGGCGAAGCGACCTATAAGGGAAAGAGAATGTCCGGCGCGGAAGCGATGGCAAAGGCGAAGCTTCCGACCTTCCACCTGCTTGCAAAAGAAGGTCTTGCGCTCATCAACGGCACGCAGTGCATGACGGCGATCGGCACGCTCGCATGGTACGATCTGAACCGCGGCGCGCAGCTTGCGGACATCACGGCTTCGATGACGATGCAGGCGCTGACCGGACTTCTTTCCGCGTTCGACCCGCGCATCCACGCGGTGCGTCCGCATGCGGGGCAGGCGCTCGTCGCAAAGAACATGCGCACGATCTGCGCAGACAGCCCGTCGATGGAGCGCAACCGGAATCTGCGCGTGCAGGACGCCTACGCGCTCCGCTGCATCCCGCAGGTGCACGGCGCGGTGCGCGATGCGCTTGCACACGTCAGAAAAGTGCTTGAGACCGAATTGAACTCCGTCACCGACAACCCGATCCTGTTCCTCGACGACGAAAGCGTCATCTCCGGCGGCAACTTCCACGGCGAGCCGATCGCGCTCGTGATGGACTACATGTCCGCGGCGGCAAGCGAACTCGCGAACATCTCCGAGCGCCGCATGGAGCGCATGGTAAACCCGGCGCTAAGTAACGGTCTTCCCGCGTTTTTGGCGCCCGACGGCGGCATCAACTCCGGTTATATGATCTGCCAGTATTCGGCGGCGTCGCTCGTTTCCGAAAACAAGGTCTTTGCGCATCCGGCAAGCGTCGACTCGATCCCGTCCTCGGCAAACCAGGAGGATCACGTTTCGATGGGCACGACCGCCGCGCGCAACTTCCGCCGTATTGTGAACAACCTCTACTCCGTCCTCGCGTTTGAGCTGATGGCGGCGGTGCAGGGCATCGATCTCAGAAAGACCTGTGAGCTCAGTCCCGCACAGCAGACCGTGTACGATAAGGTTCGCGCCGTCGTACCGTTCTACGCAAAGGACGAGGAGATCCACCCGATGATCGAGGCGATGAACAGGCTCGTCCGCACCGGCGCGATCGAAAACGACGTCAGAATGATGCTGCCCGATTTCCATTGATTTATATAGGAGGATTTTATGGACTGCGTATTGAAGCTGGACCGGCTTCCCGAAAAGAAGCCCTTTATTGAAGGCATTCGCCGTGCACCGCGCCGCGACTCCGTTCTTTCGGAGCACGATATGGAGATCGCGCTCAAAAACGCGCTGCGCTACATTCCGGAAAAGTTCCACGCGGAGCTTGCGCCGGAGTTTATGGAAGAACTTAAGACCCGCGGCAGAATCTACGGCTACCGATTCCGTCCCGAAGGACGGCTCTGGGGCAAGCCGATCGACTGTTACGAGGGCAAGTGCATCGAGGGCAAAGCGTTCCAGGTCATGATCGACAACAACCTCGATTTCGAGGTCGCGCTGTACCCCTATGAGCTGGTCACCTACGGCGAGACCGGCCAGGTCTGCCAGAACTGGATGCAGTATCTTCTGATCAAGCAGTATCTTAAGGAGCTCACGAACACCCAGACGCTGGTCATCGAGTCCGGACACCCCTTAGGCGTATTCCGCTCGCATGAGAACGCGCCGCGCGTGATCCTCACAAACGGCCTGATGGTGGGTCTGTTCGACAAGCCCGAAGAGTTCAACCGCGCGGCCGCGATGGGCGTTGCGAACTACGGTCAGATGACCGCGGGCGGCTGGATGTACATCGGACCGCAGGGCATCGTGCACGGCACGTTCAACACGCTTTTAAACGCCGGACGGCTGAAGCTCGGCATTCCGAAGGACAAGGATCTTGCGGGCCGGCTGTTCGTTTCGGCAGGTCTCGGCGGCATGAGCGGCGCGCAGGGCAAGGCGGCGGAGATTGCCGGCGCGGCCGCGATCATTGCGGAAGTCGACTATTCGCGCATCGAAACGCGCTATAAACAAGGCTGGGTCAGTAAGGTCAGCGACGATCTGAAAACCTGTGTGGAATGGGCGCAGCAGGCGCAAAAAGACGGCACGCCTCTGGCGATCGCGTATCACGGCAACGTCGTCGATCTTCTGCACTATCTTATCAACAACAACATCCACGTCGATCTGTTGAGCGATCAGACCTCCTGCCACGCGGTCTACGAGGGCGGCTACTGCCCCGCGGGCATTTCGTTTGCAGAGCGCACGCGTCTGCTTGCCGAGGATCACGAGACGTTCAAAAAAGCGGTCGACGCGTCGCTGAAACTGCACATTGCGGCAATCGACGAGCTGCATAAGCGCGGCACGTATTTCTTCGACTACGGCA
>JAFOQN010000188.1 GCA_017393775.1 Clostridia bacterium
AGGCAAACGGTGCAGCAGCGATTTTTGGGGGAGCCGGCATCACCCTGAACAACGGCGAACAATACCTTTTGGACGATGCAAACGCCTCCGAGGTGAAGATCGGCGTCCCGGTCAAATACACGATCACGTTCGTCAATGAGGACGGCACGGAGCTGCAGAGCGGTGAAGTCCTGTTGGGCAAAACGCCTGCCTACACCGGCGAGGAGCCGGAAAAACCCGCGACGGTGACGCAGTCCTATGCCTTTGCGGGATGGAAGGATGAAAACGGGATCGTATACGGACTGACGGACGATCTGCCCGCGGTCACCGGCGCAATGACCTACACGGCGATCTACACCCAGCGGGAGATCGTTTACGGCGAACCGGAATGGACATGGACCGGCTATGAATCCGCGGAAGCGACGTTCACCGGAACGGACGGCGAAACCCTGTATACCCAACTGCTTCCGGCGGACGAGATCTTCCACATGACGACGGTCGAGCCGGACTGCGAGAACCCGGGCATCGTGACCTACACCGCGTCGGTGACCTTCCTCGGCAAGACGTACTATAACGACAAGAACAAGGAGATCGCGCCGCGCGGACACGAATGGGTGTTCGACGCGTTCGTCTGGCAGAAGAACGCGCAGGGCGTCTACTACGCGCTGGCGCAGTTCCATTGCGCGCGCGTGGAAAGCCATACGCTTTCGGTTACGCCGGTCGGCTGCATGGCGACGGATCCCGCGACCTGCACGGAGGACGGCTGCGAACACTACGCCGCGTTCCTGTACGAGTTTGAAAGCCCGGACGGGCAGTATCACGAGGACAAGCTGGAGGTCGTGATCCCGGCGCACGGACACTGGTGGAGCGAGCCGGATCTGGAGCGCACCAAGACTGAGACCGGCTATCGGGTCACGGCGACCGTCCGCTGCCTGTATGATTACAGCCATCAGATCTCGGAGACCGTCGACGCGGTCTGCGAGATCATCACCCCGCCGACGCTGACGGAGGAGGGGCTTTGTAAGTACACCGCGACGTTTACGGACCCGCATCTCCATTCGATCTGGTGGACGGAGCCGATCCCGATGCTTGCGCTCGGGCTGTACGGCGAGGACGTGGACGCTCTGGACGTCGTCGAACACACCGGGGACGGCGAAACGCTCTACCGCTATGACGTGATGCTCAGAAACGACGCGGAGGTCCTGCCGATCGCAAGCGTGCAGATGTTTATCGCATACGACGACGCGCTGACGTTTGTCGAGGCGAAGACGGAGCTGCATGACGCGGTCATTCAGGACGGGAACGGCGTGATCGCGCTTGCGTGGGCGACGGACGAGGGCGTCATGATGGAGAACGGCACGGTCGTTGCGTCCCTGTATTTCAAGCTCACCGGCGACGTGCCGAACGGCAGCGTGCTCCCGTTCCGCTTCGTCGAAAAGAACGGGAACCAAAGCACCGTGTCCTATCTTGCAGACGGCACGCCGGTCGAAGCGGCGGCGTTCGAGACCGTTGACGGCAGCATCGTGTTTGCGATCCCCGACGCGATCACGATCGCGGGCGAGGACGTGCTTTCCGGCGATATCTATACGATCGAGGACGGCAGGATCCTCTATCGCTACAACATCCGCGTCCGGGATCTGCCCGAAGCGGGACTGTGGATCAACAGCGCGCAGATCTTTGTGTCGTTCGATCACGCGGTACTTAGCGTCGCAAGGACCGAGGGCATGCTTGACTGGACGACCAGCGAGAGCGGCGACAAGCTGATGGCGGTCTGGGCAAGCGACGAGGACGTGCAGATCAGCGAGGGCGACGTGGTCCTGACGGTGTGGTTCGAGAAGATCGGCGAAGCGCCGGAGGACGGCGTGGTCCCAATCACGTTCACGACGAACCTGATGGGCAACGCGAGCGCGGCTTCGATCACGTTCTGCGGCGCGGTCGCGGAGATCGCGGCGGACACGGTCGACGGCAGCATCACGTTCGAGCCGATCCTGTACGGCGACGCAAACTGCGACGGCGAGATCACGGCGGCGGACGCGGCGCTGATCCTGCGCGCGATCGTCGGGCTTTCGGAGCTCACGCCGCGCGGCGTACTGAACGCGGACGCAAACGGCGATCTGGAGATCACGGCAGAGGATGCGGCGCTGATCCTGCGCTACGTGGTCGGGCTCATCGGCAGCCTCCCGGCATAATTGAAAAAACAAAACGCTTTGAGCCCCCGCAAGGGGGCTTTTTCGTGCCGTAAAGTCCCGGCGGACGGGCAATGCCCGTCCCTGCGGGATGACCATGTACCTGAAAGCCTCCCTAATATGCCCGCAGGGCATACATCACCCGCGCGCAGCGCGGATATCACTGCGCCTGCGCCAGCGCCTGCGGCACATGAATTGAACTTCGTTCATGAATTGGCTGCGCCGTGAATTGCGCTGATGCGCATGGAACGATATATTCCGCGCGTTCGGTTGACAAGGTCGGCGCGGAATTCTATAATGGATGCAGCATCCAGTTTGCAAGCATTTCAGGAGGATTTTTTATGAAGAAACTCGTCATCGCACTCGGCGGCAACGCGCTGGGCAACACGCCCTATGAACAACTGAAGCTCGTCACCGAGACCGCAAAGCCCATCGTCGACCTCATCGAGGCGGGCAACCAGGTCGTCATCGCGCACGGCAACGGTCCGCAGGTCGGCATGATCAACCTTGCGATGTCCACCGCGGCGGCGGCAAAGGCGATCAAGTCGGACATGCCGTTCCCGGAATGCGGCGCGATGAGTCAGGGCTACATCGGCTACCACCTGCAGAACAGCATTCAGAACGAACTCAAAGCGCGCGGTATTCAAAAGTCCGTCGCGACGGTCGTCACGCAGGTGCTCGTCGATGAAAACGATCCGGCGTTTCAGCATCCCTCTAAGCCGATCGGCGCGTTCTATTCGAAGGAAGAAGCGGACAGAATCGCCGCGGAGAAGGGCTATACGATGATCGAGGACGCGGGCCGCGGCTACCGTCAGGTCGTGCCGAGCCCGAAGCCCGTAGACGTTGTGGAAAAGGACATGGTGAACACGCTGATCGACGCGGGTCACGTTGTCATCACCGTGGGTGGCGGCGGTATTCCGGTCATTGAAAAGGAAGGCAAGCTCGTCGGCGTTCCCGCCGTCATCGACAAGGACTTCGCGTCCGCAAAGCTCGCCGAGCTCGTGAAGGCGGACGCGCTGGTCATTCTCACCGCGGTCGACCGCGTCGCGATCAACTGGGGCAAGCCGAATCAGGAATCGCTCGAACGCATGACCTGCGAAGAAGCCGAGCGGTACTGCAGGGAAGGGCACTTCGCGCCCGGCTCCATGCTCCCGAAGGTCCAGGCGGCCATGAGCTTTGCGAAAACAGGCGGCGAAGCGATCATTGCGTCTTTGGAAAACGCGGCGGCGGCCCTTCGCGGCGAAAGCGGCACGAAGGTCGTTAAGTAATTCAGTCTGTCGAAAAACTGTGTTTTTCAACAGACTGGTTTTCAGCTCCTGCCTAAAATGCTGTCGCATTTTCGGGCGGCAGGAACTGCAAAGAGTCAAATGCACCGCACATGTCACTGCATTTGACGGATTTATCAGGATGTCCTTCCTCTGAAGCGTGCGTGCGCGCGTTTACAACGCGCATATGTGACTTGCTTCTCCTATAAGGACTTTTTGACAGGCAAAAGCACCCCGCGCGGGGTGCTTTTTGTGTCTTATGGGTTATCTGCCGAATCGGTACGTCGACCCTCCCTTATCAGGGAGGGGGCGGGTGAAGCCCGTCGGGAGGGTAGTCCTCGGTTACTCGTCCACGCGGTACGCGCTTACCACGTCATCGTCGAGCACGACCGCAAGGAGCATTTCGCCCTTACTTGCCTTCGGCTCGATGTGGATGCTCTCGGTGTTGATCGGCGTTTTGGTGCCGTGACGCTGTTCGATCATGAGCGTGAACGGCGCCTGTACCGTGGCGGCATAGACGATGCGCGTGCCGTTGCTGCCGTTCTTGCGGAAGTCGAACGTCTTCACGCCCTTTCCGTTTCTGCCCTGCTGTTCGTAGTCGAAGAGGAAGCTGCGCTTGCCGAAGCCGCGGTCGGAAAGCACAATGAGCTCACCCTCGTCGCCGACCGGCATACATGCCATAACGCGGTCTTTCGGCTCCAGCTTGATGCCGATGACGCCAGCTGCGGTCCTGCCGGTCTCCGGCACGGAATCTGCGGCAAAGCGGATGCACATGCCCTGTTCGGTGACGAGCAGGATGTCCATCGTGGGCATCGGGTATGCGCCGATGAGCGTATCCTTGTCCTTCAGGTTCAGCGCCGCCGTGCGCTTGCCGCGCACACGGTAGTCCGCAGCTTTCGAGCGCTTCACCATGCCGCCGGCGGTGCAGAACAGATAGCTGCCCGCATCTGTGTCCGGGAACGCGCCCACGATCGTTTCGCCTTTTTCAAGCTCGACAATGCTGACAAGGTTCGCCGCGCGTGCGGCGGGCTTCGTTTCGGGAATGTCGGAAACCTTCAGGTTCAGCATCGCGCCGCGGTTTGTAAAGAGCCGGATGCTTTCGTTGCTCTTGACCTCCAGGATGCGTTCCGGTTTGTCGGCGCGAATCTGACTGAGATTGAACTGCTTCTTGAGACACTTGCGGATCTTGAGGTCCGCGCAGACGGTGACGACCATCTCCTCGACGGTCTCCGGTTCGGCGGTGGGAACGACTTCCTCGGCGTCCGCCGAAATGATCTGCGTCTTGCGCTTGCCGTCGAACAGCTTGCGCACGTCCAAAAGCTCCTTTTTGATGAGGTGCACGAGCTTCGTGTCGGAGGCGAGGATCGCTTCTAACTCCGCGATGAGCTTTTTGACCTCTTTGTATTCCTTTTCGATCGCCAAAAGCTCGAGGTTTGTGAGCTTCTGCAAACGGAGATCGAGGATCGCCTGCGCCTGCACCTCGGTGAGGTTGAAGGTCTTCATGAGGCCTTCGCGCGCTTCCTTCGGCGACTTGCTCGCGCGGATCAGCTTGATAACGCGGTCGAGGTTGTTGACAGCAACCATCAGACCTTCCAGAATGTGGCAGCGCTTTTTCGCGATCTCCAGCTCGGTCTTCGTGCGGCGCGTGACGACCGCGCGCTGATGGCGGACATAGTATTCGATGATCTGTTTGAGGTTCAGCTGCTGCGGCTTGCCGTCTGCGATCGCAACGTAGTTCGCGCCGAACGTGCACTGCAGGTCGGAATACTTGAACAGTAATTGCAGGATGCGCTCCGGATCGCCGTCCTTCTTGACCTCAATGACGGCGCGCGTGCCCATGCGGTCGCTCTCGTCGCGGATGTCGGAGACGGCGGCAAACATCGCTTTCTTTTCCTGCGTGATCTCGAGGATCTTCGAAAGACACGCGGCTTTGTTGATCTGGTACGGGAACTCGTCGATGACGATGCGCGTCTTGCCGTTTTTCACTTCCTCGATGTGTGTACGCGCGCGCATGGTGAGCTTGCCGCGTCCGGTCTCGTAGCTTGCCGCGATCTCGGGCGAATCGAGCAGGAACCCGCCGGTCGGGAAGTCCGGCGCGGGCATGATCTTCATGAGATCCGCGATTTTGATGCGCGGGTTGTCGAGCACCGCGATGACCGCGTCGATCGCCTCGACCGGGTTGTGCGGGGGGATCGAGGTCGCAAGACCGACCGCGATGCCGTTCGCGCCGTTGACCAGAAGATTCGGAAAACGTCCCGGCAGCAGCACCGGCTCCTTCAGCGTGTCGTCAAAGTTCCAGGTAAAATCGACCGTGTCCTTGTCGATGTCGCGTAAAAGCAGCAGCGCGGCGTCGGTCATGCGCGCTTCGGTGTAGCGCATCGCCGCGGCGGAGTCGCCGTCGACCGAGCCGAAGTTGCCGTGTCCGTCGACGAGCGTCACGCCCATATTGAACGGCTGTGCCATGCGGACCATTGCGTCGTAAACAGAGCTGTCGCCGTGCGGATGATATTTGCCGAGACAATCGCCGACGATACGCGCGCTCTTTCTGTGCGGCTTGTCGGGGGAAAGCCCAAGCTCCATCATGGTATAGAGGATACGCCGCTGCACGGGCTTTAAGCCGTCCTCAACGCGCGGCAGCGCGCGCTCCAGGATGACGTGCTCCGCGTAAGGCATCATGGAATCGTGCATGACCTCGTCCATGCTCTTATTCAGGATGGTTTCGGTCACTGTGGGGATCGTTGTCTTTGCCATGGCTTACTCCTTGATCTTCTCGAATGCCGTGTGCGCGTGGTTGAAGTCCGCGTACTCGAAGATGTACTCCTTGCGGGACTGCACCTTGTCGCCCATCAGCACGGTCACGAGGTGCTCGACCTCCGCCGCATCTTCAATGCTGACGCGCGTCAGCCGCCTGCCCTGCGGATTCATCGTCGTTTCCCAAAGCTGTTCGGGGTTCATTTCGCCGAGGCCCTTGTAGCGCTGCAGCGTGTAGTTCTTGCCGGTAACATTGCGCATCGCGGCTTTCAATGCCGGATCGTCGTAGCAGTAGACGGGCGGCTGGTTTGCCTTCTGCACGCGGTACAGCGGCGCCATGCCGATGTACACGTGCCCCTCGGTGATCAGCGGGCGCATGTAGCGGTAGAAGAAGGTCAGAAGGATCGCGCGGATATGCGCGCCGTCCTGGTCCGCATCGGCAAGGATGATGATCTTATTGTACTTTAAGGACGAGATATCGAAGTCGTCGCCGATGCCCGTGCCGAGCGCGGTGATGATCGAGCGGAACTCGTCGTTCTGCAAAACCTGTTCGAGCCGCTTCTTTTCCACGTTCAGAGGCTTTCCGCGAAGGGGCAGGATCGCCTGGAATCTGCGGTCACGACCCTGCTTTGCGCTGCCGCCCGCGGAGTCGCCCTCCACGATGAACAGCTCGTTTAAAGAATAATCGCGTCCGGTGCAGCTACTAAGCTTTCCGACGAGCGGCGCGTTTTCGAGCTTGCTCTTTTCACGCGCGTTCTCCTTCGCCTTACGCGCGGCGTTTCTTGCCTTTGCCGCTTTGACCGCTTTTTCCGCGATCAGGTTTGCGGTGTTTGCGTTCTTGAGATTTTCAAGCCACGGGATGAGCGTCTGCTGTAAAACGGCTTCCACCGCGGGACGCGCTTCGGTGTTGCCGAGCTTCGTCTTGGTCTGCCCCTCGAACTGCACGCTGCGCATCTTCAATGACAGCACCGCGGTCATGCCTTCGCGGAAGTCCTCACCCGCGAGCGACGGGTCCTTGTCCTTTAAAATGCCGTTTTTGCGGCAGTAGTCGTTGAAAATCTTCGTGATCGCCGCCTTGAAGCCGGTCTCATGCGTGCCGCCCTCGGTGGTCGGGATGTTGTTAACGTACGACGCGATCGTTTCGGCGTACTCGTCGTTGTGCAAAATCGCCGCCTCGACCACAATGCCGTTCGATTCGCCCTTGATGTGGATCGGCGGGTCGTACAGCGCGTTTTTGTCCTCCTGGATGTAGCGCACGAAGTCCGAAAGCCCGCCGTCGAACTTGAACTCGGCGTGGTGCTGCTTTTCGCGCTGATCATCCAATACGAGCTTCAGCCCGCGGTTCAGGTATGCAAGTTCGCGAAGGCGTTTCATGACGACCGAATATTGCATGTCGATCGTTTCAAACACGCGGTCGTCGGGCAAAAACGTCACGACCGTGCCTTGCTTGCGGGTGCGTCCGACCTCAGTAAGCGGATACTTCGGTTTCCCGGAAACGATCTTGCCCTCTTCGTTTTCGGCGCTTTCAAACTCCATCTTGTAGGCGCGGTTTTCGTGATAGACCTCAACCGTCAACCAGCGGGACAGCGCGTTTACGACCGAAGCGCCGACGCCGTGCAAGCCGCCGGAATACGAGTACGCCGCGTTGCCGAACTTGCCTCCGGCGTGCAGCTGCGTAAAGACGACCTCGACGCCGGAAACGCCCAGTTTTTCATGGATGCCGGTCGGAATGCCGCGGCCGTTGTCGGTGACGGTCACCGAATGGTCGCGATGCAGCGTGACGGTGATCTCGTCCGCGTAGCCGTTCGCCGCCTCGTCGATTGCGTTGTCCACGATCTCCCAGAGAAGGTGGTGCAGTCCCGGAAGCCCGGTCGAGCCGATGTACATGCCGGGGCGCATTCTGACTGCGTCGAGCCCTTCCATGACGGTTATATTTTTGACGGAATACTCTTCCATATATATCCTCCAAAATCAGGTTCCTGCAATTATACCACAAGATGTAGTGTCTGCGGGATTTTTGCCTCGCTTTTTACGTTTTATTCATATTTCGGGATATTTCATAGAAAATTTGCTTTTCGGACGCATTTATGGGGTGACAAAAAACGGGGCTTTGGTGTATAATCTTCGATGTATATATGTGGAAGTATACCGTTACGGAGAAAGGAGCCGCATGGAGACCGGATTTCATCATGTACCGATTATGGTTTCGGAAGTGCTTGCGCTTTTAGAGCCTTCGCGCGGCGGCGTTTTCGTGGACGGTACGCTCGGCGGCGGCGGGCACGCGGAGGCGGTTCTTTCCGCCATGCCGGAGACCGGAAGGCTGTTCGGCATCGACCGCGACGACGAGGCGCTCAAAGCAGCAGGCGCCAGACTCAGTCGTTTCGGGGAGCGCTTTACGGCGATCAAGGGCAATTTTTTTGATATGAAATCGCTGCTTGCGGATCGCGGGATTGACAAGGTCGACGGGATTTTACTGGATCTCGGTGTTTCCTCACACCAGCTCGACGCGCGTGAACGCGGCTTTTCCTACAAGGCGGAAGCGCCGTTGGACATGCGCATGGATCAAAGCGCGCCGCTATCGGCAAGGACCGTTGTCAACACATGGTCCGAAGCGGAATTGCGCCGCATCTTTTACGAATACGGCGAGGAGAAGTTTTCCGCAAAGATCGCGGGCAGGATCGTTGAGCGGCGGAAGGAACAGCCGATCGAGACGACGACGGAGCTTGCGGAGCTCATCAAAAACGCGATCCCGGCAAAGTTCCGGAACGAGCCGCAGCACCCGGCGCGGCGCTGCTTTCAGGCGATCCGCATTGCGGTCAACGGCGAGCTGGACGGATTGCATGACGCAATCGTTTCCGCACACGATCTTTTGAACCCTGGCGGAAGGCTTGCAATCCTGACCTTCCATTCCCTCGAGGACCGGATCGTGAAGAACGCGTTCCGCACGTTTGAAAACCCGTGCACCTGTCCGAAATCGGCGCCGGTGTGCATTTGCGGCAAGAAGCCTACCGCAAAGGTTCTGACGCGCCATCCTTTGGTCGCGTCGGAACGGGAACAGGAAGAGAACCCGCGTGCGACGAGCGCAAAGCTTCGCGCGATCGTGCGCATTTAACCCGATACAGGGTCATATGGATGAAGAAAGGAGATGCGGTATGGACGTTCGCTTCGATGAAGACCGACAAAAAAGCACGGCGGCAAAAACGCGGCTTTATTCGCCGACCAAAACGGGCGATCCGACGCCGATCCTTGAGGACCCGTCGATGCCGATCCGACCGCAGCCGTCGCGGGAGACGGCGGAGAAGCGCCGCGCAAAGAGAGAGCTTCGGTTAACGCCGATGAGCAAGATCCTGATCCTGCTGTCGATCTTTGCCGTGGCGGCAACCGCACTGTTCGGTCTGTTCGGCGCAGCGGAATACGCAAAGGTTATCAGCGATACCGCAGCTGTGAACAAGGAGATCGATTCGTACAACGAACAGATTTCGCAGATCAGAAAGACGCAAAGCTCCATGAACGACTTTGCGACCATCAATGAAGTCTGCCGGAGACTCGGCATGACGATGAACTGGTACAAGGGTACCGAAACGGCAACGGACCCGAACGCGCCGCAGACGTTTTCCCCGGATACGCCGGCACCGAGCACACCGAACCCTGACGATACGGAAGAATGAAATTACTGAACGGAAACACGCGCCGACGTAAGCCTTTGAACCGTGCGGACGTCCAAAGCGGACGTTCCCCGGCAAAGAAGCGCAGGCGGATCGACGCGCATAAAAGAAAATTACTGTTTGCGATGCTGATCGCCGCTGTAGGCTTTCTGCTGATCGTTGCGAAGCTGTTTGAGGCTTCGATCATCAAGGGAAAGTACTGGACGGATCTGGCGATGCGGCAGTGGACGCGCGTATCGTCGCTGAAAGCCGAACGCGGACGGATCCTCGACCGCAACGGCACGACGCTCGCAAGCTCCTATACAACGTATCAGATCTGTCTGAACCCGCAGAACATCCAGGAATCGGATCGTGAGCGCATCGCGTCGATCCTGTCGATGTATCTCGGCATGGACTACAACGCGGTCATGGCAAAGATGACCAGGACGCGTCCGAAAGACCCGAAAGATCCGAACAACCACGAGCGCGTGCTGTATTCGCAGATCAAGCTCAAGGACCAGGTCGATAAAGAGGTCATCTCTAAGCTCAACTCCATGCAGCTCGGCAGCGGCGTGAGCTATTATTCCGACGTCAAGCGCGACTATCCGGAATCGGGCTACTACGCGCAGCTCATAGGGTTCACGAACATCGACGGCGACGGACAGTCAGGCATCGAGCATACGTACAACAAGTATCTTGCGGGCGAGGACGGCTATCAGAAGGCGGATACGGACCGCGACAACAACCCTGTCCCCGGCGGCGAGGAGGAGTATATCGAGAGCGTCCCAGGCGCAGACGTGATCCTGACGGTGGATACGGGCTATCAGGGCATTCTCGAAAACGCGCTTTCGGAGGCGTGCGCCGTCAACAACGCGAAGAGCGTGTCGGGCATCCTGATGGACCCGATGACAGGCGAGATCTACGCGATCGGCGCGTATCCGACGTTCGACAACTCGAACCCGCCGCGTTCCGACGTAACCACGCTTTTGGAGCTCAGTAAAAACCGCATCGTGACGGACACCTATGAGCCGGGTTCGACGTTCAAGGTCATCACGCTCGCTTCTGCGCTGGAGTCCGGCGCGATCGACACGGCAACGCGCTTCTACTGCAACGGATCAATGCTCGTGCGCGGGGAAAAGATCAAGTGCTGGAAGTCCGGCGGTCATAAAGAAGAAAGCCTTGCGGACGCGGTCGCAAACTCCTGCAACCCTGCGTTCATGACGATGGCGCTTAAAATGGGCGTCGACACGTTCTATGACTACATCTTCCAGTTCGGCTTCGGCGAGGAGACCGGCAGCCAGATCGCGTCCGAAACGAGCGGCAAGGTCACGCACAAAAAATACATCCGCGACGCGGACCTTGCGCGCATCGGATTCGGACAGAGCATCAGCTGTACGGGCATGCAGTTATGCATGGCGTTCAACGCCTGCATCAACGGCGGCGAGCTCCTGAAGCCGTACGTCGTTTCCGAGATCGTTGACAAATCGGGCAACGTGCTGCTGAAAAACGAGCGCACCGTGGTGCGCCGTGTGATCTCGCCGACGACGTCGGCAACGATCCGAAGCCTTCTGCGCGGGGTCGTGGAAAAGGGCAGCGGCAGAAACGCGCAGGTACCCGGCTATTCGGTCGGCGGCAAAACGGGCACGTCGCAGAAGTACGACGAGAACGGGCAGGTTTCGAGCTCCAAGCTTGTCGCGTCGTTTATCGGCTTTGCGCCGGTGGACGATCCGCAGTTCGTCTGTCTGATCATCGTTGACGAGCCGCAGGTACCGCAGGTATACGGCAGCACGGTCGCCGCGCCGTTTGTGCAGCAGGTGCTCGCCGCGGCGCTGTCCTACGCGGGCATTGCGCCGGACATCGAAAGCGAGATTGCAACGGTTCCGAACGTGCGCGGGCTTACGGTGAGCCAGGCGGAGAAGGCGCTTTCGCAGGCGGGACTTACCGCGATCTATCTGGAAACCGAGATGGATTCGACGGTTGCGAACCAGTCGCCGGCGGCGAACACGCTGGTCGTGCGCGGCAGTACGGTCATGCTGTATTCCACGGGCTATACGTTCTTCTCCGAACTCAATGAAGAGGTCGAGATGGTCGAGGTCCCGAAGCTTGACGGCATGGACCGCATCGACGCGCAGGACGCGCTGAAGAAGGTCGGACTTATTATGGACTACGACCGGCAAAACTGCGCGGGCGTGGCAGTATATCAGGACATCATGGAAGGCTACAAGGTGCCGGTGGGCACAGTCATCCGTGTACAGTTCGAAGTGAAGAAGAAAAACAGAGATTGACGCACGGGGGAAATCAACATGTTATTGTCAGTGATCGCCGCAGATATCGGCGCAACCGTCACGGGCGGCGACGCAGAGATCGTCTCGGTCGAATACGATTCCAGAAAGGTCAAAGACGGCAGTCTGTTCTGCTGCATGCAGGGGCTTGTGTCCGACGGACACAACTTCGCCGCGCAAGCGGTGGAAAAGGGGGCAAAGGCGCTGCTGGTCGAACGGCTGCTGCCGCTTGACGTGCCGCAGATCGTGGTTCCGGACGGACGGGTCGCGATGGCACATGCCGCCGCCGCGTTTTACGGACATCCCGAGCGGGAAATGATCATGCTCGGCGTGACCGGCACAAACGGCAAGACGAGCACGACCTATATGGTCAAATCGATCGCGGAAGCCGCGGGCATGAAGGTGGGGCTCATCGGCACGATTCGCAACATGATCGGCGATACGATGCTCGAAACCGGCCGCACAACGCCGGAATCGGCGGACCTGTTTGCGCTTTTACGCCGTATGGCGGACGAGGGCGTAAACCTGGTGGTCATGGAGGTTTCGAGCCACGCGCTGGTGCAGGACCGCGTTGCGGGCATCCGTTTCCGCGTCGGGCTCTTTACAAACCTCACGCAGGATCATCTCGATTATCATAAGACCTTCGATCACTACCTCGAAGCGAAAAAGCTTTTGTTCAGGCAGAGCGATCTTGCGATCATTAACATCGACGACGCCTATGCGGAGCGCATGATGGACGGGCTTACCCTGCCGATCAAAACGATGGGCATCCAGCACCGCGCGGACTATACGGCGATCAACATCGACATCCGCACCGACGGCGTCCGCTTCCATCTCCGTACTCCTTCGGGCGAAGGTCCCGTGCGCATGCACATCTCCGGGCTGTTCTCGGTCTACAACGCCATGGGCGCGGCGGCGATGATGCAGGCGGTCGGCGCGTCGTTCGGCGACATCATCAAGGGGCTGGAGGCGCTTTCCGGCGTTTCGGGAAGACTGCAGTCCGTAAACACCTTCGGACGTCCGTTCTCAGTCTATGTCGATTATGCGCATACGCCAGACGCGCTCGAAAACGTGTTGACGTCGGTACGTGCGTTTGCCAAGGCACGCATCGTATCGTTGTTCGGCTGCGGCGGGGACCGTGACCGCACCAAGCGTCCGATCATGGGCGAGATCGGCGGGCGGCATTCGGATTTCGTCGTGGTGACGAGCGACAACCCGCGCACGGAGAACCCGGACGACATCGTCCGCGCCGTCGAGCTCGGCGTCCAGAAGAGCGGCACGCCGTTCGTATCCATCGTAAACCGCAGGGAAGCGATCGCGTACGCGCTGTCGATCCTGGAACCGGATGACATCCTTGTGATCGCGGGCAAGGGACATGAGAATTACCAGGAGATCAACGGCGTCAAGCATCATTTCGATGACAGCGAGATCGTCGAGGAGATTCTGAAAGGGGAAGAGGGGACGGAGCAATGAGTACCGTTGTTGTCAATTCGCTGCTTGCGCTGCTCGTCGCGTTCGGCGCGGCGGCGCTTTTGGGACCGCTGGTGATCCCGGTGCTGCACCGGCTGAAATTCGGTCAGCAGGTGCGTGACGACGGACCGAAAACGCACTTGAAGAAGCAGAACACGCCCACGATGGGCGGCGTGATGATCCTTGTCGCGATTCTGCTTGCGACGCTGATCT
Organism: Clostridia bacterium; assembly: GCA_017393775.1. GTDB lineage: Bacteria > Bacillota > Clostridia > Christensenellales > CAG-138 > UBA3792. Next base: position 13,791 of record JAFOQN010000188.1, read on the forward strand.
TTTCGCATAAGAGCTATTCGCTGACCGTATGGGCGCTTTTGATGACGGCGCTGTTCGGACTGGTGGGATTCTTGGACGACTTTATCAAGATCATCAAAAAGCGCTCGCTGGGGCTTCGCGCGTGGCAGAAGATCGCGGCGCAGTTCATCCTGTCGCTCGGCTTTGCGATCGCGCTGTACTTCCACCCGGCGGTGGGGTCTACCATCTGGCTTGATAAGCTCGATCTCGGCATCTTTTTTATCCCGTTCGCGATGTTCGTCATCATTGCGGTCGTAAACTCCGTGAACCTGATCGACGGCGTCGATGGGCTAAGCAGCTCCGTTACTGCGGTCTATTCGCTTGCGACCGGCGTGATGCTCGTGCTGTATGTGCTGACGTTCAACGGCGAAGCGTTCGAACCGGAAGCCGCCGTTGCCGCATCCAATGCGTTGGACGGGCTTTCGGGACTTGCGGTGTTTGCGTTCGCAACCGCGGGCGCGTGCATGGGCTTTCTTGTGCACAACACCTACCCGGCGAAGGTCTTCATGGGCGATCTCGGCGCGTTCACGCTCGGCGGCGCGGTTGCGGCGATGGCGCTTTTATCGCGGACCTCGCTGCTGCTGCCGCTGATGGGCGTGCTGTACGTTGCGACGTCCGTTTCGGTCATCCTGCAGGTTGGCTCGTATAAGCTGCGCAAAAAACGCATCTTCCGCATGGCGCCGCTGCATCATCATTTCGAGCTCGGCGGCACGCCGGAAACGAAGATCGTTTCAATGTACACGGTGGTGACCGCGATCGCAAGCGCAGGCGCGCTCATCATCTTCTGGCTCTGTAAGTAAGGAGGAACTATGGCAAAGCAAAAAACGGCGCTGATCGTCGGCATGGCAAAGAGCGGTATTGCCGCGGCGCGGCTTCTGTATCAGGATAACTACCGCATCATTGTCAACGACATGAAGCCCGAGATCAAGGGACTTTTCGAACAGCTCTCGGGCATTGCGTACGAGGTCAAGCTCGGCGCAAACCCGATGGATCTTCTGGACGGCGTGGATCTTCTGATCCCGAGTCCGATCATTCCGATGACGCGCAACTTCATCGTCGAGGCAAAGCGCCGCGGCATCGAAGTCATCTCCGAGATCGAGCTCGGCTACCGCTACAGTAAGGCGGACTTCGTCTGCGTGACCGGCACGAACGGCAAAACAACCTGTACCGCCCTCACCGGCGAGCTCTTTAAGGCGGCGGGAAGACGGACCTTCGTGCTCGGCAACATCGGCGTCGCGATCTCGGCGCACGCGCTGGAAACACAGCCCGGCGACGTCGTCGTGGCGGAGACCGCCGCGCTGCAGCTGGAGGGCAACGTCCGCTTCCACGCGAAGGCAGCGGGCGTGTGCAACATCACGCCGGATCACCTCGACCACTTCGGCACGATGGAAAACTACATCGCCGCAAAGGCAAAGATTCTCGACAATCAGACCGCGGACGATTATGCGGTGCTGAACTGGGACGACGAAACGGTTCGAAACTTTGCAAAGCTGACGCCTGCGCATGTGCTGTACTTCTCCAGAAAAGAAGAGGTCGAAAACGGCATGTTCGTACGAAACGGCATGCTCGTCTATCGCATGAACGGCGAGGAGCATACGCTCATGCATGCCGACGAGATCCGCATTCCGGGTGCCCACAACCTTGAAAACGCCATGCTCTGCGCGCTTCTGGGTCTTTCGCAGGGGATCGCGCCGGAAACGATCCGCGAGGTGTTCAGGACCTTCGCGGGCGTCGAGCACCGCATCGAGTACGTCTGCACAAAGTCCGGCGTCGACTACATCAACGACAGTAAGGGCACGAACCCGGCAAGCACGATCCGCGCGATCGAAGCGATGAAAAAACCGACGGTTCTGCTCCTCGGCGGCTACGACAAGCACATCGGCTTCGACGAGCTCTTTGA
>JAFOQN010000189.1 GCA_017393775.1 Clostridia bacterium
ATGATGATCGTCGGGATCATCGTGTGGATCAAGGAGAAGACGCCGCATCTGTTCCTGGCGGGATTCCTGATGTTCGCGTTTTCCGCGCTCGGTCCCGCAACGGGCAACACCGACCTGATCTTCTTTATCAGCATGTTCGGCGAGATCCTGATGGTGCTGTTCCTGTACCTGTACGCGCGCGCAAAAGCCAAACGCCGCGCAGGATAAACGCAGTAAAACCAACCCGATACTATCGGGAACAGAATCAAATACAAAGAATATCGGAGAGAGCAAATGCTTTCTCCGACTTTTCTATTCGCCCTGCTGTTTGTTCTCCGCGCCTTCCGTCGCTTTGGTCAGCAACCTGCCGAATCGCAGCGGATGACGATAACAAAGAAACATGGAAAACGCCTGAGACGCATTCGGACAGATGACGAATCTTTTCGAGTGGATATGCTTTGCAAATCCCTCGCCGACCTTCTGCGCGCTTGCCTTGAACTCTTTCGGGATCGGCAAGCCGGAAGCAGAGCCGGTATCGGTCAGCGGCGGATGAAACAGATGGACCGTGATCCCATAGCGTTCGTTTTCGATGGCAAGACATTTTGCCAGCGCTTCGATCGCGCCTTTGGACGACGCGTACGGCGAAATGTTCTTAAACCCGGTCACGCCGACGCCCGAGCTTGTAAAGATCAGCCGTCCGCGCTTCGCCTCCCGCATGAACGGCAAAACCGCCTTGGCAAGCCGCAGCGCGCCGTAAAAGTTCACATCCATCACTTTCCGATAGGTCTCTATATCCGTATCCGGTTCGCTTTCGAATGTGCACAGGCAGGCGTTATGGATCGCGACGTCGACGGATCCGAAACGATCATATGCTTCTCGCACACCCTCGAAAACGGACTGCAAATCTCTGGCGTCCGCCTTGAAAACGAGCAGTCGATCCGGAAAGCTTTCCGTCAATGCGGAAATGTGCTCTGTCCGAATATCCAGTACGGCAACCCGGTTTCCGCGTTCCAAAAGACTTTGCGCCATATAATAACCGATCCCGGAATCGGCGCCGACGATCACGATATCAGACATTTTCCTTTCCTCCCAATTGCTTTATGATCGTGTTGATATACGCATGCGCTTCCGTGCGGAACGCATCTTTTCTTTCCTCTGTAAGAGCGCCGTTCAAAAGATGCCTGAAAATGAGCATCGTGATGTTTGCATAATAGTTGCGCCCCATTTGCGCGGCGTCTGCTTCCGGGATCACTCCGACCTTTGCAAGCATCAGAAACGCGGACGTTTCGATTCTGTACGGTTCTGTAAACAGCCACCGTTCATACGCTTCCCGTATCTGCTCGTCATGGAACTGTTCGATCATCATCAGCCGCATCAGCTTGTTGCAGAACGGATCGAACAGGTATTGATCGAAAAAGTACGTATCCATCCAATCGAAAGAGGGAGGTGTCTCACCGGTCATCGATGCGGATCGAAAGACCGCAAGCAGAGCGTTTACGTGATCTTCAAATCGGTTCAGCAGGGAATCGAGAATGTCCCGCTTATTTTTGAAATGGTAGTAAACGGAGCTTTCCTTGATGCCGACCTCCCTGCAGACGTCCCGGATCGAGACGGCTTCATATCCGGAATCGGCGAACAGCGTAAGCGCCGTATCCATGATTCGTTCCCTTGTGTCCATCGGCTCCTCCAAAACCTAACAAGTGTTAGGTAGAGTATACCTAACACTCGTTAGACTGTCAAGCCGTTTTTATTTGGTTTTCGGACGAAAGATCAGCGCGGCAAGCCAGCCGAACAGCACTGCAGCGGAAATGCCTGCAGCAGTGGCGGAAAGACCGCCGGAAAGCGCGCCGAGGATCCCGTGCTCCTTTGCACCGTCGATCGCGCCTTTCGCGAGCGCATTGCCGAAACCCAAAAGCGGAACGCTTGCGCCGGCGCCGGCAAAGTCCACAAGCGGCTGATAGAGTCCGAGTCCGCCGAGCACAACCCCTCCGACGACGAACAGAACGAGAATGCGGGCGGCGGTGAGCCGCGTGAAAGAAAGAAGCAGCTGACCGACCACGCAGATCGCGCCGCCGATCAAAAAAGCCCAGAGATACTGCATCAGTCCCTCCTTTCCAGCACGACCGCGTGCGCAATGCCGGGGATGGTTTCGCCCTGCATGCCGCTGGTCGGGCTCATCAATGCGCCGGTTGCAAGAAACAGCATGCGGTTCACGTCGCCGCGCTCGATGCGTTCGAGAAGCTCCGCCGCAAGCACGACCGCGGAGCACCCTGCGCCGCTGCCGCCGCACGAAAAGCCCTGCTCCTCAAGATATATGCTGGCGCCGCAGTCGAGATAGCGACCGGCAAGATCAAGACCGTATTTTTTGCCGAGATCCAGGAGCATTTCACTGCCGAACGTGCCGAGATCGCCGGATACGATGAGATCGTAATCCTCGACCCGGCTGCCGGTATCCTTCAGATGCGCCATAATCGTATCGCAGCACGCAGGCGCCATCGCCGCGCCCATGTTGTTCATGTCCGTGATGCCGAGATCGACCACCCTGCCGATTGTTGCGGCGGTCAGCGCGATATGCGAAAAGACCGGGAGCGGGACCTCCTGCGCCGAAAGCAGCAATGCGCCTGCGCCGGTCACGGTACGCTGTGCGGTCGGAGGAGCGGTGGTGCCCATCTCCAGGGGATAGCGGTACTGCCGCTCGGCGGAAGAAAAGTGACTGCTGGCACAGCAGAGGACCGGCGAACAGTAGCCGCCGTCGGTCAGCACGCCGCCGATGAGCAGTGATTCCGCCATCGTGGAGCACGCACCGTACAGACCGAGATACGGGATACCGAGATCGCGCGCGGCGTAGTTTGCCGTGATCAGCTGGTTCAGAAGATCACCCGCAAGCATGGCATGGACGTCCGAAAGGACGAGTCCCGCCTTCTCGCAGGCCAGACGCGCCGCCGTCTGAAACATTTTGCATTCTGCCTTCTCAAAGCTGTCTTCGCCGAATTTGTCATCTTCCAAAACCGTATCGAACATGCCGGAAAATGCGCCGTCGCCTTCATTTTTTGCGACGATCGCGGAAGCGCTTCTGACGCGCGGTTCGCTCCGGAACAGCAGCGTTCGTTCACCGATTCGTTTTCTCATGAAAATCCTCCTTTTTTTCGAGTATGCCCGTTCCGGACACATTCATACAGCGGAACGGCTTTGCGGCGATTGCTGCGCTTTCCCGCACAAGAATTTATAAATTCGTCGCAATTTGGTTACATCTCTGTGGTAACATCCGGATATGAAAAACAGGAGCGGAGATATGGAACAAACAAATCAAGAGAAGAAAACGGCAAAACGAAGCTTTACCGTATGGCATGCGGCGGGGCTTCTGCTGATCCTCTGCACCGCGCTCGCGATCTGGTTCGGCATTCATCCGCGATACCGGTTCCTGTCCGTCGGCATCCTTTTGTTCGGCGTGCTCGCGGCGTGGAAGCGGAATTGGATGCTCTGGATCGTGATCGCCGCGGAGCTCATCTTTGTGGTGTTCCTGTGGCTATTTCCGCAGGCGGGGTATAAGATCGCGTCTTTGGTCCCGCTGGCGATCATCGGGATGCTGCTCGTCTTCCGTTTTTGCAAAAAGCCGGTGAAAATCATTGCGTCGGCTCTGCTCGGGACGGCACTCTGTGTACTTCTGATCGTAGAGATCCCGATCCTTAAGGCGGCTTCGGAACAGCCGGAACCGGACGCGGACTATATCGTCGTGCTCGGCGCGGCGGTGTACGGGGAAACGCCTTCGATCACGCTTGAGCACCGGCTCGAGGGCGCGGCGCGCTACCTTACGGCGAATCCGCGCACAAAAGCGGTCGTGAGCGGCGGACAGGGCGCGGGCGAGGACATCTCCGAAGCCGAATGCATGCACCGGTATCTCGTTGAACATGGGATCGCGCCCGAACGGATCCTTGTTGAGGATCGGTCGACCTCTACAAAGGAGAATCTTGCGTTCTCGAAGGCCGTCATCCGGACGGATGGCGGGAGGACCGATCGCGTCGTGCTCGTGTCAAGCGGGTATCATCTCTATCGCGCAAAAAAGATGGCGTCGATGCTCGGCATGCACGCGACGGGCGTTGCGGGGTCGGATGGGTATCCGATCTACATGTTCGGCATGTACCTTCGCGAAGCCGCCGCCGTTTTGAAACTTTGGATCTTCGGCATATAAACTGCAAAACCATATCGCAAAAATCGCCCGCGGGTGTTGAACCGACGGGCGGTTTGTGTTAAGATGAGAAAAAATACCACAGGGGGTACTTTATGAACCTGAATCATGTGACCGATACCGTGCTCTATATCGGCGTCAACGACCATGCGATCGACCTCTTTGAGGGACAATACGTCGTTCCGAACGGCATGGCATACAATTCCTACGTCGTGATGGACAAAAAGATCGCCGTGTTCGACACGGTCGACGCCCGCTTCAAGCATGAATGGCTCGACAACCTTGAAAACGCGCTCGCGGGACGCAAGCCCGATTTTTTGATCGTGCAGCATATGGAGCCGGACCATTCGGCAAACATCATGACCTTCGCAAACCAGTACCCGGAGGCAAAGATCGTCGCGTCCGGTAAGGCGTTCACAATGATGAAAAACTTCTTCGGCACGGATTTTGCGGACCGCCGCGTCGTGGTGGGTGAGGGCGACACGCTCAGCTTAGGCGAGCACACCCTTGCGTTTGTCACCGCGCCGATGGTGCACTGGCCCGAGGTTCTGATGACCTACGACACAAAGGACAAGATCCTGTTCTCCGCGGACGGCTTCGGCAAGTTCGGCGCGCTGGACGTTGAGGAAGACTGGGCATGCGAAGCGCGGCGGTACTATTTCGGCATCGTCGG
>JAFOQN010000022.1 GCA_017393775.1 Clostridia bacterium
ATCGTCGTGGCAAGCGTGATCGGCCAGATGCCCGCCCGAAACAGCGGTGCAATGTTGAATGCGTCGATGCCGCCCGAAAACGACAGTCGCAGCTTGCCGTCAAATTCTTCGCTCATGCGCTTTGCCATCTCGATGGTCAGCGGATAGAGCGACCGTCCGGACATGTACATTTCATTGCTCGGAAGCTCGTTTTGCGTGACGTCGACCGGGAAGGTGTTAGAAAGCTTCAGCCCGAAGGTCACGCCGTTGTCCCTCGCCAGCGCGAGCAGGCGCCTGAACATCGGCACCGCGTCCCTGTACTGCAGATCCTCGTTGAAGTGGTGCTCGTCGAACGCGACGTAGTCGAAGCCGAGATCGTCGAGCGTCTTTCTTGCGTAGGCATAGCCCAGGATCGTCGGGTTGCACTTCACGAACGTGTTGAGCTTCTTGGTATCGATGAGATAGCTTGCAATCCGCTCGATCTCCTGCGGCGGGCAGCCGTGGAGCGTGGACAGCGTGATCGAAGTGCACACATGCGGATTGATCGAAGCGAGGTAGGCTTCGTCGATATGTTCAAAGCGGTCAAGGTTCGCCTTCGTCCACGCCATGCACTCCGTCCAGATCGCGGTTTTCGTAGCATCCTTCAGTCCTTCGATAAACGCATCGATCTTCGGAGACGTGATGCCCGCAAAATCGTAGCCGACGCTCATGTTGAAGATAAAGCCGTTCGGATCGCCCCAGCCGTATTCCTTCGTAAACAGCTTCAGCATGAACCATGCCTTGACATATTCTTCAAGCGCCTGCGGCACGGTGAGCTCGGTCGACCATTCGCAGTTATAGCATTCGTCCTTTGCCGTGATACAGGGCTTCCCGATGCAGGCGGCAAGCTCGTCGCCGTCCATGATCTGTACGGTCTTCAGTTCAAAGAAACGGCTGCCCGCATAGTACGCCGCAAGAATGTTCTGCGTTAATTGCGTATTCGGACCCGCGGCGGGACCGAACGGCGTTTCCATCGTCTCGCCGAAAATCGAAAGCATCTTGCCGGGAATCGGTTTGTACGGGCGCTTCACCCCGAACACGCTTCCGGTTTTGTACTCTTTGAGGACCCATTCCATCAGTTCCCGAAACGGGATCGGCGTCATTCGATCGGACATCGTGAAAACCTCCTGAAAGATTTGATCTGTTTTGATTGGATATCTCAAAATGGATGTCATTCTGAGCCAAAGGCGAAGAATCTTTCATTTCCGTGAAAGATCCTTCAAAGCTGCTGCTTCTCAGGATGACACGATGCTTTTTCGCACCTGTCTGCGGTATGCAAAACCGCTTACGCGTTCACCGCCGCCCAGAGCTTCTTTGCGCTCTCGCGGCACTTTGTCATGAGCTCCTTCTCGTCGCAGACAAGAAGTTCGCGATCCTTCATCAGAACCTTGCCGTTGCACATCGTCGTCACAACACTTCTGCCGTTCATGCCGAACAGGATGTGCGAGTTCGCGTTATTGCCGTCCATCGGCGTCAGCGGATCGTAGTCTGTCACGATGACGTCCGCATACGCGCCGGGCTTCAGTACGCCCAAAGGCGCGTTGAAATACCGCCCCGCAATCTGTGCGTTTCCGTTGAACAGCATATCCGGGATTTCGCCCCACGCGACCGTCGGATCGCAGAGATGATGCTTATGGATGATGTTGCCGACCTTGTAGCTTTCGAGCATGTCGTTCGTGTAGCCGTCGGTACCGAGCCCCAATAAAAGCCCTTCCTTTTTCATGTGAATCACCGGACCGCAGCCGACCGCGTTGCCCATGTTGGATTCGGGATTGTGCACAACCGCAGTGTCCGTCGCCTTTATTAGCTCCATCTCCGCTTTGTTGATGTGCACGCAATGGATCGCAAGCGTCTTGTTGCCTAAGATGCCCGCGTCATAGAAGCGGTTGATGATGCGCTTGCCGTACTTGTCGAGCGAATCCTGCAAATCCCCGGGACCCTCGGCGCAGTGCACATGGAAGCCTGCTTCCTTGCCGCCGCGCGCAAGGCAGTCCTCAAGTGTCTTTTCGGAAAGCGTGAACGCCGCGTGCAGACCCATCATGCCCTTTTGCATATCGCTTTCATCCTGCGCCGCTTTTTTGATGAAGCGCTCGTTTTCGAGAATCGACTGCATGCGCTTTTCCTCGCCGTCGCGGTCGGATACCTCGTAGCAGAGCGAAGTGCGCACGCCGAATTCCTTCGCGGCGTTACTGATCTCGTCCAGACTGCCCGGGATATCGAAAAAGCTTGCGTGATGGTCGAACACGGTCGTCACGCCGTTTTTGATGCAGTCCGCGTACACCGCCTTTGCGGAGAGATAATCGTTTTCTTTGGTAAGGCAGCGGTCGATCTTCCACCACATGCCCTCCAAGATATCGTTGAAGTTATGCGGGTTGTAGCCGCGGATGCTCAATCCTCTTGCAAACGCGCTGTAGATATGGTTATGCATGTTGATAAGACCGGGCATGATGACGCCGCCGCGCGCGTCGATCCACTCCGCGTCCGGGTATTTTGTCCGCATCTCCGCCGTCGTGCCGACTTCCTTGATATAGCGTCCCTCGACCGAGACCGCGCCGTCTTCAAAAAACTCCGCGCCGTTTCTTGTCAGCAGTCTTCCGTTTCCGATCAGGATCATAAAGCCACACTCCCTCAATGTAATATTTATGAATATATTATACATGATTTTGCAGAGATTGGCAAGCCGTGAAAACGGGATGTTCCATTTTTTCGATCCGTTGCGAATTGCGACAAAATTCCGGGAAAAATGTCCGGAAAAGTTCACAGGATAAAAAAAGGAAATCCGGCTCGGACGGCGTATATGTAAAGTAGAAAGATAAACAATATAGAGGAAAAAGAAAACGAAGAAACATAGAGAAAACAGTCTTTCTTCTCTATAAAGAATATCGATTTACTTAAAGAAAAAAGAATATCGATATACTTCATATAGATTTTCTCCTCTATCAAAAAAAGATTTTTTACTCTATAAAGAAACGCGGCGGGGCAAATGAAAAATGCCCCGCCGTTTCAAAAAGAAGACGGTTGCAAGAAGAACCGGTTCGGTGTAAGATAAAAAGAGAACCAAAAAGGAGACGGATATGAGACGCGTATACGGTTATCGCTGCACCATCTGCGGCAAGGAATACCCCTTTGGGCCGGAGCTTATGACCTGCCCCGCCTGCGGGGAAAAGGGCATTCTGGACATTCTGTTCGACTACGACGAGGTCAAAAAGGAGCTGAACCGCGAAAGCCTGCGGGCGGACCGCGACAACAGCATGTGGCGCTATAAAGCGCTGATGCCGCTGAAGGGCGAGGGCTTATCGAAGTTTTTACGCATCGGCTGGACGCCGCTGTATGAGAGCCTGCGGCTCGGCGACGAACTCGGTCTCAAAAAGCTTTACATCAAGGACGACGGCATCAATCCGACCGCATCCTTGAAGGACCGCGCAAGCGGCGTGGCGGTGGCAAAAGCAATCGAGCTCGGTTATGACACCATCTGCTGCTCCTCCACCGGAAACGCGGCTTCCTCCTGCGCGGGCAATGCGGCGAGGATGGGACTCAAGACCGTCATTTTTGTGCCGGAACGCGCGCCGAAGGGCAAGGTTGCGCAGCTTCTGATCTTCGGCGCAAACGTCATTTCGGTCAAGGGCGATTACCGGCAGACCTTTGAGCTCAGTAAAGCCGCGATCGAAAAATGGGGCTTCTATAACCGTAACGCGGGCATCAACCCGATTCTAACCGAGGGCAAGAAGACCGTCGCTTTGGAGATTGCGGAGCAGCTGCACTGGGAACTGAGCGATTGGGTCGCGGTGTCCGTCGGCGACGGCTGCACGATCGGCGGTGTCTACAACGGTTTCCATGATCTTTTCGAGATGGGCATGATCGACCGTATTCCGAAGATCTTAGGCGTACAGTCCACCGGCTGCTGCCCGTTTGTCGACGCCGCGAACAACAATCGCGATCTTGTCCCGACGCCGGAAAACACGCTGGCGGACAGTATCGCCGTCGGCGTGCCGAGAAATCCGAAGAAAGCGCTGCGCGCGGTGAAGAACAGCGGCGGACGCTGGATCGCCGTAACCGATGATGAGATCCTTTCTGCAATGCGCCTTTTGGGCAGAACCGAAGGCGTGTTCGGTGAGCCCGCAGGCGTGACCGCCACGGCAGGCGTCGTGCGAGCCGTTCAGGAAGGGATTATCCGCCCGGACGAGACCGTCACGGTCATCTCCACCGGCAGCGGTTTAAAGGACGTCAATAACGCTTTGAAAGCCGCGGGTGAGCCGTTCCTCTGCGAGCCGGATATCAAGGTGCTCGAAGCGAGCGGAAGGATCAAATAACGAAATGTACAAAAAAGGAGATGCGCTCGCATCTCCTTTTTGTTTGGTTTGCTTACAGATTGAACTGCTTCGAAATGAGGTCGACGATCTCTGCGCCGATGCGCTTCTGCGCTTCGACGGTCGTTGCGCCGATATGCGGCGTGCAGGAGACCATCGGATGGCTGTAGAGCGCATGGTTGTTTGCCGGCTCGACCGCCCAGACGTCCAGACCCGCTGCGCGGACCTTGCCGGATTCGAGCGCCGCAAGGAGCGCATCCTCGTCCACATTCGTGCCGCGGCTCGTGTTGATGATGACGACGCCGTCCTTCATCTTCGCGATCGTTTCCGCATTGATGAGTGCTCCGCCGTCCACTGCCGGTGCATGCACACTGACGAAATCAGCCTGTGCTAAAAGCTCGTCCATCTCGACGTACGGGATGCCCAGTTCTTCTTCGATGCCCGGGATCTTATAGATATCGTACGCGATGACCTTCATGCCGATCGCCTTCGCCATCTTGCCGAGCGCCTGACCGATGCGGCCGAAGCCGACGATGCCGAGCGTCTTGCCCTGGAGTTCGATGCCCTTTGCGTAGGCTTTCTTTTCCCACTTGTCGTTACGCATGGTGTAGCCCGCGATGGAAAGGAAGCGCGCGCATGCGAACATATGACCGAGCGCGAGCTCCGCAACCGACTGGGAGGAAGCGCGCGGGGTGTTCTTGACGATCAGTCCCTTGCTTTCCGC
>JAFOQN010000190.1 GCA_017393775.1 Clostridia bacterium
GCTTTGCGTTCGGCATCCGAAAACGGCGGCAAAACAATCGCAAAGGGGGACGCGTATTGACCGGATATATGCAGCATTCCGGAATCGGCTTTCGAGAAGGACGACCTATATTTCAACGGAACCGATGGACTTCGCGCGGGGACTGTTTTCGCCGGACGGAAGTATGCGTTCCGAGCAGGATCGGCAGATGAATCTTTGCATACTCCAGCACATCCCTCGCCGCTACCAATTCTCCAACGGACGTCAATGTGGAAATCACGTTGACGTCTGTTTTTTCTTTGTCCGAGCTGACCTCGATCCGGTCGACGAGCAGCTGCACCGCGCGGCGGTCCGGCGCGGCGCTGATCGCCTTCAGCCATTCGAGAATCGTGTTGGTCGAATACTCCTCCGGCGGCTCGGCGGTTTCGAGCGCTTCGATTTCCGCTTTGATCGTTTTCAACCGGTTGTTCAGATCCTGAATGATTTCCGGCGCGAACGTCGCGGCGGACAGATTTTTCACCAGATTGTCGTACTCGGTCTGCTTGAATGCGATCTGTTTTTTCACAACCGCCGCATACGTCTGCCGACAATCCTTTTTGTGATCGCGGTAGGTGCGCAGAAAGTGCGCGATCTTCAGCTGCATGGCGTCGGACAGGTATTTTTATCTGGGCATTTGCTCTGGCGGCAATTTATAAATCCACAAAAAGTGTGATCGCATGTGCAGTCTATCATGCCTTTATTGACGCGATCGGAGTGGTATATGATTGGAACGCGTTGTTTGATGCTTTCCCGGGCTCGCTTCCGACAAACCTTTACCGGATCCTATGGTTATCGGCTGCGATAGCGCTCTGGTTGGCATCAGAAAGGCAGGAAAGCAGAAAAGTCTGGGATATAAATGACTTTGAATGAATGATGTTTTGTATACGATTGTTGAAAGCCTGCGGAGACATTATAAAAAGATGCCTTGCGGCATTCATGATCGCACACCTGCACGGCCGAATGAATCGGCGGTTTCGAAAGTTCTTATTTGAACTTGCTGTGTAAATCAGAGGGGGCTGCCTTACAAATAAACAAAGAAAACGACCATCGTTTGATGGTCGTTTTGTGATAAATGAGAGATCGCGTGGCGTGGCTCAATCCTGTTTCGCAGCCTGTTTCTTGCGGCGCTCGATGTTGCGCTGCGCTTGCTTCCGACCCGCCGCGGAAACCGTGTTCTGTCCCAAGGCTTCCTGGTATTTACGCGCTCTGCGATCGTGCACGTTTTCGTGGGACGGGCGGATGTCGCCAGCCTTGGTCAGCGCCCACTTGGTGAGCAGCGGACCAATGAGCTCATAGATGAGTACGCTGAACAGAACGATGTTTTTGATCAGAACGCCGTCGGTCGTTCCGAGCTTCGACGCGGTCACACACATGCCGAGCGCGACGCCCGCCTGCGGCAGAAGCGTGATGCCGAGGTACTTTTTGACCGTCGGGTCGCAGTGCGTTGCGGAACAGCTGATGTAGGAACCGACGTATTTGCCCGCAGAACGGGCCAGGATATAGACGATCCCGATCAGGATGACGGCGCCGCTCGACAACACGCCGAGCTCCAGCTCCGCGCCGCTCAGGACAAAGAACAGGGCGAACAGCGGTGCGGTCCATTTGTCCGCACGCTCCATAAGATCCTGCGCAAGAGGGCAGATATTACAGAATACCGTACCGAGCATCATGCATACGAGAAGCGTCGAGAAGGAGATGCGGACGCGTCCGATCTCAAAGGAGATCATCGACAGCGCGACGGTGAGGACGACGAAGGCGATGGTCAGCGAAAGTCGGTTCGAATTGGAGAAGAACGTGCGCTCGAGCATCGTGAGGACCCATCCGAGCAGCGCGCCGAGCGCAAGCGACGCGACGATCTCGATGAGCGGCTCGACCAGGATTCCGATGAGGTCCGTCTGACCGGTCACCATGGAAGTGGCGATCCCGAAGGAAACGGAAAACACAGCAAGCCCCACGGCATCGTCCAGCGCAACGATGGGCAGCAGGATGTCGGTCAGCTTTCCCTTCGCCTTGTACTGCCGCACGACCATCAGCGTGGCTGCCGGCGCGGTGGCGGACGCGATTGCGCCGAGCGTGATCGCCGCTTCGACGGACAGCTTGTCAGGCATCAGAAAATGGAGCGCGACCAGCATAACATCGACCAGGAGCGTTGCCGACAGCGCCTGAAAGATGCCGACAATGACCGCCTGTTTGCCGATCGTTTTGAGCTGCGAGAGCAGAAACTCATTGCCGATGGAAAACGCAATAAAGCCAAGCGCGGTATTCGTGATGACCGACATGCTTTCCACTTCCGCTGTGCTTGAAAACCCGACACCGGGAATGCCGAGTCTGCCCAGGCAATGCGGACCGACGATGAGGCCGGCGATCAGAAACGCCGTCACATCCGGCAAATGCAGTTTTAAAAGCTTGAATAAACGTGTTACGAGCAGTCCGATCAAAAGCGCGAGCGCGGCCGCAAGCAATGTTGTCATAAAGTCCCCTCCGTTTCGTCAACAAGACTGTATCATAGCACAAAGAAGCAGAAAGTCAAGGGGTGGTTTTTCCGATTGTATATGCTATAATATTGATATGAAAAGGATATTCGCATTCCTGTGCGCGGCGGTGCTGCTCGCCGGATGCACGGGTGAAAACAGGGAAACAGCAAATCCGGTCCAAACGGAGATCGAAGAGATCGTTGTTACGGCAGAGCCTTCCGAAGAGGAACACGGTCCGGTCGATCTCAATGGCTATGTCGGCTTCTATGCAAACGACAGTTACGATACCGTTACGATCGAAAAGACGGAGGATGGCTGCACGATGTCGGTCGCGCTGTACCGGCTGATCGTTCTGGACGAGGGCACGGTGTTCGCATCCAATGAAGGCGTCGTCTTTCATACGGTCGACGCCGCGGGCGATCCGATGACGGTCACATTTTATCGCGATGGCGAAACATACGCGCTTCGGGTGGACGAAAGCACATGGGAATCGCTCGAATCCGGGACGGTCATTTCTGATTTCGTGCCGTCTCCGGAGAGCGGTGATCTCATCGAGCCTGTTGACACTGCCGAACGACCGCAGAGCCGCTATGTATTTCAGCCCAAGGTCTGCTCCGTCTATATGGAGGAGGTCTTCGGTCACGATATGTGCGAAGCGTGGTTCCATCTTGTCGACGCTGTTCTTGCGGGCGAGGATACCTTTGTCTGTAAGGATCAGTACACCTATGATTGGATGATGGGACAGTTCCCGGAGCACTGTCTTCCGATTCTAAAGGAGCTCATTGACTACGCCTGGGATCGGGAGCATTCCGTGATCGACGGCGTTGCAAGCTTTACCTGGCTCGTTCCGCCGGAGGAGGCCAAAGCGCGGATCGAGGCGTTCGGGGAACAGATCGAGGGAATCCTCAACGAGGTATTCCGGGACGATTATTCGGATTTCGAGAAGGCGCTCGCCCTGTATATTTATTTTTCCGATCACTACACATACGACTACGATACATATTGTAAAATGTATGATCAATATGTGGATTATACCTCGTGCTACCGCTTTTTCCAGACCGGTGTCGGGATCTGCCACGAGATCTCGTCGGCATATTCCTACCTCTTGCTGCAGGCGGGCGTGCAGGCGACCACTATGAGCGGGACACGATCCTATGACAAAGCCGGACATCAGTGGAGCTATGTAAGGATCAACGGGCGCAACTACCATATCGACCCGACATATGTGCTCGGCACAGGCGGTGCGCTGCGCTATTTTCTGATGACCGACGAAAAGCGCGCGGAGGAGGACAGTTACAATCCGTCGACGTTTTACGCCGTCTCCCACTATTCGCGGGACAACCCGCATCCCGACTACATTGCGGACGATGATACGTTCCGACCGCTGTGGGATATGGATTTCGAAGCATTCAACCATGAAACCCATACCGTTCGCTGTCCAATCGAAAGCGATTACGGCGAGTGGACGTATTTTACATTTGATTATACCGGATATTGATCGGATCGTTTTCGAACGAAATCAAAAGCAGAGGATAAACGGAATGATTTATGAAATGATCGAACCGTGCGGTAACGCCGGTCTCATCAAAGAAAAGGCAGACGGGACGGAACTGTCCGGACGGGCGGACAGAGGAGTCATTGCGCTGCGTCCGCATCACGGGATGTGCTTTCTGTTTTATGAGGGGAAGGGGTACAGTGAGGAATTTACCGATCATATGGGACGCGTGATCCGTGTGCTTTCGGAAAATCCCGAAAGGTCGGTCCGGCTGACGGTTTCTGCGGACGTCGTCTGCGAACACTGCCCGAACAACGCGGAAGGCGTGTGTGAGACCGCAAAGAAGGTACGCCGCTACGACGAAGCGGTGCTGAACGCCTGCAGATTACAGGACGGCGACGTGCTTCCCTATGCGGACTTTTCGGCGCTGGTTCAGACGATGATCCTTGACGCGGGGCTTCGCCGCAGTATCTGCGGTGACTGCGAGTGGGACGGCATCTGCGCAAAGCGGTGAACGGACGGAGGAACGGATATGCGGCTAAACACCGACCGATTGATCGTCAGAGATTTCATGAATCATGATTTTCCCGATTATTTGGCGTATATCATGGATCAGGAGCTTCGACGCGCGTTGGGGTTGAACGGGGTCACTGACGAAGCGTCTGCGCGGGAAACCTTTGACTGGCTGATAAAGAACCGTACATTTTTGGCATTGGAGAAAAAAGAGACCGGAACCGTGATCGGACACATCTGCATCCATCCACCCTACGCACCGCCGGCGAACGATCCGGTATACCGCGGAAAAAAAGGCTGTTCCCTGTCGTTTGCGCTTGCGCGCGCCGAACAGAGAAAAGGATATATGGAAGAAGCTTTACGCGGGCTGATCGCCTTTTTGCTTTCGCAGGGAAAGGCGGATTACATTGATTGCGAATATACCGTAGGCAATGCTGCTTCGAAAGCTTTGCAGGAAAAGCTAGGCTTTGTACTGTGGGGAAAGGAATCATTTGACGCAGAGGAAGTAGTCATTTCCGTTCTGGAAAAAGAGAAGGCGACGGGAACCGCAGGGACGGTTTGCGTGAAAACAAATAATTAATTGAAATAAAAGGAGAGCGAACATGGAAAAATTCAAGGATCTTCCGTACAAACGGCCGGACGTCAAGCAGCTCAAAAAGGATTTTGCCCTGCACCTCGGGCAGTTCAGAAACGCGAAAAGCTTCGAAGAAGCAGATGCGGCATTTCTGGATTTTCAGCACAGTATGGAAGCGTGGGCCACGCAGAACACGATCGCAAGCATCCGCAACACCATGAACATGAAGGACGCGTTCTACGATGAGGAGATCAAATATTTCAATCGTGAGGGCTCCAAACTGATGCTGACGCTGAAAAAGGCGATCAAGGCGTTGCTTTCAAGCTCCTTCCGTCCGCAGCTGGAGGAAAAATACGGCAAACAGATGTTCAAAAACTATGAGACGCAGATGCGGCTTGTGAAGCTCACGACCGTTCTGCCGTCGATCCGGGAAAGCAATCTGTGCACCGCGTATTCGAAAACCGCAGCGGGCTGTTCCGTGGAGTTCATGGGCGAGAAATGTAATTTCTACGGGCTCCTGAAGCATATGCAGTCCACCGACCGGAACGAACGCAAGGCGGCGTTCGAAGAATGGGCAAAGCTTTATGAGAGCGTTTCGGAAACACTGGACAAGCAGTACGATAAGCTCGTGAAGCTCCGCTGCACGATCGCAAAGCGGCTCGGCTTCGACAGCTTCATCGACTATGTGTACCCGGCGCGCGGGCGGTACGACTATGACGCAGAGAAGGTCGCCGCGTTCCGCAAGGCGGTCAAAACCTTTATCACTCCGCTTTGCGAAAAGCTCTACCGTGAGCAGGCGGCGCGCATCGGTCTTGATAAGCTTGCATGGTACGACGAGGATCTGTGCTTCCCGGACGGCAACGCGACGCCGGTCGGTACGCCGGAGGAGCTTGTCGAAAAGGCGCGGCAGATGTACGGGGAGATGTCGCCGGAGACCGGCGAGTTCTTCAATTTCATGACGGAGCATGAGCTGATGGATCTTGTCACGCGCGAAAACAAGCATCTCGGCGGCTACATGACGTTTCTGCCCGATTACAAGGCGCCGTTCATCTTCTCCAATTTCAACGGCACGTCCGCGGACATCGACGTGCTGACGCACGAGGCGGGGCACGCATTCGAAGGCTATTACGCCTCGCGCAGACTGCCTGTTTTGCAGCTGACCGGTTCGACGAGTGAGATCAACGAGATCCATTCGATGAGCATGGAGTTCTTTGCGTATCCGTGGATGGACCGTTTCTTCGGCGACAAGGCGGATCAGTACCGCTACGCGCATTTCACCGACGCGTTCAAGACCATTCCGTATCTCGTCTGCGTCGATGAGTTCCAGCACCGCGTCTTTGAAAACCCGAACGCGTCGCCTGTTGAACGGCGCAGCATGTGGCGGGAGATCGAAAAGAAGTATATGCCGTGGCGCAGCTATGACGGCAACGCGTTTTTAGAGGGCGGCGGCTTCTGGATGCAGAAGCAGCACATCTTTCTGTATCCGTTTTACTACATCGATTATGCCATGGCGCAGCTCGACGCTTTCGCACTCTATAAAAAGCAGGTCGAGGGCGGCAACGCGTGGGAAAGCTATCTGAAGCTTTGCGGCATGGGCGGCATGTACGGCTATTTCGAAACGCTCGATCGCGCCGGGCTTCCGAACCCGCTCGATCCCGAAAACGTCAGGGCGCTCGCGGCGTTTGTCGAAGCACAGGCGGCGGTTCTGAAAAGCAAGGTCGGGGAATAACGCACGGAAACGATACAAAAAGGACTGTGATCCGGAGGGAAACGCTGTATGAAATTCGGCTGGATCAACGCGTTCGGCGCGGGCATTGTGATCCTTCTCCTGCTCCCCAATGTCGTTTATGCGATCCGGAACAGGGGGGAGAAGAATCTCTGCACAAACCGTTGGATGAACGCGATCGAGCAGATCGGGCGATACGCCTGCATTGTTCTGATGTGGCTGCCGCTGCTCGTATGGAAGTTCGGCTTCGGAAGCGCTTTTGAAATGCTGCTGTATTTCATCGGAAACGGCGCGCTTCTTACCGCCTACTGGATTGTGTTTGCGCTGTACGGAAGAAAAAAGACCTTCGGACGCGCGCTGACGCTTGCGATCCTGCCGTCCTGCGTTTTCCTGCTTTCCGGACTGCTGCTCAGGCACTGGCTGCTCGTTGGCTTTGCCGTTCTGTTTGCGGTCGGGCATATCTTTGTGACGGCCAAAAACGCAGAACACGTTTGAAAGAACGGACTTGATCGCATGTGTAAAAAACCTCAGTAAAAACGCCGCGTGCAATGATGCGGATCGGCTGTTGTCCGAAGAGGCGTTCCCGGTCCGGGCGACGTGCATGTACCAGGCGACGCATGCGGATTACAAAGCACGGACGGAACGAACGCGTTACGGCGCAGATGGATGCCGACGCGATTGGGTTAACCGGAAATGCGGCTTTGACGAAAAACGAACGGAGGTCAAATGCCAGGACGGCACGGCGGTTCGTTATGACTGCACGCTGCGCCGACCGGCTTAGGCAGGTGTGACCGATGCGTGAAACCGGTGCGGCGGCTTCAACGCCGCCGCGACAAAGAACGGAACAGGCGGTCAATATCGCAAATCGAACGCGCCCGGCGGGATCCCGCCGGGCGCGTTTGCGTAAAGGTTTATCTGCTGTTATAGACTTCCTTGTCGAGCAGCTTTTCGCTCTTTGCGACGATCAGGGAGGCGGCGAGGTCGCCGGTCGTGTTGTTCATGGTATCGAACATATCGAGGATCGTATTGAGGGCGATGATCAGACCGATCGCTTCGACCGGCACGTTGATCGTTTTCAGGATCACGCCGAGGCAGACGAGACCGCCCCCTGGGACGCCGGGCGCACCAAGGGAAAGCAGGATCACCATCAGGGCAAGCGAAACGAGCGACGACGCGCTGACTTCGACGCCGAACGCACGCGCGAGGAAAAGACCCATGACCGTCAGGAAGATGCAGTAGCCGTCCATATTGATCGTTGCGCCGAGCGGGATCGAAAAATGGGCGACCCGCGGGGCGATGCCAAGCTTATCGGTCGCAATGCGAAGGTTGGTCGGCATGGCGGCGCTGCTGGAAGAGAGGGTAAAGCTTGCCAGCATTCCCTCGCGCGTTTTTTTGAAGAACTTGAGCGGATTCAGCCGTGCGAGCACAAGGATCAGCAACCCGTAGATGCTCATCATCACTGCATAGCACAAAAGGGCCACGCCCGCGCCCGCCGCGACGGAGAGGAACGAATCCACATCGAACGAAACGACCATGATCGTCAGAGACGCGAATGCGGCAAAGGGGATGAACTTCGCGATCATGGAAGTGAGCTTCAAAAACAGGGAGTTCAGCGCTTCGAACGCGTCCTTCAGGGACTTCGAGTACTGACCGATCGCGCCGACGGCGATGCCGCAGAGCACCGCGAGAAAGATGATCTGCAGCGTGTTGGATTCGACAAAGGGTCTTACGAAGTTCGAAGGGACGATGTTGATAATCGTATCCAGAAGGCTCGTGTCCGCAGCATCTGCGATGTTCGGGGAGATCCCGCCGGAGAACTCCATCGACGCGGCAAAGCCGAACGTCCCGGGACGCAGCAGATGGAACATCCCGATGCCCAGGCCGACGGCGATCAGCGTTGTAAAGAGATACATCCCGAGCACCTTCACACCGAGCTTTCCGAAGTCCTTGATGCTGTCGAACTGCGAAAAACATGTGACGATCGAGAAGAAAACGACCGGCGCGATGATGATGTTCAGCGCGTTCATGAATACGGTCTTGACGGGATCCATGATATAGTCACACATAAACTGCGTCATCCCCGCAGGCAGCACAAATCTTGCAAACAGACCGAACAGCACGCCTAAAATGAGCGCGATCATGGTATAGTTTCTGCTCTTTTGCTCGGTTTCCCCGGTAAAAATGCGGGCGCAATTGACACCGCCCTTGTTGCGGTACTTGTATTTTTCGCCGTGCGAACGGATCAGGATGGAGCGAAGCGCATTTTCGGACGCGATCTCGTCCGGGTCCGCGCCGATCTCGTCCGTGTGTCCCGCCGGGTCAAATTCCGTGCCCTGCATGAACAGGCTGACACTGACGTCTCCGAAAAAGCGGGAGATCCTGACCTTGAGCGGCGCGCTTTCCGGCGCGTGTTCCGAAAACATCGCGACCGTTTCCTCGGACAAAAGCTCCGTTTTGCGGGCGAATTTCGTTCCGACGCCAAGCTTAACAAGCTCGGAGCCGATATACTCCGCGGGGTTCTCCCGCAGCGCGCCTTCCTTTATCCGGAAGGTCTTCCGGATGTTGACGATCTTGGGCTTTTTCGGCATAACGGGTCCTTTCTTCAAGTCGTTGATAAGTAAAGTCTACCATATCAAGACCCTTTTTTCAATCCGAAAAACAGGGAAACCGAGGATTCCTGCCGGAAAACGCACCTGTTTTCATTGAACCGGCGGTGAAAGTATGGTATCATCATCCTGTACAAATACGGATGACGGAGGAAACAAATGCGGCTGGATGGATTCGGACTTTTGGTCAGGGACATGGGGACCATGATCCGCTTTTACCGGGACGTGCTCGGCTTTGAGATCCGGGAAGCGGAGGATGCGGAGAACGTGTATCTTAAAAAGGACGGCACACTGTTTTTGCTTTACGGCAGGAAGGATTTTGAGAAGATGACAAGCCGTCGCTACGATTACGTCAAGGGGCTGAACGGACACTTTGAGATCGCACTGTACGTCGATACGTTCGACGAGGTCGACGCGGCGTTCCGGCACGCCGCGTCGCACGGCGCGGTGCCGGTGTTGGAGCCCGAAACAGAGCCGTGGGGGCAGCGGACGTGCTATATCGCGGATCCGGAGGGCAACCTCATCGAGATCGGTTCGTGGAACAAGCCGTTTGAAGGGAAGGACGCATAGACCGTGGTTGTTCTGATCACCGGCGCGTCGCACACGGGTAAGACCGTGCTTGCGCAAAGGCTGCTTGAAAAACTGCATATTCCGTATCTGTCGATCGACCATCTCAAGATGGGTCTCATACGCAGCGGACAGACCGCGCTCACACCGGAGGACGACGACAGGCTTACGGCTTATCTTTGGCCGATCGTGCGCGAGATCATCAAGACCGCAATCGAAAACCGGCAGAATCTCATTGTCGAGGGCTGCTATGTGCCGTTTGACTGGCGGAAGAGCTTCGACGAGCGGTACCTTCCTTCGATCCGCTTTCTCTGCCTTGCCATGACCGAAGAATACATCGACGTGCACGTTGACGATATCACGGCGCACGCGTGCGATGTCGAAAAAAGGCTTGACGATTCCAATTGCACGGGGGATCGGCTGAAAGCCGACAACCGCGCCGCGATCGAAGGTTTTTCCGCCGCGGGCGAGCAGATCACACAGATCGAAACGGACTGGGAACGGACGGCAAAGATCGTTTTGAAATCATTTGAGAGGGAAAGCGAATGAACGAGTGGGAAAAAATGACGTCGGGAAGGCTCTATAACCCGGCAAAGGAAGAGATCGACAAGCGGCACGAGCGCGGCATGACCCTCTGCGACCGGTTCAATCGGACGCCGTATCGGAATCGAAAGAAAAAGACAAAGCTTTTGGAGATGCTGATTCCTTCCGCAGTGGGAAAAAACCTTTGTGTCTTTTCACCGCTGTACTGCGAGTACGGCGTGAACATCCGCGTGGGCAAAAACTGCTTTTTCAACTACGGCTGTACGCTTTTGGACGTCGCCCCGATCACACTGGAGGACGGCGTTTGGCTCGGCGCGAACGTGACGCTCGCGACGCCGATGCATCCTTACCTTGCCGACGAGCGCAGAATCCAAGCGTACCCGGACGGCGTGCACGATCTCGAATATGCAAAGCCGATCACGGTCAAACAAAATGCGTGGATCAGCTCCGGTGCGATCGTGTCCGGCGGGGTCACGATCGGCGAGAATGCCATCGTTGCGGCAGGCGCGGTCGTCACACGCGACGTGCCGCCGAACACGATTGTCGGCGGCGTGCCCGCGCGCGTCATCCGTGAAATCGACGAAGACGACCGTATCGATGTTTGGAATGCCTATTGCAGCGAACGGTTTCCGGCATCGAAGCGGAAGCCGTAAAAGAATAACGGCGTTCCGCATGACAGCAGCGCCGACAATTCGGACGGGAAGCGCCCATACGGATCGGTTTGCTGTGTCATCGGCATGACAAAGGCGACACGCAAAGCGTCGGACAAACAAAACAGCGACACGGTTCGCGTCGCGATCGGGGAGAGACTATGACGATACCGGAATACATCGAACAGCAGGACACGGCGATCCGCCCGCGGCTCTATGCGGTCTACGAAACGATCCGCGCGGCAATCCCCGACGCAGAGGAACGCATTTCATGGGGCATGCCGACCTTTTGGAAAGGACGGAACATCATCCACTTCGCGGCGGCAAAGCGCCATATCGGATTGTATCCCGGCGCGGAGGCGATCGAGACGTTTTCGGATCGGCTTGCGGATTTTCCGACGAGCAAGGGCGCGGTGCGGCTCAAAAATGATCAAGAGCTGCCGCTTGCGCTTGTTGCGGAGATCGCCCGGTGGAGCTATGAACGGAACAGGAGATAGACGCATGGAATACGTCTCGATCGCGCCGGCGCATGACACGGCGATGGAACAAATCGTGAAAAACGCGCTGAAAGCGCACGGGCTGGACATTCCCGGCACGGCGTACTTTGACGCGTCCCTGAAAAGCCTTTCCGCGTACTACGACCGTCCCGGACGCTGTTATTATGTGCTGCTCGACGGGGATGAGGTACTCGGCGGGATCGGCATTGCGGAATTTCAAGGGCTATCCGACTGCTGCGAACTTCAGAAGCTGTACCTGTGCGAATCCGCAAGAGGGCGCGGGCTTGGCTATGATATGATCCGCTTCATCGAGCAAAAGGCGCGGGAGACGGGGTATCAGCGAATCTATCTTGAAACACACACGAACCTTGCCGCGGCGATCCATGAATATGAGCGGTGCGGCTATCAAAGGATCGACCCGCCCGAAACGGTCGTGCATACGACCATGAACCGGTTTTACAGAAAGGAACTCTGAATGCAGATCGATTACCTCGGGCACAGCGGATTTCTGGTCGAGACCGAAACCGCGCTGCTGCTGTTTGATTATTACCGCGGCGCGATCTCCTTTTTGGAAAAAAAGCCGAAGGAAAAACCGCTGTTCGTATTCGTGAGCCATGCGCACGCGGATCATTTCAACCCGTTCATCTTCAAAATCGGGGGGCGAAATGTCACATATCTGCTGTCGTTCGATCTGAAAGGCAGCCCGAAGGTAAAAAAGGACCGCGACGTCCGGTACCTCGACGCGGACCGCACCTATGTGGTCGAGGGGCTCGGCACGGTCGAGACGCTTCTTTCCACTGACGAAGGTGTCGCTTTCCTTGTAAAGACATCGGACAAGACACTGTTCCATGCAGGCGATCTCCATTGGTGGGACTGGCCGGGCGAGGATCCTGCCTGGCTCCTTGAACAGGAAGCCGTATTCAAACGCGAGATCGGAAGGCTTATTGACACGCCGATCGACGCCGCCTTTGCGGTGCTCGACGACCGGCTCGAAGAGAATTATGCAGAGGGACTTTCGTATCTGCTGTCCGTCCTGCAGGTCCGGTACGTTCTGCCGATGCATTTTTGGAAAGACAAGACTGCGGTCGGGCGATTCCAAGCACTGCCGATCGCAAAAACGTTGGATGCAGTCATATTGGACACTGCACACGAAACACATTGGGAAATATAAAAGGAGGCAACCTTTATGCAATTCAAAATGATCCATGAAAACTACAACGTCCGCGACCTCGACCGCACGCTGGCATTCTATGAAAAGGCGCTGGGACTCAAAGAAATCCGCAGAAAAACCGCTTCGGACGGTTCCTTCATCATCGTGTATGTGGGAAACGAAGCGAGCGAGTTTGAGCTGGAGCTGACGTGGCTAAGAGACCATCCCGAACCATACGACATCGGCGAGGAGGAGTTTCATCTTGCGTTCCGCACCGACGATTTCAAAGCGGCGCACGCGCTGCATGAGAAGATGGGCTGCATCTGCTTTGAAAATCCCGCAATGGGTATCTATTTCATCCAGGACCCGGATCACTACTGGCTGGAGATCATTCCGACAAGATAGATCGCAATTCTGTAAAACAAGCCGGAAACGCACTCTACCGCAGGTTGAGTTCTCCCCGCTCAACCGCCGGTGTGTCGTTTTTCTTCATACGACCGCTTACAATGGACAGCGAAAGGAGAAACTAAAATCATGGATCAGGTCAAAATCGGCAGATTCATCGCCGAAAAGCGCAGGGAGCAGGGGCTCACGCAGATGCAGCTTGCCGAAGCGCTCGGCATTACGGATCGCGCGGTATCGAAATGGGAGACCGGAAGGTCGCTGCCGGACGCATCGATCATGCTTGACCTTTGTAAACTGTTGAAGATCACAGTCAACGATTTATTGAATGGGGAGGTTATATCAATGGAACGGTACAATGAAACAATGGAGAAAAATCTCCTGGAAATGGTAAAACAAAAGGAAGAAAAGGACAGGCAGCTTTTGCGGATGGAGGTCGTGATCGGAATCGTCTCCCTGGCGTTTCTGTTTGCCATGATCGCAGTCGGCGCGGTCATGAAGAAGCTCGGGCAGCCGACGTGGGTATTCATCCTGCTGGTCGGAATCGGTTTCTTGCAGTTTCTCGTCTGTATGCTGTTCGGACTTCGTATCGAGCAGACCGCGGGCTACTATGAATGCGCAAAGTGCGGAAACAAATACGTTCCCGAATACGGACGCGTGTTCTTTGCCATGCACATGGGCAGAACACGTTATATGAAGTGCCCGAAATGCGGCAAAATGTCATGGCAAAAGAAAACAGTCAACATCGAGAAAACGGAGGCGTAATGACATGTCGGACATGAGACATATCGGCACCGCACAGTTTGCATGGCTGATATTGGGAGCCGTGATCTGGATTGTTGCTCCTTTTACAGCCGCGATCCTTTGGAAAATCAAAAAGAAAGAACCTGTGACGTCCATACTGGCCGGTGCGGCGGCGTTCCTGCTGTTTGCGGTGGTATTGGAAAAGCCGATCCAGAACGTACTAATCTTTCCGACGGCGATGGGATTGAAAGATCATGCCGTAAGCCGGTTTATGAACGCAAACCCTGTATTGCTTTCGCTTGCAGCGGGTCTTTTCCCGGGCGTGTTTGAAGAGACCGGACGGCTGATCGTCTTCGGGACGGTTCTCAAAAACCGTAAAAACAGAGAAACTTCGATTTCATACGGCATCGGTCACGGCGGTTTTGAAGTTTTTCTGATACTGGGAATCACCTATCTGCAGTACATTGTGTATGCATTCATGATCAATACAGGCACCTTTGGAGCGCTGATCGAGCAGGTTGCCGCACTGGCTCCGGAGCAGGCGGAGAGTGTCGGGACGGTGGTGAATCTGCTTGCGGGATTCTCATTCGCAGATCTGGGTATCGCTTTGATTGAACGGATATTTGCCGTTTTATTCCATGTCGGGGCGTCTATCCTTGTTTTCTACGCTTGCAGGAATAAAAGAAGATTCTGGTTATATCCGCTTGCCGTCGTGCTCCATGCAGGAATGGATTTTATTGCAGCATTGTCTCTGTTTCATGTGATCAGCCTGTCTCCGTGGGCGTTGGAAGGGCTTGTCGCAGTGTTTGGATTATCTACGTTCTTCGGCGCATATTTCCTGCTTTATAAAAAAGATAAGGGATCTGTCAAACAGAACAGTGCCCCGGTTTTTTGAGAACAACAGACATCTGACCGTTTACAGAACCGCGTTATTTGCCGTTTCTGCCGGCAAGGACCCTTATCAGAATCGTGCCGCAAACAGGCTGACCCGTTTTGCGGCAGTCTGAACCGCCCTGTTCGGGCGGTTTTTGTTGTCATCCGGAAGCAAATATGGTACACTCAAAATATATGGGACAGGAGCGGCAGAAAGATGAGACTGGAACCGTACGCAAAAGACGACAAAGCGCTGTATGATACGCTGGTGTTCAACGAAGAAGCGATGCGCATGAATTACGGCAGAACATTTACCGAAGCGGAAGCCGATCTGCTGTTTTCGGCAATGCTCGAAACGAACGCTGAAGGTCCGTTCGGGTTTTACAAGGTGCTCGTTTCAGAGGCGGACGGCGAAACGTATATCGGCATGGGTGCGCTGAACCGAAACGAGGAAGGCGCTTTCGAGATCGAATACATGCTGCTGCCGGAATACTGGAACCGCGGATACGGTACGGCGCTTGCCGGAATGCTGCTGAACATGGCGAAAGCGTCCGGACTGTCCGAAACGGTCGAAGCGATCACGGATCCGGGCAACATCTATTCGAAGCGGATCCTTCTGCAAGCAGGCTTTGTTTTGGGTAAGCAATTTACCAACGACGACGGCGCGCCTGCGGAACTGTACCGCAAGGACCTTTGAAGGAGGAGCGCATGAAATCCATTGAAGAATTGCTTGAAATGCCGTATTGGATCGTGGATATTCTGCCGGAGCAGGTGAAAGCGGACAGTCCCGGACAGTATTTTACCGTCGAGCGGCACTGGATGAAAACATGCGGAACGGAGATCAAGCGCCGGCACGCCGACATCGTTCTGAAACTGAATTGCTATTACGATGTTTGGCTGGATGAGGAACCGGAAGTGAACCCGACGCCCCATCGGATCGCAGAAGCGATCCTTACCCGCTATGTGTGTATCCTTTTAGGCGACAGTCTGATCGTTTCCGATCCGGATGACACGAATCTCACGGTCTACAATCCCGATGAACGGCTTCTTTCGCTGCTCGAAACGCTCTGCATGGGCGAGGGGCTGTATCTCTGGCAGCCGGAACAGGAGTAACATATGGCAAATCTCATCGTGGTATGCGGACCGCAGGCGGTCGGCAAGATGACGGTGGCGGAGGCTCTGCACGATAAGCTCCGCTATAACTTGATGATAAATCATGACAGCATCGAGTTAAGTGATCGCATCTTCGGCTTCGGTACGCCCGCGCAGAAGGCGCTGAACAGCGCGATCCGCGAAAGCGCGTTCGCGCTTGCGGTAAAGCACAATGTGGATCTGATTTTCACGTTCGTGTGCGCATTCGATATGCCGGAGGACGTGGGGTACCTCAAAGCACTCGAGACGCAGTTTACGCAAAGCGGCGGAAGCTTCTATTTCATTGAGCTTTCCGCGACGCTCGAAAAGCGTCTGGAAAGGAACGAGGCGCCGCACCGCATGGAGATGAAGCCCTCGAAGCGCAATGTGGAATGGAGCAGAAGAGACATTCTGAAAACCGCGGGGAAGTACAGGCTGAATACGAACGAGGGCGAAACGCTTTTTTCGCATCATCTGAAAATCGACAACACCGATCTCTCTCCCGACGCGGTCGCGGACAGGATCATCGAAGCGTTCGAGCTCACCCCGAACGAAAAGGAATACCGCTACGGCGTGTGAACGGGAGGAGATATGCACGACAGAGTTGAACTCCTAAACAGCATTTACGGCAAATACGACGAGGATGGGCGGCTTTCAAGGTCCCGACACGGACAATTGGAGTTTTTCACGACCATGCAATACATTCATCGCTTTGCAGAAGAAGGCGCAAAGGTGCTGGAGATCGGCGCCGGAACGGGACGATATTCGATCGCGCTCGCCAAAGAGGACATGGACGTCAGCGCCGTGGAGCTTGTCGAAAGCAATCTTGCGATCCTGAAAGAAAACGGCAGGGGGATCGAAAATCTGCATTCGTATCAGGGCGACGCAACGGACCTCTCGAGGTTTTTGGACGAATCCTTCGACGTGACGCTCGTTTTCGGACCGATGTATCATCTGTATGAGCCGGAGGATGTGCAGAAAGCGATCGACGAAGCAATCCGCGTTACAAAGCCGGGCGGCGTACTCCTCTTCGCCTTCTTATCCGTGTACGCCATTCTGTACGCGAACTATTTTCAGGAAAACTGGGCTGCGGGGCAGGAGGAGAACTTCACGGACGATTACCGGGTGCGGCACTTCAAGGAGCAGGTGTTCACCGGCTACGACGTGGAAGAGTTCGAGCAGCTGTTTTCGGACAAGCCTGTTGATCACATCACGACCGCCGCCGCAGACGGTATGCTGGAGGCGATCGAGAAGCGTGTGGATTTCGGCATTTCGGACGCGGACTTTGCCGCGTTTTCGAAATGGCACCTGCACTTTGCGGAGAAACGGGAGCTTCTGGGCAGCGCAAGCCACCTTCTGTACATCTGCCGCAAGCAATCAGGATTTGAAATAACCGGGGAGGAAGAAGCATGATCAAGTTATACGGAAGCCCGCTGTGCCCGGATTGCCGGGAATGCAAGGTGAATTTTGACAGACATGAGATCGCGTATGAGGAGATCGACATCACGGCAAGCATGAAAAATCTCAAGGCGTTTTTGAAGCTCAGAGACACGCTTTCCATGTTCGATCCGTGCCGCCAAAACGGCAGCGTCGGCATTCCGGCGATCCAAAGGGAGGACGGCAGCGTCACGCTCGATTGGGAAGGGTTCTTAGCGGAACGGAACCTTCCGGTTGTATACCGGGAGGAGCGCCCCGCCTGCCGCATCGACGGAACCGGATGCTGAAAACGCGTCTGGATACGGATCGACTGACCGAAAACATGATCGCGTGGGCGAAGAACGAGCTCGGGAACCCGCGCTATGCGGGCTGGGTGCCGGTCGAACGTGTGCTGCAACAGAAGCCGCAAAAGGAAATAACGAAGGGAGAACGCCATGATCGTATTGAATGTGACCTACAAATGCAGACCCGGCATGCGGGAGGAGTTTCTTGAAGCGATCCTCAGAGAAGGGATCGACGAAGCGAGCCGCGCGGAGGCAGGGAATCTGAAATACGACTATTACCTGCCTTTTGACGACAACGGCGACTTGCTTCTGGTCGAAAAGTGGCGCGACGCCGATGCTTTGAAGGCGCATGCCGAAACGCCGCATTATGCAAAGCTCAGGGAACTGAAGCCTGCGTTTGTGACCGAAACGGCCGTGGAACGGTTTGATCGGTAGGAGAAACAGCATACATGGAACCGGAAGCGTATATAAAAGATCCCTGCCGTGCGTCATCGCTGCCGTTCTGGAAGACCGTACAAACAGAGATCCCGCCGCACATTACGGTCGTTCGGGATGAAGAAATGACCGAAAAGACTTATGTCGGAACGGATGAACCGTTTTTTAAGATGATCCATTTCTTCAAGCCGGTACCCGATACGGCGCTGCCGGACGGCTTTGTGCTGACCGTGGTCGAGCCGGAGGAACTTGAAGAGCATATCCGGAAATGCTATGAGACGGAGCGTGTTACGGCGGACGAGCTGCACACACTTACCGGCACGGCGGTATACGACGCAGAACTGTGGATCGCCGTGCGTGACCGAACGACCGGACAAATTGCGGCAAGCGGGATCGGTGCGCTGGATGCATGCATCGGCGAAGGGGGTTTGGACTGGATCCAGGTGTCTCCCGCTTACAGACGCAGAGGACTCGGCGCATTTGTCGTCTGCGAACTGCTGCGGCGCATGCAGAAGAAGGCGGCTTTTGCGACTGTTTCGGGGAGGATCAACAATCCGACCCATCCGATAGAGCTGTACCGCAGCTGCGGCTTTACCGATCCCGTCATTTGGCATGTAATCACAAAAACGCCTCAGGAAAAGGAAAAATGATGAACCGGCAGGAGGTCATAAATGCGCTTCGTGCGTTTCCGTACGACTGCAGCGCATATTGGGTGGTCGCGGGCGGAGCGATGGTGCTGCACGGCGTCCGGGAAGAAACCGGGGATATTGATCTTGGCTGCAGCGAAGCACTTGCGGATCGACTCGAAACGGACGGATTTCTTTATCAGAGAAGGGCTGACGGATCAAGATGGTTCAAATACGGCGAACGAATCGAGATCTTTGAGAAATGGATGTATGACCGCACTGAAACGGTCGAGGGCGTGCGCGTGATCTCGATCGACGGCTTGATCCAAATGAAGCAAGCGCTCGGCCGGGACAAGGACTTGCATGATATCGCGCTTTTGCGGGCGTTTCAAGGCGGGAAAGGAGAGCATATGGAGGAACAGATCATTCAAATCACAGTCAGAAGCAAGGGTGAGGCGTGTACACTCTCCGACGAGGAGATTAAAAAGTGGTATGAAGAGCGGATTGCAGCGTTGTTCGATTCGAAATGGGGCACGCCCGAAATCACGGTTGACGTCGAGCGAAAGGAAGTATAAAACAAGAGCGCAGTCCGAACGATCCGGGCTGCGCTTTGTCGTGCCTGATCCATAGGGACGTGCATTGCACGTCCGTGGTGCGGATGGGCAATGCCCGTTATCGGTCGCCCGCGATCTTTCTTGCCACGAATACGCCGCTTGCCGACGCGTGGGAGAGCGAATGCGTCACGCCGCTGCCGTCGCCGATGACGTAAAGTCCCCTGTGCTTCGTTTCAAGGTTCTCGGAAAGCTCCACCTGCATGTTGTAGAACTTGACCTCGACGCCGTAAAGAAGCGTGTCGTCGTTGGCCGTGCCCGGCGCGATCGCGTCCAGCGCGTAGATCATTTCGATGATGCCGTCCAGGATGCGCTTCGGCATGACGAGCGAAAGATCGCCGGGCGTCGCGGCAAGCGTCGGGACCGTGAAACTCTCGGCAATGCGTTTTTCCGTGGAGCGCCGTCCTGCGATCAGATCGCCGAACTTCTGCAGCATCACGCCGCCGCCGAGCATGTTGCTTAGCTTTGCGATATTTTCCGCGTACGCCGTGCTGTCGTTGAACGGCTCGGTGAAGCGCTTTGAAACCAGAAGCGCGAAGTTCGTGTTCGGCGTATGCAGGGCGGGGTCCTCGTAACTGTGTCCGTTGACCGTCACGATGCCGTTCGTGTTCTCGGTGACGACCGCGCCGTGCGGGTTCATGCAGAACGTGCGGACGAGGTCGCCGTATTTTTCCGTGCGGTAGACGATCTTGCTTTCGTAAAGCTCGTCGGTGAGGTGCGAGAAGATCTCCGCGGGCAGTTCAACGCGCACGCCGATGTCGACACGGTTGCTTTTCGTTTCGATGTTGAGATCTTTACACACGCTTTCCATCCACTTCGAGCCGCTTCTGCCGACCGAGATCACGCATTGATCGCAGGCGTATTCTTCACCTTCGGTGAACACCGCAAAGCCCTGTTCGCGCGTTTCGACGCGTTCGACCGGCGTGCGGAAGAAGAAGTCGACCTTGTCCTTCAGAAGATCGTAGAGATTCCCGAGCACGATGTAATTCTTGTCCGTCCCGAGGTGCCGGACCTGCGCTTCCAGAAGGTGCAGCTTGTTTTCGAGGCAGAGCTTTTTGATATGCGAGTTTGCGGTGGAGTAGAGCTTCGTGCCCTCGCCGCCGAACGCCATATTGATCTCGTCGACGTATTCCATCAGCTCCGTCGCCTTCGCCTTGCCGATGTATTCGTGTAAACTTCCGCCGAACTCGTTGGTGATGTTGTACTTGCCGTCGGAAAACGCGCCCGCGCCGCCGAAGCCGTTCATGATCGCGCATGTTTTGCAATGCACGCAGCTCGTGATTCTTTCCCCGTCGATGGGGCACTTGCGCTTTTCCAAAGGGTTTCCCGCCTCAAATACGGCAATCCGCATTAGAGGCGCGAGCTTGATCAACTCGTACGCGGTAAAGATCCCGCCGGGACCCGCCCCGACGATGATGACGTCATAATGTTTCATACGCGATTCTCCTTTTGCCAGCGCATATTTCTAATGATATCATAACAGAAAAAACCGCCGATGGCAACAGATGATCCGCAAGGACTCGACAGAATCCCCGTGGATCGGTATGTTTAATACCTAAGAGGTACCGTTTTCAGAGCGTGAGCGGCGAGCGCGCTCCGCACCGTTCATTCGACGGACGGTGTTTCCTGTGGCTTATCATGAAACATCGCGCAGTCCGAAATCAAGTACTGCGTTTCTTTTTTCTTTGTTTTTCCATGTCTATCTGCTATAATGAGAACCGGGATAATATGTTTTCGGGAGGCATGTATGGATCCGAAGTTTGAACCGCTGTTTACCCCGTGGAAGATCGGAAACGTCACGATCAAAAACCGCGTCGTGATGCTGCCCATGGAGGGCACGAATATGATCCAGTGGGAGGCAAAGACCGGCGTCGTCAAGGGAATCGACAAATTCTATGAGGACCGCAGGGATCAGAACGTCGGGCTGTTCATCCCGGGGCTCATTCCGCTGATTTCCATTGTCGGCAAAAAGTGGGTCTATCGGCATCCCGATGTGTTCAGTAAGGTCAGACCCATCATCGACGGGATCCATCAAAGCGGCGCAAAGGTCTTTTTCCAGATCAGCGCGGGCAGCGGACGCTCGATGCTGCTGCCGCCGATTTTGAAGCCGTTTATCCAAAAAGGCGTGCTGAACAAGCTTGCTTCTCCGCTGCTTGCGAACAAGTGGTGGTGGTCCGCACCGGACGATAACGAGCCGAACGTCTGGGATCCGTCGGTCAAAATGGACACTTTCACCGATAAAATGATCGAGAAGTTTATCTATGCCTTCGGGCAGACGGCGTTAAGATGCAAGGAGATCGGCTGCGACGGCGTGGAGATTCACGCAGTCCACGAGGGATACCTTTTGGACCAGTTTGCCATGCCGTACACGAACCACCGCACCGACAAGTACGGCGGAAGCTTAGAGAACCGCCTGCGCTTTGCCTGCGAGATCGTAAAGGAGATCAAAAAGGTCTGCGGAAGCGACTTTCCTGTGTCGGTCCGCTACTCCGTCCGCTCCATGACCCGCGGGTTCAACGAGGGCGCGGTGCCGGGCGAGGCGTTTTTCGAGGTCGGGCGCACGATGGAGGAATCGGAGAAAGCGATCAGAATTCTCGAAGAAGCGGGCTACGACATGTTCAACTGCGACAACGGCACCTACGACGCGTGGTTCTGGGCGCATCCGCCGGTGTACGCGCCGCTGAATATGAACCTTGCGGATGTGGAGCATATCAAAAAGTTTACATCGAAGCCGGTTGTGTGCGCGGGACGTCTGCAGCCGGATGCGGCGGCGGAATCCATCGCTGCGGGCAGGATCGACGCGATGGGCGTCGGGCGGCAGCTCCTGTGCGATCCGGAGTACGTTACGAAGATCAAGGAGGGACGTATGGACGACGTACGTCCGTGCATCGCCTGCCACGGCGCGTGCCTGACGTTCTTCGGACTGAACGGCAAGGGGACGGACATTGATCCGATGCATGTGGAGATGGGGCGGTGCGTGCTGAACCCCTGGACGAACAACGAGACGAAATACAGCAAAGAACCGGCGAAAGAGCCGAAGCATATCGCGGTGATCGGCGGTGGCATCGGAGGGATGGAGACCGCAATCCAGGCGGCGCAGCGCGGGCACAAGGTCGACCTTTATGAAAAGACCGACCGGCTCGGCGGCGTGTTCAACGCCGCGGCGGCCATGTCCTTTAAGGAAAAGGATCGGGAACTGCTTCGTTGGTATCAAAAGCAGCTGAGCAACAGCGGCGCGGCGGTGCATCTGAATACGGAGATCACGGACCTTGACACGCTTAATGCGGATGTGATCGTGATCGCGTCCGGCGCGCACGCAAGGACGGTCTGTATCCCCGGCGCGGAAAAGGCGGTCACGGCGACGGATTTTCTCGACGGCAAAGCTTCGGTCGGCGATCGCGTCGTGATCGTGGGCGGGGGACTCACCGGCTGCGAGATCGCGTATGAGCTTGCATTGCGGGGAAAGCATCCGTCGGTCGTCGAGATGACGACGTATCTTGTCGGTGCGCGCGGCATCTGCATGGCAAATTCGTCAATGCTCCGCGAGCTTCTGCGCTTCCATAAGGTCCCGGCGTATCTTTCCGCCACGGTCGAAGCGATCACGGACGAGGGCGTTGTCATCAACATGCCCGAAGGCCAAAAAACCGTGCCTGCGGATTCGGTGATCCTTTCGGTCGGCTATACGCCGGACACACGCTTTGCGACGGAGAAAGAGCGGAAAGGGTCGAAGCCCGTGTATTTCGTGGGCGACTGCGACAAGGTCGGCAGCCTGAAAACCGTGATCAGGCAGGCGTACGAGCTTGTACAGAAGATTTCCTATCGATAAGGAGAAAGATATGATCCAAAATCAGAACATCGTGATTACGGGCGCCAGCAGCGGCATCGGCAAATCTATCCTGGAAATGCTCGCCGCAAGGGGAAACGGCAACCGCATTGTCGCGGCAAGCCGCAGCATCGGAAAGCTCACCGGCTTCGGCGAAAACGTGATCCTGTTCCCATGTGATCTCAGCACGAAGGAAGGCGTGGACGCGCTGTTTGAAAAAGCTGCGGAGGTCTTTCTTCCTCGTTCATTCTTTGGGGCCCGCCCGGAGTCGGCAAGACCACCCTGGCCAGGATAATCGCAGAAACTCTCGACCGCGAATTCTATACCCTTTCGGCCGTCAGCGCCGGAGTCA
>JAFOQN010000191.1 GCA_017393775.1 Clostridia bacterium
ATGGCGTCCGGTGCCGACGCGTATATCATGCACGTCACCACCACGCCGTCGGTCGCGTACATCACGCGCGTCGACGATTTCGACTGCGGCATCATGATCTCCGCATCGCACAATCCGTACTACGACAACGGCATTAAGCTTTTGAACGGCTACGGCGAAAAGATGGACGAGGAAACGATCTTAAAGGTCGAGGAATACATCGACGGCGAGATCGAAGTCCCGCTTGCGAACCGTCACGAGATCGGCAGAACGGTCGACTATGTCGCAGGCCGCAACCGCTATATCGGCTTCCTCATTTCGCTTTCCAAGTACGGCTTCAAGGGCATGAAGGTCGGTTTGGACGTTGCAAACGGCGCGGCATGGCAGATCGCGAAGGGCGTATTCGAAGCGCTCGGCGCAAAGGTCTATGTCATAAATGACAATCCGGACGGCTACAACATCAATACCGACTGCGGATCGACGCACATCGAGCATCTGCAGAAGTTCGTCGTTGAGAACAAGCTCGACGTCGGCTTCGCCTACGACGGTGATGCGGACCGCTGCCTCTGCGTGGACGAGAAGGGCAACGTTGTGACCGGCGACCATACGCTCTATATCTACGGCCTGTACATGAAGGAGCGCGGAAAGCTTCTGAACAACAAGGTCGTGACGACGGTCATGTCGAACTTCGGACTTTACAAGGCGCTCGACAAGGTCGGCATCGAATATGAGAAGACCAAGGTCGGCGACAAGTACGTCTACGAAAACATGGTAAAGACCGGAAACCGCATCGGCGGCGAGCAGAGCGGCCACACGATCTTCCTGAAGTACGAAACGACCGGCGACGGCATTCTCACGAGCCTCAAGCTCATGGAGGTCATGATCGCGAAGGAGAAGCCGATGAGCGAACTTGCCGCGCCTGTCGTGTTCTATCCGCAGGTACTGAAAAACGTCCGCGTGAAATCCAAGTCCGACGCGCAGAACGATCCCGACGTGCAGGCGGCGGTGAAGAAGGTCAGCGACGCGCTCGGCGATTCCGGTCGCATCCTGGTCCGCGAATCCGGCACGGAGCCGGTCATCCGGGTCATGGTCGAGGCGGATACGAACGAGATCTGCGAGAAGTACGTCGATTTCGTGATTGAGGCCATTAAAGCAAAAGGGCATATTGCCTGAACAAAAACCGCATCAAAAGCTGCCTTTCGGGGCAGCTTTTTTGTGTTTTGGCGATGAAACGCGCCGTTTTCGACTCTTTACCGCAGATTGACACAAAATTGAAACAGATTCGGGTAAAACTGTTCACAAAGATAACGCAGTTTGTTCAAAACACGGTGTTATGATAAATACGATGGAAAAGCATATGGTCGGCGTTTTTTAGGGATCATTAGCCCACCGCGGCGCAAGATATAGCGAAAAAGCGGTCAATTGCACGCAAGATACGGTTTAAAATGGCGCGGTTTCGACAGGCAAGACGCCCGATAGAGAAAAAATGCGGTAAAATTTTCGCGCCAAAAGATGACGTGCAAATTGCTCGAAAAGGAATGATTCGCATGTCCGGAAAATCTCAAGCAGGAACGGTCCCGCGCTTCCGGACATGAGCCGATATCCGCAGCATGCATGCGGACATGATATCAGGAGGAGCTATGACGCAGCAACATAGGAAGAAAAAAAGGAGGAGAGTGCAGCCGCGCTTTTATGTGATCGTATCGATCTTCGCGCTGCTGGTTCTGGTGTTGATCGCATTGATCGTATGGACGACGATCAGCTGCATTCAGGAACGGCGCGAGGAGCAGGAACGGCACAATCAGTTCCTGATCGAGGAGGAACGACTGCAATCGGAGTACAACGCGCAGGTGCAGGAGAATCCGGACGGCTATGCGAACGTCGCAAGACCCACGATCTCCTATGAGGATTATGTGAACGGCGCAACGATTCCGCCGGTTCCGACGCCGATCCCGACGCCCACGCCGACGCCGCGTCCGACGCCGTATATGGTTGCGGACTCCAACCCGGAAAAGTACGGCTTTGTACCGCATCTTCAGGTCGGCGGACAATTTGAAAACGGCGTCTATTCCGGCGGCGAGGAACGCATGGCGAACAGCTACCAGCGCACGGAGCCGATCGAGTTCCCGCCCGCGGACGCATACAACGCGGAAACGGTCAAGGGCATCCTGACGTTCCGCGGCAACAACTGGAGAAACATGTCGAGCACCGACACGGTGAACCTGACCGAGTATAAGCTGACACAGGTGTGGGACAAGGCGATCTCCTCGCTCACCAAGGGCGGCGGAAGCGGAAGCTGGTCCGGCTGCGGCTGGACGGGTCAGCCGCTGATTGTGCAGTGGCCTGCAGAGACGCGAAAGATCATGAATCTCCATGACTGGGCAAAACAGAAGGAAAACCTCGTCGAGGTCATCTATCCGACCGAGGACGGCAATATCTACTTCCTCGATCTTGAGACAGGTGAGGAAACGCGTGACAAGATCGTTCTGAATGTCCCGTTCAAGGGCACCGGCAGCATCGACCCGCGCGGTTACCCGCTTCTGTACTGCGGCTCCGGCGATCAGTACGAGAGCGAGAACCAGAAATCACGCGCGTTCATCATTTCGCTGATCAACGGCAACGTGCTGTATGAGTTCGGCAAGCAGGGCACCGATCCCTTTGCGCGGCGCAAGTGGTACGCGTACGACTCCGCGCCGCTCGTCGACGCCGAGACCGACACGCTGATCTACCCGGGCGAGAACGGCATCGTGTATACGATGAAGCTCAATACCGTGTACGATCCGGAACTCGGTTCGGTCTCGGTCAATCCGTCGGACATCGTCAAGTTCCGCTACGACTGCAACAACATCTACGACGAGATCGACAAAGCGGACAGTACGCATAAGTGGCAGGGCTACGAGGGCAGCGCCGTCGCATGGAACGGGTATCTGTACCTAAGCAGCAACGACGGTATGTTTCAGTGCATCGACCTCAACACGATGCGCGTGGTCTGGATTGCGAACACGGAGGACGACACGAACGGCAGTCCGGTTCTGGATGTGATTTCCGATGACGAAGCGTACCTGTA
This sequence comes from Clostridia bacterium, assembly GCA_017393775.1. GTDB lineage: Bacteria > Bacillota > Clostridia > Christensenellales > CAG-138 > UBA3792. The sequence goes on from JAFOQN010000191.1 coordinate 3,047, forward strand.
CGTCGGCACGTCGCTGCATTTCAACAAGGACAAGAACAACAAGGGCATCGCGCCGTTCTTCAAGATCGACGCCATGACCGGCGAGATCAAGGGACATTACGGGCTGGAGGTATTCACCGTCTCCGGCGTATCCGGCGGCATTCAGGCGACCGCGGTCGTCGGGCGGCAGGGCAGCAATATCGAAGACCTCGTGATTGTGCCGATCGCGCGGTACGGAAACAAGGACGCCGGCGTTTTGGTCGCGCTCGATAAGGAGACGTTCACCGAACGCTGGAAGTTCGAGATGGACGCTTACGCGTGGTCCAGTCCGGCGGTCATTTACGACGCGGCGAACAACGGCTATATCATTCAGGCGGATTCCAAGGGTTATATCTATCTGATCGATGCCGCAACGGGCCAGCAGCGCGGCGCGCTGCGTCCGACGGATACCGTCTTCGAGGCGTCGCCGGCACTGTTCGGCAATATGCTCGTAGTCGGCTGCCGCGGCGGACAGAAGATCTTCGGCATCCGCATCAACTGACCTGCCGGTTTCGCCGAAATCAGGATTTTGTCGAGATTCACCCCGCGCCTATGAATTAAAGATCCACCGGGCGGCGCGGCGCAAGGTGTCAAATGCACCGCACATGTCGCTGCATTTGACGGATTGATGTGCTGTATATAATGGGTAAACGGCTTTCAATCTAACTTATACAGACCGATTCCCCTTCCGCACACTGCGGAGGGGGGATTTCCTTTTATTAACTAAAATGTCGAAAATAGTTTGCATTTTCGGCGTTGCGAACCGTTGGGGAATATGCTATCATCATAGCATGGCAAGAAAGCAGGAACGGACGATCAGTCCGAGATTTATCATGTTTTGCGCGTCGGTGTTCATCCTTGTAATCGCCGTCGTGATTTTGATATTCGCTGTCGGGCTCAGGGATTCGACACCGAAAAAGGGCGGTTCGGGCTGCGGAAGGTCGCAGGACGCGCTGTCGTTTGCAACGGAGATCGACACGGAACCCGAATCTACCGCGCAGCCGCAGTCGCAGGCGACCGAATCGCCGACGGAGGCGAACGTGATCCCCGATCCGCAGGCGTTCCCGGAATCGGCTTCATTCGACGTATTCCCTGCAGAGGACGCAAAGCCCTCGAACTTCGGCTTCACCTACGAGATCCGCAAAAACAACCGGGACGACAGCTATTCCTCGAACCCGAACGAGAACGAATTCTCCTTCGGAAGAGGAAAGGACTATACCGGCATGAAGGGCATCACGACGTTCGCGGGCAACAACTACCGCAGCGGCTTTTCCTACGGCACGGCGCGCGTGACGATGCAGACGCTCGAACAAGTCTGGTCATTCGCCATCGGTTCGTCGAACGGCTTTGCGGGTGCATCGTGGACCGGTCAGCCGCTGATCGTGACCTGGGAAGGGCAGACACTGAAAACACTCGGCGTGCGTGACGAGTTTAAGGCGATGGACAGCCTCAACGAGGTCATCCTTTGCGGCTCGGACGGCAATATCTACTTCTATGAACTGGAAACCGGCAACCGCACGCGTGAAACGATCCCGGTGAACGCGCCACTGTTCGGTACGCCGACGCTGGATCCGCGCGGCATTCCGATGCTGTATATCGGACAGGGCACGCTTTCGGAGCCGAACAGCAATAAATCCGCGGCGTTCGCGGTCAACCTTTGCAGCAACACCGTGGAAACCATCATTTCCGGCAAGGACTATACGGCGCGCCGCAACGACTGGTCGGCGTTCGATTCGAGTCCGCTCATCATCGACGACACGCTGATCTGGCCGAGCGAAAACGGCGTGCTGTATCTCATCACGCTGAATACGAGCTATGATGCCGAGACCGGCACGCTCTCGATCAGCCCCGGCGACAAGATCAAGTACCGCTATTCCGGCACGGACTATTCCGGTTCGACGCAGGCGGGCAAGCGTGCCTACGGCTTTGAATCCTCGGTCGCCGCGTTCCGCAATTACCTGTACCTTTGCGACAACGGCGGGTATCTGCAGTGCGTCGATCTCAACACGCTGAAGCTGCAGTTTGTCACCGACGTCGGCGGCGATTCCGACGCGACGCCGGTGCTCGAAGAGGACGGCGGCGACGGCACGGTCTATGTATACACGGTCTCGCAGACCGATCAGCAGGACAGTTCGCTGCAGAACGGCTATGGTTACTGCTTTGTGCGCAAGATCAATGCCAAGACCGGCGCGATCGTCTGGGAGAACAAGCAGTTCGTGCAGATCCTTGATCCCACCACGGGCAGAAGCATGAAGGGCGGCAGCAAGGCGACGCCGCACATCGGTCACGGCACGATCGGCGATCTTCTGATCTGCTCGTTCTACGGGCTGACAGTGCAGGTGCCGGACGCGGACGGCAACACGACCTATACCTTCGGCGGCAAGATCATGGCGTTCGACCGCAGAAACGGCGCGGTGCGTTGGGAGATCACGCAGACCGGCGGCGCGGACTATGTTTCCTCACCGCTCGTCGTCTACAACGCGCGCGGCGACGCATACCTCATCGCCTGTGACCGCGACGGCGGCATGCGGCTTTATGACGCGGCACGTCCCGGCGAAAACGCGCTCTTTGCCCTCGATCTCGGCGAACGCGTCGACGCGACGCCCGTCGCCTACAATAACTACATCGTCGTCGCTACCACCGGCACCAAAGAGCAGTCCCGCATCTTCTGCCTGAAGCTGAGTTGAGCGTATCATTCAAAACGAGCCGTTCCGAGCGATGTCTCGGGACGACTCATTTTTTCGCTTGCTTTTTGAAACAATACTTGTTATACTGAATATATAATACTTTCGGATTTCAGTTATCGTGTATAGCAGAGGCGCGTTTTTGCCATTCGGCATAAAAGCGTTTCTTTTATACATGAGGACAGTAGTTGTACCGCAGCAATCGTAGCCGGCTCCTATCGTGTGCGGCTTCGGCTGCACATTTTACATTGATCGGAGGAAGAATAAATGAAAAGAAGGATTGCGCTCGTACTTTGTTTTTTAATGCTCGCGGCGCTGTTGCCATTTACAATGCGCACGGCAAGCGCGGAAACGTCCGGGACTTGCGGAGATAACCTGACGTGGACGCTGACGGACGACGGTACGTTGACGATTTCCGGAACAGGGGAAATGGATGTTTACTGGTGGGATTTACCTTGGAACGATTATAATGACGATATCTGTAGGGTCATTATTGAAGACGGCGTTACCAGCATTGCCGGATCTGCATTCAGCGGATGTTATAATCTTGTTTCGGCACAGATCGGGAAGGATGTTGGAGAAATCAGCTGGAACCCGTTTTCGTGGTGCGGAAAATTCGAGCAGATCACGGTCGATTCCTGCAATACCGCGTATCAAGTCGTAGATGGCGTATTGTTTAGCATGGATGGAAAAGAACTCGTTACATATCCTCCGCAGAAGGACGGCAGCAGCTATGCGATCCCGGATGGTGTAACGTGGGTAAAAGGGAACGCTTTCTGTACCGCGAAAAAGCTGGAATCCGTCAGCATCCCGGCGACGGTTACGGTGATCGATGGTTATTCATTTGCGGAAACCGGATTGAAATCCGTCACGATTCCGGATACCGTTGAGAATGTATGGGGCGGTGCTTTTGAAGCGTGCACGGCGTTGGGAACGGTCGTGATTGAGGGCAGTGAAACTCATTTTGGATTCAATGACGGAGCGGAAGATGATGGCGCTTTTACGAATTGCCCGAATCTTCGTTCGTTGACAATTCCCTGCGATCAATGGCCGTATGAACATACATTCACGGGATGCTACTCTTTGGAAGAGCTGCATCTTACCGTAGGAACCGGTGAAATGAATGCTGATATGATACGCGACCTGTTGTATTGGTACTATTTTTCGGAATACTGCTATTGGAACGAGGAGACGCAGTCATGGGAAGACGGCGAAATTCCGGCAGCCAAGCCGCTTTCCGTGATTCTGGATGAAGGCATCACTTCGATCCCGGAAGGAACGTTTGACAGCAATTACTTTGATTATGATGATTATGAATGGAACAGCGCGATCGCATCGGTGACGCTTCCTGCAAGCATCACGGAGATCGGTAAAAACGCCTTTGCGTATTGCGGGAACCTAACGGACGTGTATTACGGAAGCACTGAGGAACAAAAAGAAACGATCGCGATTTCCGCGGGAAATGAGGATCTGCTCAACGCAGAGTGGCATTATAAGGGCGATTCAGTAACAATTGAGGGCACGGTCGAATGGAACAGCGCAGACGTCAAGTTCAAGGGCACAACGCCGTATGTGATTGCAAACGGCAAGGCGCAGACGCCGCGGTTTACGGTCAAGAACAAGGCGGACGGCAGCGTGATCGATCCCGCAAACTATGATTACGAGTATCGCGAGAATACGAACGCGGGCACGGGCTACGTCATCGTGACGTTCAAGGGTGATTATGAGGGCACCTGCCGCGGATTCTTCAAGATCTATCTGCCGCCGACGGCGACCACCACGGTCGAGAACGTCGGCAACGGCATCAAGCTGACCTGGAGCCCGGTCGAGGGTGCAGCGGGCTACGTCATCTATCGCCGCGCGTGGAGCAGCACGACGGACGGCTGGACGGACTTCGTACGCTGGAACAATACAACCGCGCTGAACTGGACCGATACTAAGGTTTACGCGGGCACGCGCTACCAGTACGGCATCAAGGCGTATTTCAATAAGCGGGTTGACCCGGTGACCGGCGCTACGATCGGCGGCAACGTGGGCGATAACTTCAACCTCGGCGAGGTCGGACCGCTGAAAACGACCGTGCGCATCACCAC
>JAFOQN010000192.1 GCA_017393775.1 Clostridia bacterium
GATCTCGCGGCTGTTTTTGGAATCGAGGTTGCCGGTCGGCTCGTCGGCAAGCACGATCTCCGGCGCGTTCATCAAAGCCCGTCCGATCGAAACGCGCTGCTGCTGTCCGCCGGAAAGCTGATTGGGCAGATTATTTTTGCGATCCTCCAATGCGAGTAGGTGCAAAAGCTCCTCGAGGCGTTCCTCATTAACCTTGCGCCCGTCCATGCGCACCGGCAGCGTCATGTTTTCGACCACATTCAGCACCGGGATCAGGTTATAGAACTGGTAGATGAGCCCGACGTGACGGCGGCGGAAGATCGCAAGCTGCTCCTCGTTCTGCGCGTACACATCCTCGCCGTTCATAAAGACCTTGCCGGATGTGGGACGGTCAACGCCGCCCAAAGCGTGCAGAAGTGTCGATTTACCGCTTCCGCTCGGACCAATGATTGCAAGGAATTCGCCCTTCTCCACAGTGAACGACACGCCGTCCAATGCGCGGACCTCGGCGTTTCCCGCGCCGTATATCTTCGTCAGGTTTTCGACCTTCAAAATCTCCATGAAAATGACCTCCTTCGGTTCTTCTGCAACCATTGTACAAAAGAAAAGTGACAGTTCGGTGACTGTCACAAAAATACTTTTTTGTTTTTTATAGAACTGCCTTATAGAACGTGATCACAAACTGCGCGCCGCCGCCTTCGGCGTTCTTTGCTACGATCGTGCCGCCCTGTGCGGCGATCACCTCACGCGAAAGCGCAAGCCCGATCCCGATGCTGTCGTCCGCTGCGTTTTTGCCGCGGTAGAAGCGCTCGAAGATATGCGCAAGATCCTCCGGATCAAAGCCCGTTCCGGTATCACGGATCATGATGCGGGAAAGGACCGGACTATCCTCGATGAAAACTGAGATTCGCCCGCCCTCCGGCGTATGCTCCATGCAGTTTTTCAGGATATTTGAAAGCGCTTCGGCTGTCCAAGCACGGTCGACTTGCATCTCGGCGTCGCCCTCGACCGTAAACGCAGTGTCCGTAAGTTCCATACGGATGCGAAGAGGCTCGGCCGCCTGTTCGACGAGCGCCGCGGCGCCGACCGGCTCCGGACGGAAGCGGACCGTTTCCGCGTCGAGTTTCGAAAGCTTCAGAAGCGTTTCGGTGATCCACTGGATGCGCGAAAGCTGCTGTCGCATTTCGTGAACATACCTGAGCCGCTGCTCCGCGGTCAGATCGTCTTCCGAAAGCATCGAGACAAGCAGATTCATGGACGTTAAGGGCGTTCGGATCTGATGAAACAGGTCGGCGATCGCGTCGGACAGCATGCGCTTGTCGTCCTTCAGTTTTCCGTTCTGCTCCTGCAAACGGACGGTCATCTTTCGGATCTCCGAGCTTAGGATCGCAAGCTCGCCCTCCTCGCTGTCCGCGATCAGGGGGCGGTCCTCGTCGTGCAGCACACGATCGATGCTTTTCGAAAGCGCGTCGATCCGTTGATAGCGCCGATATCCGAGCCAGAGGTGCAGCGCGGTCAGTCCGCCGCCGAGCACGAGCAGCAGCACGCCCGCAAGCGGATGTACAAAAAAGCCGGTCACGGCAAGAATGACCGTGATCGCGGCATCAATGATGCATTCGGTTTTCAGTTCGCGATTACGAAACATGTCAGTCCATGCGGTACCCGAGCCCGCGCACGGTCTTGATGAGCTGCGGCTCCTGCGGATCGTCGCCCAGCTTCACTCTGAGGCGCTTGATGTAAACGGTCAGCGTGTTGTCGTTCACAAAATCTCCTGCGATGTCCCAGATATCCTCCAGCAGCTTTTCGCGGGTCAGAAGCTTCCCGCGGTGGTTCAGAAACACCAGCAGCAGACGGAACTCGAGTGCAGAGAGCTTGATTTCCTCCCCGTCCCGCTTCACAATGCCGCGTTCCGGGTCGACGGTAACGCCGTTGCCGAGCGTCATGGCAGGTTCCTTGCCGCTTCGCCGCAGCACGCTTTTGATGCGCGACACAAGCTCTCGCGGGCGGAACGGCTTTGTGATATAGTCGTCGGCGCCCATGTCGAGCCCTCTCACGACGCTTTCTTCCTCGCCGGACGCGGTCAGAAAGATCACCGGAACGCCCTTTTCCTTTGCCGCCCTGCAGACGGGAAAGCCGCTCCCTTTTGCAAGCGAAACATCCAGAAGCGCGAGGTCGAACGGCGCTCGGTCGAGCTTCTCCTTTGCCTCATCCTCCCGCGTCGCCTTTGCGCAAATAAATCCTTCCCGTTCCAGGAACGCAGAAAGCGTCTCAATGATGGATGTATCGTCTTCAACCAACAGGATGCGGATCATAGCTCAGCTCAGCTTCAGGCAGAAGATGCGGGACTGTTCTTTGCTGCCGACCGCGTCGATGCCGTCGTCGTTGATCAAAAGGATCTTCATTCCATATGCCCCCCGTTTGTGATAGTTTATTATACCAAATCCCGCACCGTTTCGCAAGGATTTCACGCACGAAAAAAGCCCCGCGGAAATGCGGGGCTTTCATCTGCGCCCATTACTTTACCTTGCAGCTCTTCATGTTCGACCATTGTCCGTAATAGGTCATGCCGTTGAAGACATGATACGAGCGCAGCCGGACATAGTAGGTCTTGCCGCTCGTCAGGCTCTTGATCACGGTGCTCACCGTCTTCGGATTCGCGATCTTGACCGCTTTCGCGTTCTGCGTGAACGCCGAATTGGTCGCGTACTGGATCTGATAGCCCGTAAAGACCGAGCTCGCGCCCCACTTTACCGTCATCTGCCTTGTGCCCGCCGTGACGCTGTTCAACGTACGCGTGGTGATGCGCACGGTCGTTTTCAGCGGTCCGACCTCGCCGAGGTTGAAGTTATCGCCCACGTTGC
>JAFOQN010000193.1 GCA_017393775.1 Clostridia bacterium
GACTTCAAAGGGGTTGCCGTTCTTAAGCCAGTTGTCCGGCACTTCCTTCTGGTAGCCGTCCTGGATGACCTGGCGGAACATGCCGTACTTATAGCGGATGCCGCAGCCGTAGGCGGGGTAGCCGAGGGTCGCGAGCGAATCCAGGAAGCACGCCGCAAGACGGCCGAGACCGCCGTTTCCGAGCGCCGCGTCTTCGATATCTTCGAACGCCGCAAGATCGAGTCCGTGATCGGCAAATTCTTTTTTTACTTCATCGAGGATCCCGAGCGCGAACAGGTTGTTGTAGACCATACGGCCCATAAGGTATTCCGCCGAGAAATAATAGGTGCTTCTGGTGCGCTCATGCGCATGGCGGCTCTCATACCACGGATCGGCGATCGCGCCCATCACGACCGACGCCAGCGCCGCATGAAGCTGCTGCACCGTCGCTTCCTTTAGGGAAACCTGCGCGTCGCGTTTCAGGACGAGTTCGATCTGCTGCATTATCGTTTTCGTATCCATAATCCTATCCCCATTTCTTACTTTGCCGGTTATTATATCATACTCTTTTGCATAATGCAAAAAAACCGGCGGAAAAATCCGTCGGTTTTTGTAAAAATTGCGTAAAGAGCGATCAACCCCAGGGGCGTCTCGCGTTCACGAAGTATTTTTTCCAGTAGTTGGTGGAAACGGCGCGCCGGACGACCTTTCCTTCCGAGCTCGAAGCGTCGATCATCTCACCGTCGCCGATATAGATGCCCACGTGGCTGACGCGGCTGGATTTCTCACTGCAGAAGAACACCAGATCGCCCTTTTTGAGATCGCTGAGACTCGTGATGTTTTTCCAGCGGCTGACCTTTGAGAAGCCCGAGGCGTCCATACGGCTGGTGCTGACGCCCGCCTGCTTTAAGCAGTAGTAGACGAAACCGGAACAGTCGAACGAATCCGGTCCCTTGTCGCCGAGCACATATTCGCAGCCGATCTTGGACTTTGCCACGCTGATCAGCTTATCGATTCTGGTATCGTATTTCGGGGTCGGCGTGACCTTCGGCGTGGGCTTCGGCGTCGTCTTGGACGTCGCCTTTGCGGAGGTCTTTGAAGAGGGCTTCGGCGTCGTCTTGGAGGAGTGTTTCGTCGGCTTCGGCGTCGTCTTCGGCGTGCTCTTGGATGTGGCTTTGGCTTCCTCCCTGAGCTTTGCCTCAAGTGACTTCGAAACCTTCGGGTCCTCACCGAACAGCTTTTCGAGCGTCTTTTCGCCCGCCTTGCCGTCCGCGCTCAATCCGTTGCGCTTCTGGAAAGCTTTGACCGCCTCGATCGTCTTTTCGCCGTACACCTGGTCGATGTCGCTTTCATCGAGGTAGCCGAGGTCGACCAGCTGTTCCTGCAGCATCTTGACGTCGCGTCCCGACGCCCCCTCCAAAAGCATATAGTGCTGCGCTTCACTGCTGAACAGAAGCGCCTGCGTCTGTTCGCCCGCAATGCCGTCCTGCTTCAGACCGTGCTGCCGCTGAAACAGCTCGACCGCATATTCCGTGGAATTGCCGAAGTAGTCGGTCGGCTCCTCGATCTCCAGGTATCCGAGCTCCATGAGCCGTTCCTGCAGTTCCGTGACCTCTTCGCCCTTGTCGTGCTTCTTGAGTGCAAGATATGTCGCCGCCGGCGCGTTCTCGCCCGATCCGTTCGGATCGACGGTCACGGTGTACGGATCTTCCGCGCCGTTCGGGTCCGCGCTCGTTCCGTCGTCCGGGTCCTGCTCCGCCGTGCGTTCCGGCATCGGCGCACGCAGAAGCGCGGGGAGCTCGGAAACCGGTTCCGATGCGTGCTGCGCCTTTCCCGCACAGGTACATGAGGTAATCCCGATGATCATCGCTATGACGATCAACAGCAAAGCTATGCCAAACAGCAGCACCGTCAGAATCGTACGCTTCCGCTCGACGCTGAGGCTGCTCCAGTTACGAATGATGTAGGGAATCGTCAGCTTTTGCTTTTCCATACCGAAAGTGTATCGCTGTTTTGGAATTTGTGCAAGCGTTAATCTTTGATGTTCAACAAAATTTCATAATGATGTTGCAATTATGTTGCATCTCATTCCGCAGGTGTTTCCGCCGCCGTTTCCTGCCGTTCGTACCAGTATGTCACGATGCGTTCGATCGCCACGGCGCCGGAGCTTCCGGACAGTCCGTTCGGAATAAACACGACGATCGCGATCTCCGGATCCTCACGCGGGGTGATCGCAGCAAACCAGCTGGTGTTCTCAATATCGATGTTGTTCATCGCGGCAGTCTGCGCCGTTCCCGTCTTGCCGCTGATGCGTTCGAGATAGCCCTTCTGCGCAAACGCCATCGAAAAGACCGAAGATGCCGTACCGCCGTCTTCCGGCGAAACGACGCCGTGCATGCCCTCTAAAATCGCGTCCCAGAAGACGTCCGGCGCCTGGATCGTGCGTACGGGTTCCGGTGTGTTCTGAAGATACGCTGTGCCGTCCGCGGCGTCGACCTCCCTGAGCAACGTCACGGGGCGGACGATCCCGCGGTTTGCGATCGTCGAAACGTACCGCGCGATCGAGATCGGCGTGACCAGCATAACGCCCTGCCCGATGCCGGTCTGGATCGTGTAGGTCGGTTTCCAGCGAAGCTCTTCGAGCCACGTCGAGATCGAAACGATCCAGCTCGTATGCGTGTAGGAAATGCCGATCGGGATATTGAGCTCTTCCTTTAGGATCTCGCGTATCTCCGTGCCGCGCTCGCGCTGTTCGCCGTCCATCAGTCTTAAAAGCCTGTCGGCGCATTTCCGCATCTGCACTTCGGAGATCTTCATTTCGCGCTGATCGCGGATCGCGCGCAGAAGATTATAGATGCGGTTATAGATCAGCCGGGGCAGTGCGGAGGTCTGCTCCGAAAGCGACTTTTCGCAGTCGTAGCGCGCCTTCTGTCCGCCGATTTGTACCGAAAGCTCGCCCGGCAGCTCCACGCCCGTCGTATCCTGCATGCCGAGCATGCCCGCCCAGTAATTCAGGCGTTCGATGCCGACACGGTCGGCGATCGTGTAGAAAAAATAGTTGCACGAAACGGTGAGCGCACGCGACAGCGTCAGGTTTGCGTGCTTCGCGGTGTTCGTGATCCAGCAGCTCGGCGCGTTCTGTTCGACCTTTACGGTGGGATCGTCCACGAAGTAGTAATACGGGGAACGGTCCGAGATCGTTTCGTTCACGGTGAGCTTGCCTTCCATCAGCCCCGAGAAGCCTGTCGCCATCTTAAACACCGAGCCCGACGCCGTGCGAATGCCGATCGCGCGGTTCAGCGTCGGCTGATTGCTGTTCGGCCCGAACAGCTGCTCGTACTCGACGTCATCGATCCCGTCTGTGAACATGTTCGGGTCATAGTCCGGGTACGACGCGAGCGCAAGGACCTCGCCGGTCTTGACGTTCAGAACGATGACCGCGCCGGTCTCCGCGCGTTTGATGTTGTCCGTGTTCCCGTTGCTCAAACGCTCATAGCGTTCCCGGTCGGATTCGATGCGCTGTTCCTGCTTTTTGTGGGTCTCCGTAATGTTCTCGCGCAGCGCTTCCTCGCAGACCTGCTGCAGCTCGATGTCGATGGAAAGCTGTACGTTCATGCCGTCGGTCGGCTGTGTGGAATCCAGAACCTCCACGATCGCGCCGCGCTTGTTTTTGAGGATCCGCGTCGTGCCGAGCCGCCCGTACAGATGCGGCGTGAGGTACGCTTCCATGGTCTTTTCCACGCCCGCGACGCCGATGAGATCGCTGTAGGAATAGCCGAGGTCCAGCATGCTTTGGGTTTCCTTCCCCTTCGGATCGAACGGCGCGTAATCGGCATACGAATAGCCTATGGAGCTCATATCGCCCGTGACCTGCCGTGAAAGGTAGCCGATGATATGCGACGCGGTGTGTCCGTACGGATATACGCGGTAACTGCTCTTTTCGGTGAGAATGCCGGTGAGCCGGTCGCTTGCCATGTCGAGCTCGGTTACGACCGCCAGCGAAACGTCGTATGCGATGCGCACGCCCTCGAACGCGCGGTAACTGTTCATAACGGCTTCCTGCCGGATCGACATGATCTTCTTCGCCTCGTCGAACGGCATGTTGTCCGGAATGCACCACGAGTCGCGCAGGATACGGTACGCCTCCTCCGCGGAAAGATCCGGATTGCTGAAACGGCAGGCATCGACAAAGTTCCGCTTGCGCGTGGCGGCGACGGACGGGCTCGTTGTGCGGAAATCGTACACGAACGTGCCGTCGGAAAGCATGTTGATATAGAATGTGTCGATCGTTTTGCCGCCGCCCTCTTCGATAATACGGATCGCTTCCATGAGCGAGTTCGTATAACGCGCGCTGTCGACGGGCGTGCGGTTAGCGGGATCACGGTAAAAGAGCACATTGTAGGTCGTTTCGTCGTAGGCAAGCACCACACCGTTGCGGTCGGTGATCGTGCCGCGGTTGCCGGACTGATACGTCGTGACCTCGGTCGTCTGCTGCACCGCCGCCGAATACGCCTCCGTCTCACGGATGGCAAGCTTGTCCAAAAAGAGCAAAAGCACACCGAGCATCACGACAAAGATTCCGATGAGCATCCAGATACGCGTATTCAGTTTTCCCTTTTCACCGCGTTTCATCTCAAAAGAGAACTGCCTTTCTCCCGGCTTTTCAGCAGCGCCGCAAGCGGGCATACGAGAAGCGCTTCAAGCACGACCGACGGAAGCGTTGCTCTGAGCAGCCGAAGCGCGTCAAACCGCGCGCCGATCGCAAGCGAGAAGATCAGGATCGCCGTCTCCGCCGCGACCGCGCCGACCGCCGCGAACGGGATCAGAAGTCCGCGGCGGAATCCGCTTTTCCTGATAAAACCGTACATGATCGCAACCGCAATGAGGTATGCCGCTGCTGAAAGCCCGATATACGGATTGCAGAACAGATCGGCAAGGAGCCCGCCGAAAACCGCGACCAAAATACCGTCCTGCACCTTCGTCGCCGCCGCTGCCGCAAGCGCAAGGCTCAGCGTGAACAGCGGACGGATCCCGTTTCCGGACAGTGCCGGAAATACGAACGCGTCTATGAACACCGCAAGGATCGCCGCGGGTATGAGCAGCAGCCGCTTCATCCAATCGCCTCGTCCACGCCGACGACGATCAGCGCTTCCTCAAGGTGCAGAAAATCGATATCCATTGAAACGATCGCGTCATGTGTGCCCCTGCCCTCCTCGTTGACGGCAATGACGGTCCCGACGTACAATCCCTTCGGGAAGAGTCCGCCGATGCCGCTCGTGCGGATTGTATCACCCGTGCGCACATCCGCCTTGCCCGGCAGGTAATAGAGCAGCGTCCCGAGGATCTCGCCGTCCTCGAGATACAGTCCGCCCAGCATGCCCTCGTCGCGTGTGCGCTGCACCATGACGCTGATGCGCATTTTTTCGTCGCACATCGTTTTCACACGGCACCAGTTCGGTCCGACCTCCGAAACGCGTCCGACGACGCCGTCCGGCGTGATGACCGCCATCTTTTCGGCGACGCCGCTGCGCGAACCGGCGTTCAGCGTGATCGTGTCGATATACGGATTGCTGTCGCGTCCGATGACCGAAGCGGTCACAAAGTGCATATCCGGATTCGACTCCGCAAAGTTCAAAAGCTCAGAGAGCCTTGCGTTTTCCTTCTCGGTCTCATCCAAAAGCGCCAGCTTCTGCTCCTGCAATAGCACCGTTTCCCTGAGTCGTTCGTTTTCTTCCTGTATCGCGGAGGGCGTAAATACGCGGGCGAAGAAGCCGCCGATCTCCTGCTGCACGGCATGCAGCGTCTCCGCAACCGGTGTGACGGCAGCGCTGAAAAGACCGTCCTTTGATCCCCTGCCGTTTGCCGTAAACGCCGCAAGGACGATCAAAAGAACGATCGCAATCAAAGCGATCCACATGGGTCTATTCTTCCAAAGCTTCCGCATTTCCGCCTCCGATATACCTTTACAAAATACAGTATATCACAATTCGTACGTGCGGAAGGTGAACATTCGGTTAACTATTGCCGTGCAAGCGCAAAGCCCGCCGCCAGGAGCGAAGCAATGCCGATCAGCAGAAACACCCACCATGGCACGCAGTAAAAGATCAGCGCCGCCACGCCCGCGCCGATCGCGGCAAGCAGCAGCCGTCTTGCTTTCATGCTCCGTTCGCATCTTCTTCGCATACGCCCTTCCTCCTCTTTTTCTGTATCATACGCGAAACGCATCGAAACTGTGACGAAAAAGCGCCTCCGTCCCCCGCCGGAACGCCGCGGGCGAAACAGGAATACGATAGTTTATCAGCAGAATAAGGAGATCGGGTATGCAATCCGAATTGATGACGCTTACCGGCGTTTCGCATAGCTTCTATACGGTCGAGGGCGAAACGACTGCGATACAAAATCTGGATCTGACCGTATACGAAGGAGAGTTTCTGGCGATTGTCGGTCCGTCCGGCTGCGGCAAAACGACCGTGCTTTCCCTGATGATGGGGCTCATTTCGCCCACCGCGGGAAGCGTGCGCGTTTTCAGAAAAGGTCTGCGGCTCGGCTACATGCTGCAGCGCGACCATCTCCTGGACCACCGCACCGTGGAAAAGAATGTGCTCTTGGGGCTTGAGGTACAGCACCGGCTGACCGAGGAAAGCAAAGCGCGCGCGTTCGCGCTGCTCGATAAATACGGACTCGGTGAATTCCGTTCCTATAAGCCGCAGCAGCTTTCCGGCGGCATGCGGCAAAAGGTCGCGCTTATACGCACGCTTGCGTTGGAACCGGACCTGCTTCTTTTGGACGAACCGTTTTCCGCGCTCGATTATCAGACGCGGCTGAACCTGAGTGATGAGGTGTACCGCATCATCCGCAGCGAGCATAAGAGTGCGATCCTCGTCACGCACGATATCTCCGAGGCGGTGTCGATGGCGGATCGTGTCGCAGTCTTTTCCGCGCGTCCCGCACGCTTGAAAGAGCTCGTGGACATCGGCTTTTCCGCCGCGCTCACGCCCTTGGAGCGTCGGGCGCAGCCGGAATTTCACGACTACTTCGATCGCATATGGAAGGAACTCAAGCCATGAAGCACACAGCCATTTCCGAAGCCCACGCAGTGTTTCTTCGCCGCGTCCGCCGCGACGCGCGGATCGTCGTTCTTTCGCGGATCGCTGTCCTTTTGGGCTTTCTGTTTCTTTGGGAGCTCGGTGCGGATCTGAAATGGTTCGATCCGTTCATTCTCTCCTCCCCCTCGCGCGTGATCCGAACGATCGTCCGTCTCTATCAGGACGGTTCTTTGTGGCTTCACATCGGTACGACGCTTTTGGAGACCGTGCTCGGATTCCTTTTGGGCACTGTGCTCGGCGCGCTCATCGCCGTGCTGCTCTGGTGGCTGCCGAAGCTGAACCGGATCTTAGACCCGTACCTTGTCGTTCTGAACGCGCTGCCGAAGATCGCCCTGGGTCCGGTGCTCATCGTTTGGATCGGCGCAGGGATGGCGTCCATCGTGGTCATGGGCGTGCTCGTTTCGCTCGTCGTGACAACCGTAACGGTTTTGAACGGTTTTCTTGCGGCGACCGACGAAAAGCAGCTTCTGATGCGCACGCTCGGCGCGACGAAGCTGCAGACCTTCTTCATGGTCGTACTGCCCGCAGGCGTGCCGGACCTCATCTCGGCGCTCAAGATCTCGGTCGGCATGAGCTGGGTCGGTGTGATCGTCGGCGAATACCTCGTCAGCAAGGCCGGACTGGGCTACCTGATCGTCTACGGCGGGCAGGTCTTTAAACTCGATCTTGTCATGGCGTCGGTGACTGTGCTTTGCATTCTTGCCGCGCTGATGTACTACGCCGTCGCCTTCCTCGAAAAGAAGGTCCGCAACTGAACCGGTGCACAGAAAAAGAGACTGTCCGTGCGGGCAGTCTCTTTCGGGTTGTTTTCATGCAGCCGTTACCGCTCCATGCGGCGCTTTTTCCAGAAGTATGCAGCGACGCCGACGGCGGCCGCAGCGGCGACGGTGATGACGCCGATCAGGATCAGCTCCGTGGGCTTCGGCGGATGCTTCGAAGGATCCGGCACCAGCTCGGGCGTACGCGATGGTTCCGGCGAAATCGCTTCGGCAGGCGCCTGCGTCGATTCTTCGACCGGCGCTTCGGTCGGTGCTTCAGTCGGCTCCGGGGTCGGCTCGGGCGTCGGTTCCGGCGTCGGCTCCTCAGTCGGCTCCGGTGTGGGCGGCGGCTCATAGCCGGCAAACAGCGTTTCGTCGATGTTGTCAAAAATGTCCTCGCCGACCGGCACGACACCCTCCGCCATGCCGAACCGGTTGAACGCGTATCTGGCGTCGTCCTCCGTGACTTTGAACCGGTACCGCTGCTGCGATTCATGCATCTTATATGCCGCCCGCGCGACCTCAAGCGCGGTCAGCCCGTCAAACGCGTTCAGCGGCGTATGCGAATCGACCGTGATCGGATTTTCCTTGTAGAGATGCAGGAACACTTTCTGCACCTGCCACGTTCCGTAAAGCTCAGCGGATTCCGGATCGTAGCTTGGATCTGCGGCAAGCCTGAACGCCTCACGCGAAGCCTTTGACGTGAATACATGCTGCCAGTGTCCGTACTCGCCCTTTTCGTCCTGCGCAAAGACGACGAGCGGTCTGTATCTGCGATAGACGCGGACAAGGTTCTGAAGCAAATCCTCATACTTGAACTTGTCCCGCTTTTCCTTCGTCGCGTCCTCCACAACGTCCTTCATGCCGAGAAAGATCGGATAGCAGCGGATCCCCATTTTCCATGCGCAGTTCTCCGATTCACGGATGCGCAAAAATCTCTGCGTGGTTACATAGACGACCGTGCCTACATACCCCTGTTCGGCGCCGTAAACCGGCGGAATGCTTCCGAGATACAGCACGTCGTCATCCATATGTGTGGAGATGAGCAGATAATCGAGATGATCCGGCGTCGGTTCCCAGTCATGGTACGGTTCCGGCAGCTCGCCTGCACCGTAAACCGCGCAGGTGCCAACCTGCATACCCGCATCGCCCGACTGCACGACCGCCTTGCGCGCCTCCGGCAAAAGCTGCGTGACCGTTTCATAGAACGCGGGGACCGCATCCTCCGAAAGGAGCATATCGTTTGCATCGTACTGCAGAATGCGCACGCCGTTCGGCTGCTCCTGCCATCGCAGGCAAAGCCGTGCGCCGTCAAACGTTTCTTCCCATGTCACAGAAAAAGAATCGTTGGGCTCGAAGATCTGATAATGCTCCGATTCCCTGAGAATGCGGCTCGACGCATAGCGATAGTCGCCGAATTCAAAGGTGCATTTTTCGGTCAGATTCTCCGCCTTCTCCTCATCCGCAGACGCGGACAAAACCGGCGTTGCGGTCAAGAGCAGCAGCATACAGATGATCAAAACACAAATACGTTTCATGCGATACAGTTTATCACACATTTTTCTCAGAGAAAAGACTTTTTTCGCAAAATATCGCAAGCAAAAACGGTCCGCAAAAGCAGACCGTTTCAAAAATGCCGATTCTCGGGAAAACATCCGCTCTCCGACCGTTTGTTTGTCCTTATTTCTTCCTGCTGTACGGCGTATCGGGAAGCGGCAGAGCGGTACGGAAGACGCCGTCGCGGTTATAATACGCGTTCTGCACGGCCGGCGCAGTCGGGATCGTGCAGATCTCGCCGATGCCCTTTGCGCCGCAGGCAAGCCCGTCCTTTGTCGCCTTTTCGACCAGGATCGCCTGTACCTCCGGCGTTTTGTCCGCACGGAACAGACCGAGTGTTCCGTATTTGGCGGTCGGCTTTCCGTCCTTTAAGGGGAAATCCTCGGTCAAAGCATAGCCGAGTCCCATCACAACGCCGCCCTCGATCTGCCCTTCGGCGGCGCGCGGGTTAACCGCCACGCCGAGATCGTGGATCGCCGTCACGCGCTTTAGGGTTCCGTCGTCGTTCAGCTCGACCACATGTGTCGCGTAGCCGTAGGCGATGTGCGAAACCGGGTTGGGCTTATCGCTGCCGAGCTTATCGGTGACGCCCGTATATTCGCCGAGGAACGAGCGCCCTTCTAGCGCATCCCACGAGCCCTCTTTTTCGAGCGCTTCCTTCACTTGCTTTGCGGCGCGGACGACCGCCTCGCCGGTAAACAGCGTTTGACGCGATGCCGTAGTGTTGCCTGAATCCGGCGCAAGTGCGGTGTCGGGCGTGCAGTAATGCACACGCCCGTGCGGGATGCCGAGTATCTCTGCCGCCATCTGCGTCTGCACGGTGCCCATGCCCTGCCCGATGCACGCTGCGGATGAATGCAGATACACGTCGCCGTCCTTTACCTCGATGCGGCAGCGCCCGGTGTCCGGAATGCCGACGCCTAACCCCGCGTTTTTCATGGCGCAGGCGATGCCCGCCTTCGGATCGCGTTCAAGAATCGGACGCGCGGCGTCGAGCGTTTCAACCAAAGCCGTCGTTTCATCGGCGATCTGTCCGTTCGGGAGCACCTGCCCCGGACGGATCGCGTTGCGATAGCGGATCTCGAACGCCGAAATGCCGACCAAGGCCGCAAGCTCATTCAGATTACATTCGGTCGCAAAGCAGCTTTGCGTGACGCCGAAACCGCGGAACGCCCCCGCGGGCGGATTGTTCGTATAGATCGCCTTGCCATCGATGTCGATGTTCTGATAGTTATAGGGTCCCGCAGCATGCGTGCACGCGCGCTGCAGCACCGGTCCGCCGAGCGAGGCGTACGCGCCGGTATCCGATACCAGCGTCGCCTTCATGGCGGTAAGATACCCGTTCTCGTCGCAGGCGGTGGTAAACTCCATCTCCATCGCGTGGCGCTTCGGGTGGATGAGAAGGCTCTCGGCGCGCGAGAACGTGACCTTGACGGGACGGTTCGTGTGCCACGCAAGCAGCGCCGCGTGGTGCTGAACGCTCATGTCCTCTTTGCCGCCGAATCCGCCGCCGACCATCATGGCGGTCACGCGGACCTTGTCCTGCGGGAGCCCCAGCATCTGCGCGCATTCCTTGCGTGTCTGATAGACGCCCTGATCGCCGGAGTAGATGCGCACGCCGTCGCCCTCACGCAGCGCCACCGCGCATTCCGGTTCCAAAAAGGCGTGATCCGTCGGCGGCGTGGAGTAGCGATGCGTGACGACATATTTGCTGTTTCGAATCGCCTCGCCGGCGTTGCCGCGAACCAGATGCTCGTGCGAAAGTACGTTCGTACCGTTCGATGCATGCACGAGAATTTCGTCCTTCAATCCGTCCATCATGTCGAGCACGGGCTCCAAAGGTTCGTATTCGACCTTGACGAGCGCCGCCGCGGCGCGTGCCTGCGCTTCTGTCTTTGCGGCGACAAGCGCGATCGCGTCGCCTAAGAAGTGTGTGATCTTCCCCTCCGGGATCATCACGTCGTAGTCCTGCTTCAGGTGCCCGATCTTCTGCGTGCCCGGAATGTCCTTTGCGGTCAGTACGCAGACCACGCCGGGAGCTTGCTCCGCCTCCGTCGTGTCGATACTGAGCACGCGGGCACGCGGGAAGTCGCTGCGCTTTGCCGTGCCGTACAGCATGCCGTCCAGGTAAATGTCGTCGGCATATTTTGCTTCGCCGAGCGCTTTACCGGGCGCATCTACGCGGTCGAGGTTTTCACCCACAATCCCTTTCAGCGTGCGCTTCGGAACCTCCGCGCTTTCGCGGAACACACGCGCGGCAAGCAGGATCGCTTCTTCGATCTTTTTGTAGCCGGTGCAGCGGCAAATGTTCATGCGAATCGCATCCTTGACGTCCGCAGGCGTCGGATCGGGATTCCGGTCAATAAGCCCCTTTGCCGCCATCACCATGCCGGGCGTGCAGAAGCCGCACTGCACCGCGCCGGCTTCGGTGAACGCATAGGCGTAGACCTCGCGTTCCCGCGGGGTGAGCCCTTCGCAGGTCACGATCGTCTTCCCTTCCATGCGGTCGGTCTGCTGCACGCAGGCTTTCAGTGCCTTTCCGTCGATGATGACCGTACAGGTGCCGCATGCGCCTTCCGAGCAGCCGTTTTTGACGCTGATAAGCCTGAGATCATCCCGTAAAAAGCGGATCAGTTTTTTGTTTTCGGGGCAGACGACGGTCTGTCCGTTGACCGTAAAGGTCGCCATATTGCTCTCCTTTCGGCGCTCAGCCGATCAAGTAATGATGCTCCTTCAAAACCGTCTCGATCAGTGCTTTCGCATCCGGATCGATCGCGTCGCGGTCGAGGTCGACCGTCTGTACGCCGTTCAGTCTGAGTTTCACGACGCGGTCCGAAAGCGGCAGAAATCCCTTGTTTTCGGAACCGTCGAACTCGGCTTCGGTGGCGAACAGCGTAAACTTTTCCTTATACGGCTTCGAATCGTACGGACAGAACACGAGGCAGTTGCCGCACTCGTTGCACATCCGATCGACGTGCAGGATCTGCGGCCTCGCTTTTCCGGAAACACGAATCGCCACATTTGCGCGGTTCGGGCACACCTGCACGCAGCATTCGCAGACCGTACCGCAGTTTAGGCAGCGCGCACGCTCCTTTTCCGCCTGCTCGTAATCTCTTAAAATACCGTGCTTTTCGAAGCATGCTTCCTCGCTCGCCTGCGCGGTTTCCGGGATCGCGTATTCATACGTTCCGACGATCGCGTCCGCAACAGTCCGTGCGTCGCGAATACCCTCGACCACCGTCGCGGGTCCGCGGCTTGCGTCGCCGACGACGTAGATGTGTTCGCGGGAGGTCATCAGATTTGCGTCCGTTTCGACCGCACCGCGCGCATTCACCGCAATGCCGTTTTCCGTAAAGATCGCGGTATCGACCTTCTCACCGACCGCCGCAATCAGCGTGTCGCACGGGAGCTTGATCTGTTCTCCGGTCTCTACCGGGCTGCGTCTGCCGGATGCATCCGGCTCGCCGAGCTGCATGATGTTGCAGAGCAGCTTGCCGTCTTCAAGCAAAACGGGCGACATCAGCTCGCAGAAGACGACGCCGTCCTCCTTCGCAAGTTCGAGTTCTTCCTCGTCCGCTGGCATGTACTTTGCGGTGCGGCGATAGACGAGCCGCACTTCCTTGACGCCCTTTTCGCGCTTTGCGGCGCGCGCGGCATCCATCGCCGTGTTGCCGCCGCCGATGACGATCACGGTTTCACCGAGCGAACCGAGCGTTCCCGCCTTGCTCTCTTCGAGGAAGCGGATGACGTTCATTGCATCGCCCTTTTCAAGGCGCATCTTTCCTTCCGCCCATGCGCCGACGGCGTAGACGATATCGGTATAACCTTCCTGAAAGAGCGCGTCCGCTTTCGGCGCTTCGGTGTTTGTCCGGACGTCGACGCCCATTGCGGAAAGAATCTTTTCATCGTTGTCGATCGCGTCCTCGCCGATGCGGAACGCCGGGATAACGTAGCGCACGATGCCGCCGAGCTTCTCACGCTTTTCAAACAGCGTGACGGATGCGCCCTGCCGGGCAAGGAAGAACGCCGCCGCCATGCCCGCGGGACCGCCGCCGACGACCGCAACGCGCTTGCCGTTCGGTTCGGCAGGCTTCAGGTCCTTCAAAAGAGCATCGAGACCGTTTTCCGCCGCGGTGCGCTTTGCCCTGCGGATGCGGATCGATTCCTCGTAAAAGCTTCTTGTACACTTCTCCGCACAATGATGCGGGCAGATCGTACCGGTGATGAACGGCAGCGGGTTCTTTTCGACGATGAGCCGTAATGCCGCGTCATAATCGCCCTTGCCGACAAGCTCGATATATTGCGGGATGTCCTGCCCGATCGGGCATCCGTGCGTGCACGGCGCAGTGAAGCAGTCGAACAGCGGGACCTTTTCTGCAAGTTTGCGCTTCGGCTGCGGCTTCAAAGGCTTTGTATTGCGCACGGACGCGCGCGCCTGTCTGGAGAGCAGCGCGACCGCGCCTACCTTTACGCCGGTAAACGGCTCGTACGGCAGAGCGTCGCAGATCTCGCCGAGCTGCGTCAGCCGCTGATATCCGCCGGGCTTTAAAATCGTCGTGGCAAGCGTGATCGGCCAGATGCCCGCCCGAAACAGCGGTGCAATGTTGAATGCGTCGATGCCGCCCGAAAACGACAGTCGCAGCTTGCCGTCAAATTCTTCGCTCATGCGCTTTGCCATCTCGATGGTCAGC
>JAFOQN010000194.1 GCA_017393775.1 Clostridia bacterium
AGCGTTTTGCGGTTCTCATCGTACGCCGCGATGTCCGGCATCATGCCGCAGCATTTCTCGACAACATATTGTGCGGTTGTCGGTGCGCAGACATGCCCCATCGCGCGGGCGGAACCCGCAACGGCATAAAACACGTTCTCGCTGTCCGCACATTGGTCGGGCACGTATACGTAACCGATACGCTCGCCGGGCAGGCTCAACGATTTCGACCATGAATAGCAGACGATCGTGTTTTCGTAGATGTTCGGGATGAACGGTGCGACGCGTCCGTCATAGACAAGCTCGCGGTACGGTTCGTCCGCGATGATGTAGATCGGATGTCCGAACGCCTCGCCCTTTTTGCGCAGCATGTCGCCGAGCGCGCGCAGCGCTTCCTCGTGATACACGATGCCGGTCGGATTGTTCGGCGAGTTGATGATGATCGCCTGCGTATGCGCAGTGACGTACGGTTCGACCTCGTCCACATGCAGGTCAAAGTCCTTTGTGTTTGCGGGAACAATGACGGGTTTGCAGCCTGCCGCGCGGATGAACGTTGTGTATTCGGGGAAATACGGCGCAAGAATGACGATCTCCGCGTCCGGAACGCTCAGCGATTTCAGCACGCTCATGACCGCAGGCGCAGCGCCGCAGGTGAAGAACAGGTTCTGTGCTCTTGCGCCGCAATGGAAGCGCTCGTTGAGGTTCTTTGCGACCGCTTCACGGACCGACATTGCGCCTGCCGCGGAGGTATAGCCGTGGACCTTGACGCTGTCCTCGCGCGCCGCCTGCCGCGCGATCTCCTCGAGCACCGCTTCGGGTGCGGGCACAGACGGATTGCCGATCGAGAAATCAAAGACGTTCTCGGCGCCGACCTCCGCCTTGCGCTTCAGGCCGTACTCAAAGAGTTCGCGGATGCCCGAACGCTTTGCGCCGAGCTGTACCATTTCGTTTACCAGCATTTTACGATCCTCCCTTAATCGTTCATTCCGCGTGCGACGACCGCACCGAGCGCTATCGCCGCCAGCTTGACCTCCGCGCTGTCCGCGCGGGAAACCAGTACGATCGGCACCTTTGCGCCGACGACAATGCCGGCGTTCATGGCGCCGCCGAAGATCGACATCGCTTTGCCGATGCCGTTGCCCGTTTCATAGGACGGGACGAGCAGGATGTCCGCCTGTCCCGCGCCCTTCACGTCGTAATGCTTGTGATGGCAAGCAGCCTCACTTACCGCTAGATCGAGCCCCACCGGACCGTATACGTTCATGTTGTACGGCGCCCAGCGATCGGTCATTTCGGAAAGCGTTTTTGCGTCGACCGTCGACTGGATCTTCGGGTTCACGACCTCTGCGCCGCAGATGCAGGCGGCATTGATCTCGTCATAGCCCAGCGCTTTGAAGACCTTCGCCGCGTTTTCGAGGATCTCCGCCTTCTTTTCGAGGTCCGGGAACGTGTTCATGCCGCCGTCGGTGAGTCCCATCATGCGGTGACCCTTCGGCTCGTACATCATAACGTGGCTGATGAGCTTGCCGGTTCTTAATCCCGCTTCGGGCTTTAATACCGCGCGCATGATGTCCGGCGTATTCAAAAGCCCCTTCATCAGGAAGTTCGCCTTGCCGTTTGATACGCATTCGACCGCCTTTGCGGCACAGTCGACGTCGGTGTCCGCATGGATGATCTCGTAGCTTTCGGGATCCTCGCCGAGCTCCTTGAGGATCGACGTGATCGTGTCCTCGTGCCCGACCAGGATCGGCTCCGCGATCTTTCTCTTTTTCGCTTCAACGACCGCCTTCAGCACGTCCGCGTCGTGCGCGGCGGCGACCGCAATGCGGCCGGAGGCAAAGCCCTCCGCCGCCTTGATGATTTCCTGTATCGTTCTCATTTTCCATCCCCCAGATACGTTTTGCATTCCCCGCCGTGCAGCACGCGCAGTGCGCCTTCCGCCAAGCTCTTCATCTCTTCCTCGCCCGGGAAGCGCAGCACCGGCGCGAGCGGCGCAAGGTATGAATCGAGCGCGTCGCAGAACGGCTTTGAATACGCCATACCGCCCGTATAGACGATCGCGTCGACCTTAAAGTGCATGACCGCCGCCATTGCGCCCGCGTCCTTCGCAAGCTGATACGCAAGCGCGTTGAAGATCAGTGTCGCTTCCGGATCGTCGCCGCTCATGGCGCGGCGTTCGATCTCGCGGAAGTCCTTCGTGCCGAGGTACGAATAGACGCCGGCTTCGCTGCTGATGAGCTTTTTGATCTCCTGCTTCGATTTACCGGAGAAGCAGAGATTCACGACCGCGTTGACCGGCAGCGCGCCGGGACGGTCAAGCCCCATGGCGCCGTCGTCCTTCACGTTGAAGTTATCGACGACCTTGCCTTTTTCGTGCGCCGCGACGGACACGCCGCCGCCTAAATGCAGCACGATGAGGTTCAGCTCCTCATACGGTTTGCCGAGCTGCTTTGCAGCTTTGCGCGCGACGGATTTCTGGTTCAGCGCGTGGAAGAAGCTCTCGCGCTCCATGCCCTTGAGTCCCGAAATGCGGGCGAGGTCGCATAGCTCATCAACGCACACGGGATCGACGAAAAACGCCGGAATGCCCAGTGGGTCCGCGATCTCCCGCGCGATGTACGCGCCGAGGTTCGCGGCGTGCTCGCCGTAGAACGGATGCAGGATGTCCGCGATCGCGCGGTCGTTGACGCCGTAGGTGCCGGACGGAATGTGGCGGAAAAGCCCGCCGCGTCCGCAGACCGCGTCGAGGGTAGAAAGATCGAAGCCCTTCTTTTTCAACGCGTCGAGGATCAGCGCCTTTCTGTACGGCATCTGATCCGCGACCCGTTCAAAGTCCTTTAATTCCGCGGCGCTGTGGTCGATGGAGATGCGAAGCTCTTCGGTTTCTTCCTCGAACACCGCGATCTTCGTGGACGTCGCGCCGGGGTTGATGACCAGTACCTTCATGGCTTACACCGCGTCGAAGCCCGCGTGGTACGCTTTGAGGTTCAGCTCGCGGAACTTCGCGGGAACGACGTCACTGATCACCGCGTCCCAGTCGATGTCCGTCATGCCCAAAGCCTTTACCATGCTGCCGAAGAGCACGATGTTAGCGCACTTGACGTTGCCGAGCTCGGAGGCGATCTTTTCCGCGTTCAGCGGATATACCTTGAAATGCGCCTGCATGGCTTCGAGGCAGCCCTCGGGGTATTTTTCCATGCCCGCCGCAATGGTCGAAGATGCCATTTCGTAATCGTTGATGATCGCAACGCCGTCCGGCTTCAGATAGTTTGCATAGCGGACCGCCTCCATCTTTTCAAACGCAACAATGATGTCCGCCGCGCCGTCGCCGATGACCGGGGAATAGACCTTCTCACCCCAATGCACCTGCGTCGAAACGCTGCCGCCGCGCTGCGACATACCGTGGACTTCGCTCATCTTGACGTCGTAACCCGCACGCATCAGACCCGTGACCAGGACCTTTGCGGTGAGGATCGCGCCCTGACCGCCGACGCCTACCAATAAAGCACTCTTGTTTTCCATTGCTTATTTCTCCTTTCGGGTGATCGCGCCCATCGGGCAGACCTGCGCGCAGACCGTGCAGCCGACACAGGTGGTCACGTCGATCTTCGCTTTCTTGTTCTCGACCATAACAGAGGGACAGCCGACGGAAAGGCACTTCTTACAACCGATGCACTTATTTGTGTCGACCTCGCACTTTCCGATGTCGTGCTTGATGCGCTTAATGAGCAGGCACGGACGGCGCGTAATAATCGCTGCCGGAACCTCGCTGTTTGCCGCTTCGGTGACCGCCGCTTCCATTGCTTTGAGGTCCTGCGGATCGACGATGATGATGTTCTTGAAGCCGTAGGAGCGCAGGATGTCCTCGATCTTCAGCTTTTCGGCGATTTCGCCTTCGAGCGTGAAGCCGCTGCCCGGGTTGTCCTGGTGACCGGTCATGCCGGTGATCGAGTTGTCGAGCACAACGGGGATGACGTTGCCCTTGTTGTAGATGATCTCTGCCGCGCCGGTCATGCCGGAGTGGAAGAACGTGGAATCGCCGACGACGCCGAAGACCTTCTTATCCGTCTGACCGGACGCTTCGAATGCCTTCGCCATGCCCATTGCCACCGTGAATCCGCCGCCCATGCAGACGACCGAATCCAAAGCGTTGAGAGGCGGCGCAAAGCCGAGCGTGTAGCAGCCGATATCGCCTGCCACGACGTAATTCTTGTGGCGGCCGACGGTGTAGAAGAAGCCGCGGTGCGGGCAGCCCGGACAAAGGGCAGGCGGTCTTGAGACGGGCTTGACGCCGACGTCGACCGTTTCGGGTTTCTCGCCGAACAGACGTTCCTTCAGAAGCTGCGGGTTCAGTTCGTACATGTTGCCGATGAGCTCCTTGCCGATGCATTCGATGCCCGCCGCTTTGATCTGCTCTTCCATGAACGGATCGAGTTCTTCGACGACGTAAAGCTTTTTCACCTTCTTCGCGAAGGACTTGATGAGCTCCATGGGAAGCGGATTCGTGAGACCGAGCTTTAAGAACGAAGTTCCCTCCGGGAACGCGTCCTTTGCGTACTCGTACGCGATCGAAGCGGTGATGACGCCGATCTCCGAACCGTTGATCTCTTCCTTATTGAGCTTCGAGGTGTTTGCGTATGCTTCGAGCGCCGCAAGGTTCTTTTCGACCTTTGCGTGGTTCTTATACGCGTTTGCCGGGCTCGAAACGTACTTCATGTTGCGCTTGTACGCGGGAACCTCGCGTTCGATCCGTTCGCCGAAACGGACAAGGCTCTTACTGTGCGCAACGCGGGTGGTGATGCGGTAGATGACCGGCATGTCGAACTGCTCGGAGATTGCATACGCCTCCTTCAAAAAGTCGAGGCATTCCTGCGAATCACTGGGTTCCACCATCGCGACCTTTGCCGCGCGGGCGTAGTGCCGGTTGTCCTGCTCGTTCTGCGAGGAGTGCATGGAGGGGTCGTCCGCCGAAACGATGACGAAGCCGCCGCATACGCCGTTATATGCCGCCGTAAAGAGCGGGTCCGCCGCGACGTTTACGCCGACATGCTTCATCGCCGAAAGGGAACGGACGCCCGCGATCGACGCGCCGTACGCGACCTCGACCGCGACCTTCTCGTTCGGTGCCCACTCGCAGTACAAAGCGTCTTTATACTGCGGGAGGTTCTCAAAGATTTCCGTGCTGGGCGTGCCCGGATACGCCGAGCAGACCTTAACGCCTGCCTCGAACGCGCCGCGCGCGATCGCTTCGTTGCCGGAAAGCAATTGTGGATCCATGTTTCATTCCGCCTTTCTGATTTTTTCCGTTGATACGGTTTGGTTATATGATATATGAAAAGGACAGCCGAAGCTGTCCTTTGTCATCAATCATCGACGTCCAGTGCCTCAAGACCTTTCTTGCGGATCGGCTTTGCGTCGCCGTGCTTCACAAAGAGCATTGTGAAGAACGCAAGCCCCGCTGCGATCGTTGCGTACGGGAACAGTGAGGTGAAGCCAAGCCGGTCCATAAACATGCCGGACAGGAACGGCGTGATCGCCTGCGCCGCCATGCTCGCGGCGTAATAGTAGCCGGTGTACTTGCCGACGTTGCCCCCGCGGGAAAGCTCCACGACCATCGGGAAGGAGTTGACGTTGATCGTTGCCCAGCCGATGCCCGCAAGCGCGAACATGATGTTCATCAGCATGGTCGGGGTGGTCGCGCGCATAAAGGATGCGCCGAGAAACGTGCCGGTGAGAATCACGACGCCGATCAGGATTGCTTTCTTTCTGCCGATCCACGAGGAGAGCATGCCGATCGGCAGGTAGGAGATGATCGCCGCCGCCTGCGCGATGATCAGCGTGAGGTTATAGTCCTTGTCGAGCACGCGTCCCGCGTAGATCGAATACTTCGAGGTGACGGCGTTATAGCCCATATACCACAGCACGACCGACGCAAGGATCAGCAGCAGCGAGATCTTTTCGCCCTTACTGAGCTTCTTGTCGCCGGACGCCGCTTCGGTCTCGTCGACCTCCTCGATGCCGAGCTCCCTGCTCTTCTGTTCCATATCGCCTGCCCACTCCGGCTCCTTGACCGTCACCATGAAGACGACGAGCGCGATGAGCATGATGATAATGATCGCGCCGAAGAAGCCGATGTAGTTCATGAACGTGTTTTTGATCGCGCCGGTGTTGAAGAAAATCCCGAGACCCAGGACCAGCGCGCATACGCCGCCCGCGCTGCCCATCAGGTTGATGATCGCGTTCGCCTTCGAGCGCAGCGGCTTGATCGTGACGTCCGGCATCAGCGCGACGGCGGGGCTGCGGAAGATCGACATGCCGATGAGCACGATGAGCAGTACCGCGATGAACACGATCAGAACGCCCGGATTTGCGATCGTGATGTTCCACACATATGCCTGCCGCGCAGGCACGACGTAGTCGATGTAGTCGGGGTTGGTCTTGAACTTCACATTGCCGAACTCATCCTGCACGTTGATCTGCGCAAGCTCGGCAAGGAACGCGTCCTCGGTCGGATACTTCTCGGAAAGCCTGAAGCTCTCACCGTCCGGTGTCTGCGGATCTCTGCCGCCCTTCAGAATGCTGTTGACGAACCAGTTTTCGGACTTGCCTTCGCCCTGGTGCGCGTAGATCTCGCGATATGCCTCCGTCGCCTTCGGGTTTGCCGCGAGACGCGCCGGCACGACGTATTTCTGATATGCTTCGTTGTCGAGGTAGATGCGCTCGCCGTTCTCGTAATGCTTGACACGGCCTTCGGCGTCCGTCTCGACGATCTTTGCGGGGATCTTCGCAAACGCTTCTTTATCCGGATACTTTTCCTTCAGCGTATAGACCTCGCCGTCCGCGGTGACGAGCTTCTGATCGCCGACCGTGTCGTAAACCTCTTCGAGCGTCATCGTGTTGATCTCGGTCACGCTTCTGATGTTTTTGTCGAGCTGCATATAGTCGACCGCGGCAAGCGCGAAGAACGCGACGACCGCGATCAGCGTGCCGACGAGCACATACGGCTTGCGGCGGCCCATTTTGTTTTTGCACTTGTCGGAAAGTCCGCCGAACAGCGGCAGCAGGAACAGCGCAAGGATGTTGTCCAGCGCCATGATGATGCCGGACAGCGTCTGCGTCATGCCGAATTTGTCGGTCAGTATCTTCGGAATGATCGTGTCGTATGCCTGCCAGAAGGTGCAGATGAGGAAAAATGCGAACCCAACGAGGATCGTGCGCTTGTAGTTCAGCTTCATATTTGCCCCCGATCGACCGTAAGTCTTATTTTTACCTTTTCATTATAGCGGAAATGCGTTATAATCTCAATAGGCTATTTTCTTATATTTTGTATATTATGAAAAGGAGAATGAAAATGGGTTTTTTGATCGCCGGGATTGTGATCCTTGTACTGTTTGCTTTGTATCTCATACTGGTGCTTCCCGCAAGGGCGGACCGTGTGAAGTTCGCGCCGTTTCAGGGTTTGATGGCGGCGCACCGCGGCCTGTATGAAAAGGATCAGAGCATCCCGGAAAACTCTTTGGAGGCGTTTCGCCGCGCGGCGGAAAACGGCTACGGTGTCGAGCTCGACGTGCAGTTATCGAAGGACGGCGCGGTCGTTGTTTTTCACGACGATACCGTGGACCGCATGACGACGGAAAAGGGCAGGGTTGACAGCTTTACGCTTGCGGAGCTGCAGGCAATGCCGCTGAAGGGAACGGCGCATCGGATGCCGCTCTTTACCGACGTCATGGCGGTGCTCGACGGAAAGTCCCCGACGATCGTGGAGCTTAAATCCACGCCGAACTACGATGAACTCTGCAAAAAAACGCTTGCGATCCTGCGCACGCTGAAAGGTCCCTACTGCGTCGAAAGCTTCGATCCGCGTATCGTTCGCTGGTTCTATAAAAACGCGCCGGACCTTGTGCGCGGACAGCTCACCGAAGCGTTTTCCTACTGGCGCAAGGCGGGTCTGCCCCTTTGGCGGTGCGTCATGATGCACACGCTTTGCGTCAATTTCCTGACGCATCCGCAGTTTATCGCGTTCGGCAGAGGACACAGACCGCTGTGCATGCTGCTCGGCAGAAAGCTCGGTGCAAAGACCGTGTTCTGGACCGAGCGTCCCGATTCCGACCACGAAACACTTGCAAAGCGCTACGACTGCCGTATCTTCGAGCACTGCCGCCCCGAAACGCACTATAAAGCGTGATCTCCGTCTGCCTCTGCAGGGGAGGATGATGCGCGCGATCTCCTGTTTAACGAAACGCGTCGAAGCGGAAAAACCCCGACCCCCCGCTTAGCAGCATATTTCGCTGCTTTGTTTCTGAACCGGGCACCGGGATGAATCACCCTTTTCGCACAAAAGCCCGGAATCGGACGTTCCGTGTCCTGTTCTTTTTCGGCAGTTTTGTGTATGATTTCCTTCGAATGGGGGAGATTGTAATGGATTTACAGAAAATCGGCGCATGTCTAAGGC
>JAFOQN010000195.1 GCA_017393775.1 Clostridia bacterium
ATAAATGAGAATTCAGGACCCTCTAAATATTCTTCAATAACAACCTTGCCATGACCGAACTTATCATCTAATAGCATATCCTTTAATGCATTATCAGCCTCTTCTAATTCAAGACCGAGATGAACTCCATGCCGAGCGAGATGGACGAAAAGATGCGCCGCATCATGCAGCTGGAAATCGAAGAAACCTCGCTGAAGCAGGACGACGATCCGAAGTCCAAGGCGCATCTTGAAGAGATCGAAAAGCAGTTATCCGAACAGCGCGACGCGTTCAACGCCATGAAGGCGAAATGGGAGGCGGAAAAGGTCGAGATCGGCAAGGTACAAAGCTTACGCGAGCAGATCGAAACTGTCAGCAATGAGATCACCGCGGCGGAAAACGCCTATGACCTCAACAAGGCGGCGGAACTGAAATACGGCAAGCTCCCGCAGCTGCAAAAGGAGCTTGCGGAAGCCGAAGCAAAGAACGCAAACCGCGAAAACACGCTGCTCCGCGATCATGTGACCGAGGAGGAGATCGCCGAGATCGTTGCACGCTGGACCGGCATTCCGGTTTCAAAGCTTCTGGAAAGCGAACGGAAGAAGCTTCTGCATCTCGATGAAGTGCTGCATCGGCGCATCGTCGGGCAGGACGACGCGGTGCAAAGGGTTTGCGACGCGATCCTCCGCTCGCGCGCGGGCATTCAGAACCCGAACCGCCCGATCGGCTCGTTCCTGTTCCTGGGACCCACCGGCGTCGGCAAGACTGAACTCTGCAAAGCGCTTGCCGAAGCGCTGTTTGACAGCGAGCGCAACATGGTGCGTATCGACATGAGCGAATATATGGAGCAATACTCCGTGGCGCGGCTGATCGGGGCGCCTCCGGGCTACGTCGGCTACGACGAGGGCGGTCAGCTCACCGAAGCGGTCCGCAGAAAACCGTACGCGGTCGTGCTGTTCGACGAGGTCGAAAAAGCGCATCCGGACGTGCTGAACGTGCTATTACAGGTACTGGACGACGGACGCATCACCGACGGACAGGGACGCACGGTCGATTTCAAGAATACGATCATCATCCTGACCTCGAACATCGGTTCCGATACGCTTTTGGAGGGCATGGACGCCGAAGGGCACTTAAAGCCCGGCGTCGAGGACTGGGTACGCAACGAGCTTAAAACGCACTTCCGTCCGGAGTTCATCAACCGTCTCGACGAGATCGCGTTCTTCAAGCCGCTGACGCCCGAGAATCTCAAGAACATCGTCGATCTTCTGATGACGGACCTCGCGCACCGGCTCGAGTCGAGAAACTACCGCCTTGTGGTGACCGACGCGGCGAAAACGTACATCGTGGAAAACGGTTCGGATCCGCAGTTTGGCGCGCGTCCTTTGAAGCGGTTCATCCAGTCGCATGCAGAATCGCTCCTTGCGCGGCACATCATCCGCGAATCCCCCGCCGAGGGTACGATCCTGACGCTCGACGTCAACGAAAACGGATTGACCGTAAAGTAACAAATGCAAAACAGGCTGAGAAATGACTTCTCAGCCTGTTTTTTATCTGTCGTTATCTGCGGAACAGGACTTCGGAATCGGTGCCGTAGTACTGCGCACGCTGCGGGCTGCCGCCGCTCTTCGTCCAGTTGTACGCCGTCTGATAGGTGTAGTCGTACAGTTCCTTCAGTGTGACCTGCTTATTGCCGTTCTTGTCTGCAGGCATGGCGGAGCCGTTGCGCGCTCCGTTCGGGTACTTCGCGCCGAGTCCCTTTACGATTGCCGCGGAGAACGCGCCCTGGTAATAGCCCGAACCGTCATACCTGCCGTCGTAGCTGGATTGCGTGTAGGACGCCGCCGCGATGACAACGAACTTGCTGTTCTTGAGATCGCCCATTCTGGTTGCGGTCGTATCGTACGCCGCAAACGCTTCGATCGCCGCGGCGGTGAACGCGTCAAGCTCATCCGTGCCGCCGGCGGATTTCGAGATCGAAGCGCCGCTGTGGCAGCTGTCGAGCAGAACGATCACGCGGCCCTTTGCCTGTGAGAGTTCCGCCGCGAGGGTTTCAAACGAGATCTTTCCGCCTTCGACTGTGAGCAGAGCGCCGAAATACGGGTTCGTATAGACCGGATTCTCGTTGGAATCAATGATCCTGATACCGTGACCGGAGAAGGTGAACAGCGAAACGTCGCCCTCCTTCGTGGCGCTGCACATCGCGCGGATCGCGCTGATGATCTGACTTCTTGAGGCGTTCTTGAGCGTCGTGACGCTGTACGGCGTCGGCAATCCCTTCAGCATACCCGTGATCGCGTCCGCGTCGTTGACGCAGCCGGTCAGCACAGACGCACTTGTATACGCACTTTCGCCGACCACGACCGCCCGGTACGTCTCTATAGTGGCGACCTGTCCGCTGCCGGGCTTGACAGTGAGCGTGTTTGACCATTCGCCGAAGTATTTTGTGCCCTCAAAGATGTGATAGGACCGCACGCAGACATAATATGCTGTGCCGTTCTTGAGCCCGGTGATCGCCTTCGACGCAGTCTTCGCATTGTCGATCGAAACCGTTTTGACGTTCTTTGTAAACGCTGCGTCGGTCGCATATTTGAGCTGATAGCCCGTAAAGACCTTTGACGCATCCCACGACGCCTTGACCTGACTGCTGCCCGCTTCAAGTTTCAAAAGCTTGCGCGTCGTGATGCGCACGGTCGTTTTCAGCGGACCCACCACGCCGAGGTTGAAGTTGTCGCCGACGTTGCCGCCGATCGTCGCTCCCGAAACCGGATCGACACGCTGTGCAAAGTATGCCTTGACGCCGTACTGGTAGCGCGTGCCCGCATATACCGCGGTATCCGTGAACACGAGCTCCGTCGTATTGTTCCAGCGCAAAAAGTCCGTCCAGCCGTTCGTTGTGCTGCTCCATGCACGGCGGTAGACGACATAGCCCGCCGCGCCCGTGACCGGCTTCCAGCAAATGCGGATGCCGTTCGAAACGTTTTCGACCGTCGTCGCCGTCGTCGGCGGCAGATAGATCTTGAACCAGCCCTGCGTCGTTCCGGCATACAGGTCCTTGAACGTCACGATCACATAGGCGGTGCCGGCGTTGGTATTCTCGCGGTACTCATAGGTATAATGGCTCGGATCGACGACTGCGCCGTCCTTGTCCTTTACCGTAAAGCGCGGGGTGAACGCGGCGCCGTTGAAGACCACATACGGCGTCGTGCCTCTGTACTGCACGTCGCTTGCGTTCCACTCGATCTTGCCGTCGAACGCAGGCAGCAAAGAAGCCGTCTTCGTGATGCGGACGGTGATGTCCCCTGTCGTTTCCCCGTAGAAACGCAATCCGATGTAATATTTCGTACCGGCTTCCAGATCATAGCTGTACCGGAAATTGTTGCCGTCGCCGTCGTCGTCGCTGTACAGAATGGTCTTGTATGTTTCTGTCGCAAGATTTCCGATCGTATCCGTGCTCCCGACCGATTCGATACAGTATGTTCCGCTTTCCGCCGGCGTAAAGGGATAGTAGATTGTGCTTCCCGCAACGTAGTTGGTCCGTACGTTGTCTCCGACGGCAAGCGGATTTTCGTTGTCCGCATACGGATACTCGACAAACAGCGGAACGGTTCCCGTTGTGGTGTCGTTATAAAAACGCATGCCGACGTAATAGACCTGATCCTTCTCACATTCCATGCCGAGCTTATGGTATCCGCCGTAACCTCCGTCGTCGTCTGCGTAGAGCACCTTCATACTGCTGTCCGCAAGGGTGCCGTATGTGTCGACCGCTGCAATGGAAGTCTCACTGTACTGCGACGTGCTGTAGAACCAGTAACGGCCGTCCCTCGGCACGGTGAAGGGACGGTATACCGTCTGTCCGGGCTCGGAAATGCTCATCCAGTTCAAACCCAGACGAAGTGCGTTGCTGTCCGTGTTCCGCTGTTCGATGATGACCGGGATCGTTCCCGTAACCGAGCCGCTGTAATACGATACACCGAGCCAGTAGGTCGTTCCCGCAACGAGATCCCCGACGATCTCGAACTGGCTGCCGTATCCGCCGTCGTCATTCATCGCAAATACGCACATTGTACTGTCCGCCAGGCAGACGTAGGTGTCGGATGTCGCCAGCGAATAGAAATAATACGCGCCGGAAACGCTCGGCGTGAACGCCCGATAGACCGTATCACCGCCCGTGCCGATCTCAAAGACGTTCGTTTTGGTGGTAAGCGCCGCGCTGTTCTCTTTGATGCGCTCCGCTCTGACGGTAAAGCCGCCGCTCTTTGTGCTGTCATAGTATCTTGCGCCGACATAATAGGTCTGTCCGGCAGTAAGGCTGTATGTGATCATAAAGTTGGCGCCGTATCCGCCGTCGTCGTTATATATCAGCGTCGACTTGTTCACATCCTGCAGATAGCCGTAGGTATCCTCCGAAGCCACCGTATAGAAGCGGTATGTGCCCGATTCCTCGGGAACGAACTGAAAGAAGGTCGTATCATTCGCATTGATCGTGTAATCGTTGTTCCCGAGCCCGATGCTGCCCGAATAAACGCTGCTTCTTTCCGCTTCGCTCTCCGTCTGCTCGCCGGCTTTCTTCGTTGCGGGATCGGTCAAAAAGACGTCACACACCGGCTTATCCGAAACCGTCTCCGCGCCGTTCCATGCCGAAAGAGGCTCCGTGTGCAGATCCTTCTCCGGGTACGCATCGTTCTGCGCAATTGTAAAAACAGTCTTTTCCGTCCCGTCGGACGCGTATACTTCTCCGCTCGCGCCGTCGGGCTCCCGATCGGAAGGCGCGCCGTTATGCGGCACGGTCTCCGCAAACGTGCTTACCGGCGTAAGCGCAAGGACCATCGCGATGCAAAGGACCGCCGCAAGAAGCTTTTTCCCTCTGTTCTGCATGTATCTCTCCCCCTCAGTGACATGAATCACATTATCTCAGATTCAGATTATTATATCATTTGATTCGATGCCGCGTCAATCACGGTACAGTATTTCCGTCGTTCTGCGGAAGATCCTTCGTCGCCGTCGCTCCTCAGAATGACACACCCTTTTCAACTCGGATAAGTCCTTATTCTCCCATGATCCAGTCCACCTGCGGATCGGAAAGAAAGTCGTCCAAAGCGTTTTTGAATGCATCCGAATGTGAGGAAACGCGTCCGACGCCTTGGATCAACGGATCGATGTACCGCTTTTTGGCGGCAATTTTGCGCCACTGCCCCTCGTTTCCGGGTGCTTCGGCACGGCGCATCGAACGGTACGCGCGATACCGGCGCCATGCCGCGGCGGTGCTTTCGTTTTGTAAAAACTTCTCAATGACTGCAGGCTCGGTCGTATCGAGATCCGCTTCCGAAAGTACGCCGGTTTCCAGAGCGGCGCGCAAAAGCTCGGAAAGCATCTGCATCGCGTAACGGTCCTCGTCGGAGACGTAAATCTTCGAGCATGCAAGCGACGCAAACGCAAAATCCTCCGCAAGCCTTGCGTTTGAAAAGATAAGCTCCGGCTGTCCGTCCTCCGCCGTTCCGACGGAAAGATCATCGTAAAACGCTGTAACCGCATCGAACGTTCGGATGTGATAATTGATGAGATTCCCAAGCGTATATTCGAGACGGTCGGAAGAAAGACGGGGCGAATCGTTATCCGCGATCGGATAGCGGTGATAGTCGCACACGTCGTCGACCGTAAGCCCGTGCGCGGAGAGGATGCGCATCAGCTTCGCGTCGCCTTCGATGACCGCACGCGTGCCGTTTTCGGTCGCTTCCTGCACGAGGTAATCGCCGCGCAAAAAATCCACGACGTGCGCGAACACCGGCGAAGCGGCATCATGCAAAAGTCCGGCGACCGCCTGCGCTTCATCGTGCGTGAAGTGCCACACGATCAGCGCCGCGCCGAGGCTGTGATCGAACCGCGAATATGGCTTGAGTCCTTGAAAACGCGGAAAAGAAGTGTACTCGCAGCCGCAGTTCATGCCGATGGAACGAAGCCTTTGCATGCAGGGCGTGTCCGCGCATTCACGGATGATCGCGGGGATCTCATCATGATACAGGACGCAGTGCTGCATGCTTATTTCCCGTCCGGAAAGCTTGTGAACGCACCACGCTCAACTTCGGGCAAGCCGTTCTTTTCTTTCTCCGTGGCGATCGCGCGGATCAGAAACGCCGTGTTCCGCGCAAGATTGCGCATCGTCTGAAGGCCTTCAAGATCCTTTTCGACGTCTTCGGCGGAAAAGCCGTGCACCTGGTTCCAGTAGGTCGAGCTCGCCACCGGCATGCCAGAGATCGTGAAGTATTTATTGAGTACGTCGAATGACGCCGTATTGCCGCCGCGCCGGCAGCTCACGACCGCCGCGCCGACCTTCATGTGCTTTTTGAAGCTGGTGCTGTAAAAGAGCCGGTCAAGGAAGGAAAGCATCGTCCCGTTCGGCGAGCCGTAATAGACGGGGCTTCCGACGATCAGCCCGTCCGCGTGCTCAAAGAGCGGCGCGGCCTCGTTGACGAGGTCGTCGATCACGCAGCGCCCGATTCTTCCGCAGGTCCCGCAGCTCAGACAGCCGCGAATATCGCTCCCGCCGACATGGATGAGGTCGGTCTCGATCCCTTCCGCGTGCAGAATGTCTGCGATCTCCTGCAATGCTCTTGCCGTGCAACCGTTCTTGCGCGGACTTCCGTTGATCAATAAAACCCGATGTGACATTCTGTTACTCCTTTTCAAGAATGGTTTCGACGAGGTCGACTGCGCAGCGCACACAGTCGTCACAGGCACAGATTATTCTGTCCGTATCACGTCCTTTGAGGTCTTTGCACAGTGATGCGCCACAGGTTTTCGTGAACGCACGGTGCATCGCTCTTGCGTCGCGCATGACGGGCGCGCCGTCTCCGACGATCCCGAGCAGCAGTTCCGCGCCGACCAAAGCGCCGCAGGTACCCTCCATACCGCCCATGCCGACGCCGAACGCCGCGCCGAGCGCATAAAGCTGCTCCTCCGTGTACGGCGTCAGATCCTGAAACGCGCACAGCACCGCCTGACAGCAGTTATACCCGCCGTGCTTCCGTTCGATCGCTTCCTGTCTCCTCTCCGTCGTTTCCATCGTCTTCTCCTTTTTCTTTTGATTATACCGCACGACCCGCCTGCGCTTCAACCGTTTTGCAGAAAAAAACCGCCGTACAAACGGCGGAACGGACGTATGCGGAAAAGCCTTGCCTGCAGCAGAACAATGCTGTACTTATTCCTCAAGCGCTCCGACACTGCGAAGCTTATCGAGGATCTTCTCAACATCTGCTTCGATGCGCTCTCTCGGCGCGTCGTATTTTCTGCGCATCGCATCGACGATCTGTTCTTTCGTCGTCTCCTCTTTGAGCCGGTCCACAATGAACGCAGCCGTTTTATT
Source organism: Clostridia bacterium (assembly GCA_017393775.1). GTDB lineage: Bacteria > Bacillota > Clostridia > Christensenellales > CAG-138 > UBA3792. Next base: position 7,343 of record JAFOQN010000195.1, read on the forward strand.
GCTTTTTATAATGCCTGTAAAAGAGGTTTCCCCGACAGCGACCATGAACTGCGTGTCTTCAATTTCCTGTGTGATAAAACTGTCCTTGAGCTTCATGCTATCGGTTTCTTTCAGAATCTTCCCCGGTTCATATGCATGTGTTTCTTTCCGACAAACGGTTTCTGTTGAAATCCATTTCCTTTTTCTGTGCTTGATGATAACGCCATAACTCCCGAATGCCCGTATCGTGCGATCAATCTCCTTCGGTGTTTTATCAAAATTGATCGTCCATGCCTCGGAAGGAAGGCGTTTCCAGTATTCCCCTTTTCCTTGTGGCTGAGCAGCATCCCATAACGTTTCCGAATGATCAAGCAACCCGCAAATCAACTCCGGTCCGAGCGTTTTGCATTTTTCGATCAGCGAATCCAGTGTTTCATTTCATCCAGTAAAAAGCGCTTCTGCAAAACAATATCTCCTGCGTCGAAACGATCGGTCAGCTTATGAAATGTAACGCCGCTTTCCTTATAATCATCCAGAATCAATTTCGGAAAAGGCCATGCACCTCTGCCCACCGGAAGCAATGTTGGATGAATATTAATCCCTCTGTAGCTGCCATTGGGGATCAAAGTCGGATAAGCTGCTGAAAGAATATAGTCGCATCCTTGTTCCGAAAACAGACTTGTTATGTCATGTTCCGAAATTGGATCGAATGTATATGGCATATCATGCTCTGTTGCAAGCTTGACGACTTCCTTGCTTTGATTACTGCTTTCGGATGCTCCGACAAAAATCTTTATAATCTGCACATCTTGTCTGGCAAGCAACAATTCCAGGCAATTCGCATAAAAAATCCGCGCCGCAATAAACGATTCGCAGCATTTTCAGTACCTCCCAAAAGCTTTTATAATTATTTGAAATCATGTAAGAAATCAAGCGATACCGGCAAACCGCTTGACAGTGCGCAGGATTTCGTATATAATGCCTTTCAATCATCGGAAGGTGTTTTTGCCGGACGGACAGTTTTGAGCCCGATGCGGGCTTTCATTTTCAGGAGGAACGGTATGCAGATCTATGAGGAATTGAAGGCGCGCGGACTGATCGCGCAGGTCACGGACGAAGAAGAGATCCGGAATCTGATCAACAACGGCGGCGCAAAGTTCTACATCGGCTTCGACTGCACGGCGGACAGTCTGACCGCGGGGCATTTCATGGCGCTGACACTGATGAAGCGGCTGCAGATGGCGGGCAACAAGCCGGTCGCGCTGATCGGCGGCGGTACGACCATGATCGGCGACCCTTCGGGCAGGACCGACATGCGCAAGATGCTGACGAAGGAAGACATCGACCACAACGCGGAATGCTTTAAGCGCCAGATGGAGCGCTTCATCGAGTTCGGCGAGGGCAAGGCGGAGATGGTCAACAACGCGGACTGGCTCTTAAAACTCAACTATGTGGACATGCTGCGCGAGGTCGGAACGCATTTCTCGGTCAACAACATGCTCCGCGCGGAGTGCTATAAGCAGCGCATGGAAAAGGGTCTTTCCTTCCTCGAGTTCAACTACATGATCATGCAGTCCTACGACTTCTACTATCTGTACATGAACCACGGCTGCAACATGCAGTTCGGCGGCGACGATCAGTGGTCGAACATGCTCGGCGGCACGGAGCTGATCCGCCGCAAGCTCGGCAAGGACGCGTATGCGATGACAATTACGCTTTTAACCGACTCGCAGGGCAAGAAGATGGGCAAGACCGCCGGCAACGC
>JAFOQN010000196.1 GCA_017393775.1 Clostridia bacterium
CCGAGCTGCGCAATGCGGCAGATTGAATCCTCGACGTCGTCCGGCGCGACCATCATGAGGTCGGCAAGCTCGTCGATGATGATGACCAGCTTCGGGATTTTCTTCTTGGGATCATCCATCAGCGAGTTATATCGCGTCAGCTCTCTTGCGCCGACCTCGGTGAACTTCTTATAGCGCAGCGTCATCTCATTGACCGCCCAGCGGAGCGCGCTTGCTGCCTTCTTCGGCTCGGTTACGACCGGGATCAAAAGGTGGGGGAGCGTGCCGAAGACGGAAAGCTCGACCATCTTCGGGTCGACGAGAATCAGCTGCAGATCCTGCGGCGAGGATTTATAGATCATGGAGATGATCAGGTCGTTGATGCAGACGGATTTGCCGGAGCCGGTGGAGCCCGCGATCAGCATGTGCGGCATCTTGCCGAGATCGGCAACGATGATCTTGCCCGCAATGTCTTTGCCGAGCGCCATCGTTACGGGGGATTTTGCGTTGATAAACTCATCGCTGTCGATGATGTCTCGCAAAAGTACGGTTGCGGCGTCCTTGTTCGGGACCTCGATGCCGACGGCGGCTTTGCCGGGAATCGGCGCCTCGATGCGCACGCGCGGCGCAGCAAGCGCAAGGGCGATGTCGTTCGAAAGCGTCGTGATTCGGTTGACCCGTACGCCCGGCGCGGGCTGCAGTTCGTAGCGGGTAACGACGGGACCGACGGAGATGTTGATGACCTTTGCGGCGATGTTGAAGCTTGCAAGCGTTTCTTCCAGAAGATGCGCGATCGCCGTCGGATTTTCAGCGTTCTTTGCAAACGTCTCGCGCGGTTTGTTGAGACAGTCGATCGAAGGCGGTTCATACGCCGGCGCTTCGGGCACGGGCGGCACCACGATCGGAAGTTCGTCCTCTTCCGGCTCAGCCGGGGCGGCAGATTTTTTCGCCGGCTTTTCCGGCTCTTTCTTCGGCGGTTCAACTGTGAGCGGTTCGGCGAGATCGGAGAAGGCGGGAGCCCTCTTCCCGGTTTTTTTCGCCGGAGCAGGGGCAATGACAAGCTCGTCTTCTTCATCGGCAAAGGAAACGGGCTCGGTTTTTTTCTCGGCACGGAATTCGTTGCCGGTCAGATCAAAGCCGGAAGCAGCGCTCGCTTTTGCGGGACGCTTGCGCACAGGCGGTTCCGGTTCCGGTGCGGGAACCTCGAACAGCTCGTCAAACGGGATCGGTTCGGATTTTTTACGCGAAGCGGACTTTCTGCGCGCCGGTGCTTCCTCCTCGTCGATTGTTGTGGAAAAATTCTTCTTCCAGGGCCGATACGCCTGAGCAGGCTCTTCAGGATTGTCGTAGTTGTCGTAATCCTCATATTCATCCTCGTCATACTGTTCGCGCTCGGCGATCTTTTCACGCACCCTCGTGCCGAACGCATCAGTATATGCCTTGATCGAAATGCCGGTGCAGAGCAGAACGGAGATCAAAAACCCCGCAATGATCACAACCCAGCACAGAAGCTTGCCGCCGATCACATAGAGCAGCGTCGGCAGGATCATGCCGAGCACACCGCCGCCGATGTGATGATGCACGCCTTCGAGCCATGCTTCGGGGAACTGTTTGAAAAACTGTGAGAAATAGTCGGCAAAGGACCAGCCGGACGTGCCGAACGGCTTCAGCTCGTACAGGGTCCTGCTCGTCCACATGTGCAGCGCGCACAAAATGAACCAGAACGCGAACAGACCGGTGAGAAGCGTGCTGCGCGCAGGCTTTTTCCGTCCGCCGAGAATCAGATAGAACCCGATGATCACAAAGAGAACGGGTACGGCATAGGCGACGCAGCCGTGCATACCGAGCAGATAGCCGGATATGACAGTACCGAGCGCGTCGTCCGATCCGCTGTAAAGATAAACGGCAAACAGCGCGCCGAGCGCAATCAGCACAATGCCGAATACTTCGATTGCAGCGCGAGGCGCGCGCTTTTCCTGCGTCTTCTGAGATGATTTGCCTTTCGTGTTGTTCCTTGCTGCTGCCGCGGGTTTCTTTGCGCCGCTTTTTGCGGGCGCTTTCTTTTTCGCGGTCGATTTATTTGCCATGGATGATCCTCCGATAAACCATTTTCTATCGATTGTATTATACTCCGAAACGCGCGCAGGCGCAAGCACTAAAATCAAACGGCTTGCGGGGCGGTCCGTTCCATGTTACAATAACGGAAAAACAAGGAGCAGGGGCATGGATCCGAAGCTTTTGATCTGGGACTGGAACGGCACGATCATCGACGATACCGATCTGTGCATCGAGATCGAAAACGAACTGCTGCGGGAACGCGGGATGCGTGAAATCACGAAAGAATGGTATCTTACGCACTTTACGTTTCCGGTCCGCGCATACTATGTGCAGATGGGTTACACCTTCGAAACGGAATCCTTTGCATCGGTTTCGTCCATATTTATGGAACGGTATCGGAAGCGCTTTATGTCGTGTCCGCTTCGAAAGGGCGTTATGGATGTATTGGAAGCGGCAAAGGAACGGGGCATCCCGCAGACGCTGCTTTCCGTGACCCGTCAGGATGATCTCGTCGAACAGGCGCAGACGTTTGGTGTGAACGGACTATTCTCCGAGATCCTCGGACAGGATGACAGTCTGTGCGTCTCCAAAATCGACCGCGCAAAGGCATATATGCGCCGTCTCGGGATCGATCCGAAGGAAGCACTGTTTATCGGTGATACGGATCACGACGTCGAAGCGGCGAACGCAGTCGGCTGCCGGTGCATGCTTCTTGCAGACGGACATCAGTCAAAAGACGTACTGCTACGCTGCGGCGTGCCGGTTTACGATTCCGCGGAAGCGCTCGGAAAGGACCTGTTTCATTGACATGACGGATTCGTTTTTTCAAAAGGTGTATGCCGTTGTAGAGCAGATTCCCTGCGGCAAGGTGATCAGCTACGGTGACATTGCAAAGCTGATCGGATATCCGCGCCGCGCAAGATTCGTCGGCTTTGCCATGCGCGCATGCCCCGATCATCTGCCGTGGCATCGTGTGATCAGATCGGACGGGTCGATCGCGGGCGGTGACTTTGCGCCGGTTCGGGAAATGCTGCTCCGAAACGAAGGCATTCCGTTCCTTCCGGACGGCAGGGTCGATCTGCAGAAGTGCCGCGCGGTCATCCCGGATGCGACGGACAAATCGTGAAATCCCTGCAAACGGCATTGCAACCCGCCGGGATTTGTGATATGGTATAAAATTGAAAAATCTGCTGAGGAAGAAGAGAATGAAACGTACGGATATCGGCGGACAGGCTGTGATCGAAGGCGTGATGATGCGTTCCGAAAAGGGAACGGCATTGGTCGTGCGCCGCAGCGACGGTTCGCTTGCAAAGGAATTTCACCATCAAAGGACCCGATACAAAAAAGGCTCGTTTCCGACGTGGCCGGTTGTGCGCGGCGTCTATGCATTTTTTAAAGCGCTGTCCGACGGCATGAGCATCACGACCCGTGCGGCGGAGCTTTTGGGCGAGGAAACGGAGGAACCCTCGAAGTTCGAACAATGGGTCGCCAAACGTTTCAACAAGTCTGCGATGGACGTTGTGAAATGGGTTGCGATCCTGCTTGCAGTCGCGCTTGCGATCGGGCTGTTTTTCCTGCTGCCGATCGGCGTGATCTCGCTTTTGGAGCTGATCTTCGGCAAGATGAACGCTGTCTGGAGCGCCGTCGTGCAGGGACTTGTGCGGCTCGTGATCTTTCTGTTCTATATCTACGGAATCTCCAAAATCAAGGATATCAAGCGCGTATTCATGTATCACGGCGCGGAGCACAAAACGATCGCATGCTATGAAGCGGAGCTTCCGATGACGCCCGAGAACGCGGCAAAGTGTACACGCCTGCATCCGCGCTGCGGCACAAACTACCTGTTCCTGACGATGGCGGTGTCGATCGTTGTCACGACCGTGATATCGGCACTCTGCACGCTGATCCCCGGTTTTACCGCATGGCACGACGCAAGCGGATTGAACCGTTTTCTGTTCCGCATCGCGCGGATCGTGCTGATCCTTCCGATCGCCGGGATTTCCTATGAAGTTTTGAAAGCGGCGGCAAAACGGGAGAACCTTGTATCCCGCATCGCCCGAGCACCCGGTCTTGCGCTGCAGCATCTGACGACCAAGGAACCGACCGCAGACATGCTTGAGGTCGCGATCGCGTCGTTCGAGCTTGCGCTGCATCCGCCGAAGGGCGATCTGGAGTTCGACGGGAAAGCGGCTTCAAAATCGCCGGAAAAAGCACCGGAGCCCGATACAAAAGAGGAAACGAACGCATGATTGTTCGGAAGGCGGAGCAGCGGATCACGGAGCTTCTGCGTCCGGTCGCGGGCGGGGATGCGCGCATGGAGGCGGTGTTTCTTCTCAGGGCGAATGGGTTTCATTCGCCGTATCAGGAACTGACCGAAACGGATGCAAAAGCGCTCGAGCCGCTGATCGAGCGGAGACTCGCCGGAGAGCCGCTGCAGTATGTGCTCGGCGAATGGGAGTTTTACGGGCTCTCGTTTTATGTGGATAAAACCGTGCTGATCCCGCGGCCGGATACGGAACGGCTTGTGGAAACGGCGCTGCCGTTTCTTTCGAAGGACGGATGCGACGTGCTTGACCTTTGCTGCGGGAGCGGCTGCATCGGCATTGCCCTAGCGGTCTGCGGCGGCGCAAACGTTACCGCGGCCGATATCAGCGCGGACGCGCTTTCGATGACCGAACGCAACGCGCGGCGCAACGGCGTGTCCGTGAAAACCATACAGAGCGATTTGTTTGACAGCGTTGAGGGAACCTTCGACCTGATCGTCAGCAATCCGCCGTACCTCAGTCAGGCGGAAATGGATGCAAGGGACGAAAGCCTTCGCTATGAACCGGCGCTTGCGCTTGACGGCGGTGAAGACGGACTGAGTTTCTACCGGTGGATTGCAAAGGAATACCGGCGGTATCTGAAACCGGGCGGTACGCTGCTTCTGGAGATCGGCATGACGCAGAAGGACGCGGTCGCGGCGCTGTTCGAATCATGTGAATGCATCAGTGATTACGGCGGACGTCCGCGCGTGATTATGGTAAAGAATGATGATTGATAAACTGAAAAAATGTAAGGAACGATATGAGGTCTTGACGGAAGCACTGTCAAAGCCGGACGCGACAAACGACCGCGAGGCGTATACCGCGCTTTCGCGGGAGCATGCGGAGCTTTCCGAAATCGTCACGGCGTTCGACCGGTATACCGAGACCGAATGTGAACGCGACGATTGTCTTTTACTGCTTTCGGAGCATCCGGACGCGGAGATGAAAGCACTTGCGGAAGAAGAGCTTGCCGCGCTTGAAGCGTCGCTTGCGGAGCAGGAGAACGAACTCAAAACGCTGCTGCTGCCAAAGGATGAAAACGACGACCGCGGCGTCATTCTGGAGATCCGGGCGGGCACGGGCGGCGACGAGGCGTCGCTCTTCGGCGCGGATCTTTTACGCATGTATCTCCGCTATGCGGAGCGGCACGGCTTCAAGACCGAAACGCTGTCCGAAAACGTCACCGAACTCGGCGGCGTCAAGGAGATTATTCTGTCCGTTTCGGGCAGGCGCGGCGCGTATGCGCGGTTGAAGTTTGAAGGCGGCGTGCACCGCGTGCAGCGTGTGCCGGAGACCGAATCGCAGGGACGCATCCACACGAGCGCGGCGACGGTCGCGGTTATGCCGGAGGTCGACGATATTCATATCGAGATCAAGGATTCCGACCTCAGGATCGACACCTACCGTTCAAGCGGCGCGGGCGGTCAGCATGTCAACAAGACGTCGTCCGCGATCCGTATCACACACATCCCGACAGGGATCGTAGTCGCCTGCCAGAATGAGCGCAGCCAGCTTCAGAACAAGGAACAGGCGATGCGGCTTTTGAAGAGCCGCCTTTATGAACACTTTGCATCGGAGCAGCATGCGCAGCTTGCCGACCAAAAAAAGAGCATGGTCGGTTCGGGCGACCGCAGCGAGCGCATCCGCACCTATAATTTTCCGCAGAGCCGCGTGACCGACCACCGCATCGGGCTTACGCTTTACAAACTTGAACAGTTCCTGGACGGTGATATGGACGAAATGATCGACGCGCTCACCCTTGCGGAACGCACGGCACAGCTTTCCGGGGAGGCGGACGCATGAAAACGGAAGTGATCTCTACGATCCGGATGGAGGACGCCGGAACGACGCTCGGCGCAGAGCTGATCCAAAACGGCAAGCTTGTTGCGTTTCCGACCGAAACGGTCTACGGTCTCGGCGCAAACGGCATGGACGGCGAGGCGGTCAACCGCATCTTTGAGGCAAAAGGCCGTCCGAACGACAATCCCCTGATCATGCACATCGCCAAAAAGAGCGACGTAAAGCTTTTGTGGGCGCATGTCCCGAAGCTTGCGAATATCCTGATGGACACGTTCTGGCCGGGACCGTTAACGCTGATCTTCAACAAGGCGGACGTGGTACCGTACGAGGTGACGGCGGGACTCGAGACGGTGGCGGTGCGTATGCCGTCGGATAAGACCGCACGGCTTTTGATTCAAAAATCGGGAGTACCGATCGCTGCGCCCTCCGCGAACCGTTCCGGCAGACCAAGCCCGACGACGGCACAGCATGTGCTGATGGACATGGACGGACGCATCCCGCTGATTCTGGACGGCGGTCCGTGCAAGTACGGTGTGGAGTCAACGGTGCTTTCGCTGGTCGGCGAACCGACGATTTTGAGACCCGGCGCAGTCACGCGAGAAATGCTCGAAGCGGTCATCGGACCGGTGCGCCTTGCGCCGAGCATCCTGAACCCGCTCGGTGAGCGGGAGGTTGCTGCGTCTCCCGGCATGAAGTACAAGCATTACGCGCCCGACGCTGAGGTGCACGTCGTCGAAGGCGAGCCGAAACCCGCGGCAAAGCGCATCCGCGAGCTGTATTACGAGTATGAAGCGGAGGGAAAGACCGTTGCGATCCTCGGCACCGAGCAGACATTGGCGAGCTACCGGAATCTGAACGCATATTCCCTCGGCGATCGAGATGAACCGGAAACGCTCTGCGCGAATTTGTTCCGGCTTCTGCGGGACGTCGGCGCGCACTGCGACGTGATCCTTGCGGAGGGCGTGGACACGAAGGAGACCGGGCTTGCGTTTATGAACCGGCTTTTGCGGGCGGCAGGCTTTTCCCGTGAGACGGTGTGAGACTGTTTAGAAAAAGTTGCATTTCGCCTCTGTACAAACAGTTGTAAACTTGATATAATCATTCAGAATGATCGGAGGGGGTACCAACATCTATGAAACTGTCTATCGGATCCGACCACGGCGGCTACGCATATAAGGAAGCCGTCAAAGAACATCTTATTTCGCAGGGACACGAAGTGATCGACTGCGGCTGTTTCGGCACCGAAAGCGTCGATTATCCAGAGTTCGGGATCGCGGCTGCAGAGCTTGTGCGCGACGGCAAGGCCGATCGCGGCATTGTGATCTGCACCACCGGCATCGGCATGTCCATCGCGGCAAACAAGGTCCGCGGGATCCGCTGCGCGCTTTGCGGGGATCTCAGGTCTGCGGAAATGACCAGAAGACACAATGATTCAAATGTTTTGGCAATGGGAGCGGGAATCATTCCGCTCTCTTTGGCATTGGAAATCACCGACGTATGGCTGTCGACCGAATTTGAGGGCGGCAGACATGCGAGACGAATCGGAATCATTACCGCTTATGAGGCGGGGAAGGAGCAAGTATGAAAGTTACCGTAATCGACCATCCTCTTGTACAGCACAAGCTGTCCAGACTGCGCGACAAGAACACAAGCAACAAAGAGTTCCGCGAGCTCGTCAGCGAGCTTGCAATGCTGATGTGCTACGAAGTCACGCGCGATCTTCCGCTCGTCGACACGGAGATCGAAACCCCCATCTGCAAGAGCACGTTCAAGGTGCTTGCGAACGAAAAGATCGCGATCGTGCCGATCCTGAGGGCAGGTCTCGGCATGGCGGACGGCATGATGAATATGATCCCGAACGCAAAGATGGGACACATCGGTATGTACCGCAACCCCGATACGCTGAAGCCGACCAGCTACTATTGCAAGCTTCCGTATGACATCGAGGAGCGTGACGCGATCCTGGTTGACCCGATGCTGGCGACCGGCAACTCCGCAATTGAGGGCATCCGCGTGCTGAAAGAGGGCGGCGCGAAGAGCATTCGCCTCGTCAACCTGCTTGCCGCCCCGGAGGGCATCGAAGCAATCCGCAAGGTATACGACGACGTCGATATCTATGTTGCGTCCATCGACGAAAAGCTGAACGATCACGGTTATATCGTTCCGGGTCTCGGCGACGCGGGCGATCGTCTGTTCGGCACGAAATAACCATTCGAAACGGAGAAGCGTATGACAAGTATCATGGAACGGATCGCTGAAGCGGAGACCCGTGCCGACGAGATCATTGAGGAAGCCAACCGCACGGCAAGGGAACGCGTTGCAAAGGCGCGGACCGCTGCTGACGAATCAATCGCCGCCGCAGCCGAATCGGAACGCAGACATACGGCGGAAATTCTTTCGCAAGCGCAGGAGGACGGAAAAGCCATTGCGGCGGAGGTAACCGATAAAGCGAAGGCCGAAACGCACAAGCTGATCGAAGCGGCGGAACGGAACGTTCCCGAAGCGATCGCATATTTGATGGAAAGGATTGAAGCAACGGTATGATCGTAGCGATGAAGCGCCTGTCTTTGGTCGCGCTGAAATCGGATCAGGAGGCGATCCTCAATGCGCTGCAGAAAGCCGGTACGGTGGAGATCATCAAGCTCGCCGACGGGGAAACGCAGAACGGGGAAGCGGACGCGATCAATGTGCGCATACAAAGACTTGCCGAATCCATCAGCGCAGTCAAGCCATACGCGAAGAAAGCCGGCTTTCTGAGTCCGCAGAAACGCGAAATGACGCTTTCCGGCATGCGCGATTATGTGCCGAAAGCAGTCGAAACGACGGATGAGATCGAGGAGCTGATGCATCGGGAGACGCGTCTTCTTGCCGAGCGCGAGAAGGCAATCTCGATGCGCACCTCGCTTGAACCGTGGACCGCGCTGACCGTTCCGATGGATTCCGTAAAGAACACGCAGCGCGTGCATTATTTCATCGGGCTGTGCGCATCGAAGGATGTGCAGCGCGTGCGTGAACAGGAATACCTCGAAGCCGAGTTTCTGAGCGAAAGCGCAACGGTTCCCACGATCCTCGCGTGCAGGGAGGACGACACGCGCGCCGTGCAGAACTTCCTGAAAACGATCGACTGGCAGGACTATGTATTTCCGAAGCTTTCGGGAACGCCGCGCGAAGCGATCGAGTCGCTCGATCGCAGGATTGCCGAGATCGACGAGCAGTATGCCGAAGCGCAGAAACAGCTCGAATCGCACGGCGAAGCGATCGAGACGCTGCAGAACGCGCTGGACGCCGAAACGATCGACGCCGACCGGATGAACGCGCGCGGCGATCTCAGCTATACGGCGCATGCCTTCGTGATGGAAGGTTGGGTACGCGAGGACGAGGTCGAAAAAACGGAGCAGGCGATCAAAAGCGTGACCGACGCGTACAGCTTCGAAACGCGCGATCCGATCGAAGGCGAGGAACCGCCTTCCGTGGTGAAGAACAGCAAGTTTGTGAAGCCGTTCGAAGAGGTCCAGACACTGTATTCGCGTCCCGCCTACGGTACGATCGACGGCACGCCGTATATGACGCCGTTCTATATCCTGCTGTTCGGACTGATGCTCAGCGATACCGGATACGGGATCCTTCTGATGCTCGGGTCGCTGCTCTACATCAAAAAGAAAAAGCCGACCGGCATGAGCGCGGGCATTTCGCGCGTGCTGTTCTGGGGTGGGCTTTCCACGATCGTGTGGGGCGTGCTCACCGGCTCGTTCTTCGGCATCACGCGGACCGATACGTCCGGCGGCGTGTTCACGATCATCGGTCAGTTCTTTGACCGGATCGGAATCTTCCCGGCATGGATCGATCCGATGCAGAACTCCATGGCGATGCTCGGTCTTTGCTTCGGACTCGGTATTCTGCACATCGTTGCGGGCTATATCGTCGGCGCAGTCGACAAGTTCTCCAAAGGCGATTGGAAAGGCGCACTGTTCGATCAGATCTCCTGGGTGCTGATCACGCTCGGTCTGGTTATCGGCTTTTTGCCCGCGATCACAAGCATGGCGGGTACGCCGATTGCGCTTCCGAAGTTCGTTACGATGCCGGCTTTGATCGCAGCAGCCGTCGGCGCAGCGATGGTCGTGCTGTTCAAGGGGCGCGAGAAAAAGAATCCCTTGAAGCGGCTGATGAGCGGGCTCGGCGGTCTGTACGACATCACAGGCGTTCTGTCTGACATCCTGTCCTATGCGCGTTTGTTCGCGCTCGGTATCGCGACAGGTGTCATCGGGCAGGTGTTCAACATGCTCAGCAACATGCTGACGGGCTCGTCGAACATCGTTCTGGCGATCCTCGGCGCTGTGCTCTGCATCGCGCTCGTGATCGCGCTGCATACGTTCAACGTCGCGATCAACGCGCTCGGCGCGTTCGTGCACTGCGCGAGACTGCAGTACGTCGAGTTCTACGGCAAGTTCTACGAATCCGGCGGAAAGGAATTCCGACCGCTTTCCTATAACACAAAACACGTTCAGGTAACCAAATAAAATCTATTAAGGTAAAGGAGAAACAAACAACATGA
>JAFOQN010000197.1 GCA_017393775.1 Clostridia bacterium
CCGAACAAGCCGGACTCGCTCGGTGCGTTTCTGAATGTAGTCGTTCGTCAGAATGCGCTGGATCGGCGACGTCGGCAGACAGCGGAGAAACGCGGAGGAACGGAGTTTGATCTGTCGCTGGATGAATTGGAGGACTGTGTCGGCAGAACGGACGACGTTTCGAACATCGCGTTGACGGATGCGCTGAACCGATATCTGCGTACGCTTTCCATGCCGATGCGCAGCGCGTTTCTGCGGCGGTATTTTTCCGCGGAGCCGATCAAAGAGATCGCAAAAGCGCTCGGCTGCAGCGAATCAAAAATCAAGGGCATGCTCTTTCGCTGCAGAAAAGGACTCAAAAAATTCTTAATTCGGGAGGGATTCGAAGTATGAATCAGGAACAGCTTATGCAGGCGCTGGGCGGCGTGGATGAGGAAATGATCGCTGAGGCGACAAGCTATCAAAGAACAGCACCGCGCCGCAACAAGCGGGTGATCACGCTGCTGATCGTCCTCGGCGCGCTCGCTTTATCGGTCGGCGCAGGTGTCGCGATCAGGTTTTCCGGCGTAACGCTTTCGAGGGCTACCGTCGATCACGACGACCCCGAATGGGCGGATCTACTGGAGGATGCGCCGTATGCAAACGAGATGCAGTATGCCGAGTGGGCGGCGCAGCACAATCGGATGACCGCAGAGATCAAAGCGCAGCTTGAAGAAATGGAAGGAAAAGAGGAGATGTCACATCGTTATTTCGCATCCGTTTCCGAACTGGAAGACGCTTACGGGATCAAGCTGTTGAAGTTGGGCGAAGACGAGTGCAACGTGCAGGCGACCCTTTGCTTTCTCAAAGAGGAGGATCATGCCGCCGGCTCGCATTTGATCGGATGGTGGAATGCGTATGAAGATGGGGCATATCTTCATACGAGCGTCTCATGCATATACGGCAATCCGGAGATGCAGATGTCGATGGGCATCCCTATGACGGAAGCCGGAGAGGAGATCGAGTATGAGATCCAAAGCTTAGGCGTGACCGCCAAGTTGGTTACCGCCAAGATTCAGGGAGAACGGGAAATCGATGTATTCTTCTCTTACGATGGGGTCGATTACTATTTTGCGGTATTCCAGGGCCTTTTGTCGACGAATCGGAACGTCACGATCGAATGGGTTTGCGACAAGCTGGAAACGCTGCACGAATGACGATCTGAGAACCGGTTGCCTGTCGGAAACGGATAAAATATTCTGCATACAAGCCCGCTTTTTGCGGGCTTTTTTCGTGCCCGGAAAACGGGCGGGATCCATGAAGTATGCAGTGTAAAATATATGAAAAGAATTGCTTTTTCTTCTATATTGATATTTACAAAATCGGGCGGATGTGCTATACTCGTATGGTAAATTCTGAGGGGAGTATACCCATGCGCATCAAAGGGATCGAACTGCATAGATTCCGGAATTATACGGACCTTCTGCTGTATCCGGAGCCGGGGCTCAACATCCTTTCGGGGCTGAATGCCGAGGGAAAGACCAACGTGCTCGAATCGATCTTTTTATGCGCGCTTGGAAGAAGCCACCGCACGCCGCACGACGGCGAGCTTCTGATGGACGGCATGACGGACGGCAGCGTGGCACTCTCTTTGGAAACGCGCGGCGGCTCGCGCTCGATCCGGATTGAGCTTTTGCGCGGGGAACGCAAGCGCGTGTATCTGGACGAGGCGCCGCTTTCCCGCTCGGGTGAGCTGATGGGGTGCTTAAACGTTGTTATGTTCTCTCCGGAGGATCTTTCGCTTGTGAAGGACGGTCCGCAGGAGCGGCGGCGGTTCCTCGACATGGAACTCAGTCAGCTGAAGCCCGCGTACTACTACACGCTGCAGCAGTACAACCAGGCGCTGAAAAGCCGCAATCTCCTTTTGAAAGAGGAATCCGTTCCGTATGACATGATCGAGCTGTGGGACGAGCAGCTTTCTAAGCTCGGCGCGACGATCATGGAAAGCAGAGCGGCGTTTATCGAGGAGCTTTCCCAAAATGCGCACACGCTGCACGCAAAGATGAGCGGCACAAAGGAACTTCTCGAAACGGTTTATGAGCCGACGATTCCGGTACAGGATTACGACACAATGCGCGAAACGCTGACGGTGCAGCTCGGTGAGCGGCTGGAACGCGACATCTTCCGCGGTTTCACCTCGATCGGTCCGCATCGGGACGATCTTGGGCTCATGCTGAACGGCAGGGACCTTCGGATCTACGGCTCGCAGGGACAGCAACGGACCGCGGCGCTATCCCTGAAGCTTTCCGAGATCGACCTGGTGCGAAGGGTACGCGGTGAGCGTCCGGTGCTTCTCTTGGACGATGTCTTTTCGGAGCTCGACGCCGAGCGGCAGGCAAGGCTCCTCGAAGTCGTTTCGGACTGTCAGACCTTTGTGACCTGCACGCATCTTGAAGAGTTTGTAAAAGCCGGTGCGCTTTCGATGCAGGTGTACCGCGTTCACAACGGAAGGGTGGTGGAGGAATAATGCTTCTGCATATCGGAGAAAACCGCTTTGTGCCGACCGCGGACGTGATCGCGATCCAGCCGGCGCAACATGCAACGGCGGAGACGGAGCGCATCATCCGCGACTGCGTGGAGGCGGGACATTACTATCCGTCTTACGGGAGACCGAAATCGTATGTGATCTGCTCGCGGGAGGGCACGACTTACGTTTACGCTGCCGCAACGGCGGTGGAAACTTTGCGGGAAAGAATCGACACAACAATGTCGTGACTTTTCCAAACGAAGCCGGAGATGGCAAGAATCACAGGCGCGTTGTAGACGCGCGCACGCAAACTGCAAGGGAAGAACGAAGCATCAATCCGTAAAATTCGGCGACATGTGCGGCGAATTTTACACCTTGCAGGACCGCCGCCCGGAAATGCACGGCATTTCAGGCGGTACTGTAAATAACCGGTCTGTTGAAATATGTTTCAACAGACCGCGACGATAGGAGAATGTATGGAAGATCTGCAGCATGAAGTGAGCGCGGATTACGGCGCATCACAGATCCAGGTTCTGGAAGGGCTCGAGGCGGTTCGACGCCGTCCGGGCATGTACATCGGCTCGACCGATTCAAGGGGTCTGCACCACCTCGTCTATGAGCTTGTCGACAACTCGATCGATGAAGCAATGGCGGGATTCTGCGACCATGTCAACATCGTGATCCATGAAGGTGAAACGGTGACGGTTTCTGACAACGGCCGCGGCATTCCCGTGGGCTATCATGAGAAAACCGGCAAGGACGCGCTGGAGGTCGCATTGACCATCCTGCACGCCGGCGGCAAGTTCGGCGGCGGGGGCTACAAGGTTTCCGGCGGTCTGCACGGCGTCGGTCTTTCGTGCGTCAACGCGCTGTCCGAGGACCTCGTGGTCGAGGTCAGAAGAGGCGGAAAGATCTACCGGCAGAAGTATCAGCGCGGCATCCCGATGACGAAGGTCGAGGTCGTGGGCGAATGTGCCGAAGACGACACCGGCACGAGCGTCACGTTTAAGCCGGACGCTGAGATCTTCGACGAGGTCAAGTTCGAGTTCGATAAGCTGAAGTCCCGTCTTCGCGAGCTGGCGTTTCTGAACGCGGGCGTACGCATCACGGCGATCGACGAACGCGAGCATCCGCAGCTTGAGCGCGACTACTGCTTCGAGGGCGGCATCCGCTCGTTCGTCTCGCACTACAACAAAAATAAAGAGGTCCTGCATCCGGAGCCGATCTACTTCTCCGCAAAGCGCATGGAGAACGGCGAGGAAACGGCGACCGTCGAGATCGCGATGCAGTACAACGACGGCTACAACGAGGACATCTACACCTACGCGAACAACATCAACACGCACGAGGGCGGCGCGCATCTCGACGGCTTTAAGCAGGCGCTGACCCGCGCGGTCAACGATTACGCGAAGCGCGCAAACCTCTTCAAAGAAAAGGACAGCACGCTTTCCGGCGAGGACATCCGCGAAGGTCTTACCGCCGTCATTTCCGTGAAGCTCCAGGAGCCGCAGTTCGAGGGACAGACAAAGACCAAGCTCGGCAACGCCGACATCCGTCCGCTGGTTTCTAATACGGTTTATAAGGGCCTTTCGGAATTTCTGGACGAGAACCCGCCGATCGGCAGGATGATCGTCGATAAGTGCCTGATGGCGTCTCGCGCACGCGAAGCTGCAAGAAAGGCAAGGGATCTGACACGCCGAAAGACCGCTTTGGATTCCACCGCGCTGCCCGGAAAGCTTTCTGACTGTACGGAAAAGGATGCTTCGCTTTGCGAGATCTTTCTGGTCGAGGGCGATTCCGCAGGCGGATCCGCCAAGATGGGCAGAAACCCGAAGTACCAGGCGATTCTTCCGCTGCGCGGAAAGATCCTGAACGTGGAAAAGGCGCGTCTGGACCGCATGTTATCCAGCGACGCGATCAAGTACATGATTACGGCGTTCGGCGCGGGCATCGATACGGAGTTTGACGTATCGAAGCTTCGCTATCACAAGATCATCTGCATGACCGATGCGGACGTCGACGGCAGCCATATCCGTATCCTGCTGCTGACCTTCTTCTACCGGCACATGCGTCCGCTGATCGACGAGGGATATGTGTATATCGCACAGCCGCCGCTGTACCGCGTAAAGCGCGGCAAGCAGCAGTGGTATGTGTATTCCGACGAAGAGCTTGATGAAAAGCTCAAGGAGATCGGTCCCGATCCGAAGCCGGAGATCCAGCGCTACAAGGGCCTTGGCGAAATGAACCCGGAGCAGCTCTGGGAAACGACGATGGACCCCGAACAGCGTTTGATGCTCAAGGTTACGGTCGAGGACGCGGTCGAGGCGGACCGGCTGTTTACGCTGCTGATGGGCGACAAGGTCGAGCCGCGGCGTGAGTTCATTGAGCAGAACGCGAAGCTGGTCACCGATCTGGACATCTGATGAGGTAAGCATATGGACGAAATGACAACGAACAACGGCCGCATCCGGCCGATCAATCTGGAGCGCGAGATGCAGAAGAGCTTCATTGCCTATGCAATGTCGGTCATCACAAGCCGCGCGCTCCCCGACGTGCGCGACGGCATGAAGCCGGTGCACCGCCGCATTCTGCACTCGATGGAAGAGCTCGGCGTCACGCCCGATAAGCCCACCCGTAAGAGCGCGCGTATCGTCGGCGACTGCATGGGTAAATACCATCCGCACGGCGACTCGTCCGTGTACGACGCAATGGTGCGCCTTGCGCAGGACTTCAACACCCGCTATCCGCTCGTAGAAGGGCAGGGCAACTTCGGTTCCGCCGACGGCGACGGCGCGGCGGCGATGCGTTATACGGAAGCGCGTCTTTCTAAGATGGCAATGGAAATGATGCGCGACATCGACAAGGACACGGTCGATTTCCAGCCGAACTTTGACGGCACGCAGCAGGAACCGACGGTACTTCCCGCACGGTTCCCGAACCTTCTTGTGAACGGCAGTAACGGCATTGCGGTCGGTATGGCAACGAATATGCCGCCGCACAACCTCGGCGAAACGATCGACGGTCTTGTCGCGCTGATCGACAATCCGGAGATCACAGTGGACGAATTGATGAGCTACATCCCGGGTCCGGACTTTCCGACCGGCGCAACGATCCTCGGAAGGAGCGGCATCGCGCAGGCGTACCGCACGGGTCGCGGCAAGCTCATTGTCCGCGCAAAAACCGAGATCGAGCAGCTTTCTTTAAACCGCAGCCGCATCGTCGTGACCGAGATCCCGTACCAGGTGAACAAGGCGCGTCTCGTTGAGAGCATCGCGGATCTTGTGCACGAAAAGAAGATCGAGGGCATCTCGGACCTGCGCGACGAAACGGACCGCAACGGTACGCACATCGTCATCGAACTCAAGAAGGACGTCAATGCAAACGTCGTTCTGAACAATCTTTACAAACACACGCAGCTGCAGGACACGTTCGGCGTGATCAACCTTGCGCTGGTCGACGGCGAGCCGAAGATCCTGAATCTCAAAGAGATCCTGTACTATTACCTCCAGCACCAGAAGGACGTCGTGACACGCCGCACGCGCTTCGATTTGAACCGCGCCGAGGAGCGTCTGCATATCCTGGACGGACTTTTGCGCGCGCTCGACGTGATCGACGAGATCATCGCGCTCATCAAGGCGTCGCCGAACGGACAGGCGGCAAAGGAGGGCTTATGCACCAAGTTCGGTTTCTCCGAGCGGCAGGCGCAGGCGATCCTTGATATGCGTCTGCAGAGACTGACCGGTCTCGAACGCGAGCGCCTTTTGGAAGAGGACAGACAGCTTCGCGAGCGCGTTGCATATTTACGCACGATCCTTTCTGACGAGCATAAGCTTCTTGAAGTTGTCAAGGAAGAAGCGCTCGACGTGAAGGCACGCCTTGCGGACCCGCGCCGTACCGAGATCACGCAGGCGCTGGACGACATCGACCTCGACGACATCATCCAGGAAGAGGAGATGGCGGTCACCATGACGCATTTCGGCTACATCAAGCGTACGCCGTCCGAAACTTTCCGCGCGCAGAACCGCGGCGGCAAGGGCGTCAAGGGACAAGCGACGAAGGATGAGGATTATGTCGAACGCGTGCTGGTTTCGAGCACGCATGCGCCGATCATGTTCTTCACAAACTTCGGCCGTGTGTTCCGCATCAAGTGCTATGCAATCCCGGAAGCAAGCCGCACATCAAAGGGCATCCCGGTGGTGAACCTGCTGCAGCTTCGAACCGGTGAAAAGGTCACGGCGATGTTCATCGTCCCGCGAGAGGTCGAGGAGACGGGATATCTCGTCACCGCGACGCGCGACGGCCTCATCAAAAAGACGCGGATCGCGGAGTGCATGAATATTCGTAAGGGCGGTCTCGTGCTGCAGACCGTGCGCGAGGGCGACGAGCTGATCTCGGTGGAGATGAGCAGCGGCGAGCACGAATTCATTATCGCGTCGAGAAACGGCAAGTGCATCCGCTTCCGTGAAAGCGACGTCCGCGCCACCGGCCGAGGCGGCATGGGTGTGCGCTCTATTAAGCTGGATGAAGGCGACGTCGTGATGGATATGATTCTGGTGCAGCCGGGAGGACTTGTCCTGACCGTCACCGAAAAGGGACTCGGCAAACGCACCGAGGAAAGCCAGTTCACCGTGCAGGGACGCGGCGGCAAGGGCATCCTTGCCATGAAGGCGACTGAAAAGACCGGCGGGCTTGCCTGCCTTAGGATGACGACCGAGGACGAGGACCTGCTTCTGGTCCGCGACGACGGCGTGATCATGCGGATGCCGGTCGATCAGATTTCGATCATCGGCAGAAATACACAGGGCGTGCGACTGATGTCGCTTGACGGCGATACCAAGATCGCAAGCGTCGCGCTGCTGCCGCATCAGGAGCTCCTTCCGGACGAGGAGGGCGAAATGCCGAATGCGCCGGAAGCGGAACCCGAAGCACCCGAAGGAGAAGTATAAACAATGCTGAAGCTGCCGACTGCACTCACTGCCTTTGCCAAATCCCTTGAACGGGAAGGGGTAAAGCTCTATGCGGTCGGCGGCTGCGTACGCGACGCGCTTCAAAACCGGGCAGTGCACGACGTGGACCTTGCAAGCAAGGCAAGACCGGAAGAACTGATCGAGCGGGCGAACGCACACGGGATCGAGGCAAGGATCGTGCAGAAAACGCTCGGCACGGTGCTCCTTACGATCGACGGCACGGATTACGAGCACACGACGTTCCGCACCGAATCCTACGGCGCGGGCGGCGCGCACAAGCCGGATGCGGTCCGCTTTGCGAATATGCCGGAACAGGACGCGTTTCGCAGAGATTTTTCGGTCAACGCACTGTATGAATGCATTTCGGACGGTACGATCCTCGATCCGACCGGCGGTCTTAAGGATCTCGAGAATCGAGTGCTGCGAACGACGACAAAGGATCCAGCCGTGATCCTTCGGGACGACGGACTGCGGATCTTAAGGCTTATACGCTTTGCGGCTTCGCTCGGGTTTTCGGTCGATCCGGAAACATGGAACGCGGCAAAGGCAAATGCGGCGCTTTTAGCGGACGTTGCATGGGAGCGCAAGCGGCAGGAGCTTGACCGCATTCTGCCGGGGCCGCGCGTCTTCGAAGCGCTTACGATGCTCAAAGACGTCGGCGCGCTGCCGTATCTTTTACCGGAACTTCTCGCATGCGACGGCATGCAGCAAAAGAAGGCGTTTCATCAATACGACGTTCTCACACACCTCTTTCACACCTGTGAGAACACGCCGGAGGAGCGCGGCGCAAGGCTCATCGGGCTCTTGCACGACGTCGGAAAGCCGGAAGCTTTGCAGCGCGACGGCAAGCTTTATGCGCACGATATCTACGGCACAGAGATCGCGGCGAGGATGCTGAAGCGTCTCCGGTATCCAAACGCGCTGATCGACCGGGTCTGCGGCGTGATCCGTCTGCACATGTTCGATCTCACCGATGAAGCGTCGGATGCGACGATACGGAAGCGCTTTGCCGGATTCGGAAGGGAACGGACGGAGGACCTCATCATGATCCGCGAGGCGGACGTGCGCGGAAGCGGATATAAACCGACGTTCGTCGCCGCGCGCTGGCGCGAGATTTATCGGAAGATGCAGGAGGAGCATGCGCCATTCTCGGAACGCGAGCTTTTGGTTTCGGGCGAGGACATCATGCGGGAGCTCGGACTGAAAAGCGGCGAGCGCATCGGGAAGATCAAGCATGCCCTGCTGCTGCGGTGCGCGGTACATCCCGAGGAAAACGAGCGGGGGATTCTTCTCCGGCGCGCTCACGACATGCAATAGGCAACATTTCTGTGTGGTTTTTGTGAATAATTCCCGTTCTGTCTTGCAGACAGTGAAAAATGTGTTATGATAAAATCGTCGGAGAATGGAAACCAATACGAGGAACAGATATGAACAATAAACAAAAACAAAAACGGGCGGTTCTGGCGGTTGCGCTGGCGGTCCTGCTTGCGATCATCATTGCGATCTCCGCGGCGATCAGCTGCGGCACGAGCAAATGCGCAGGCAGTGCTTCGCCGAACGTGCAAGGCAATTCGGATGTGATCGTCAGCGAGATCCTTGTCAGCAACAAGCAGACCGTACTCGATCCGCTCGGCACCTACAGCGACTATATCGAGCTGTACAACCGCAGCAATTCGGACATTGATCTGTTCGGCTACGGTCTGACGGATGACGAGATCTCGATCTGGATGTTCCCGAGCGAGTCGATCATCCGCGCACATGAGTATCTGGTCGTCTGGTGCATGAAGAACGATCCGAGCAACGGCAACGGATTCGTGCGCATTAAGGGCGAAGACGGTACGGAGACCAAGGTCCTCATCGCGGACTTTGCTCTTTCGAGAGAGGATGTTCTGCGCTTTTTCGATCCGTCCGGAACGGCAATCGTAACGGTCGATCTATCCGGCTTCTATGCGGGACAGAAGGGCAACGCAAACGCATACGGTGTCGGCGACGGCACCCATGACGAAACGGTTGCCGTGGACGGTAGTTCGTTCGCATTCGACAACGACGGTTCCTGGTCGGTCATGAAGCCGACGCCGGGCTATCCGAATACAGAAGAGGGCTGGAACGCCTATAATTCCACGCGGCAGGCGGACAACGAAACGGGCATTGCGGAAACGACTGACTGCCCGGTCCGTGTGACCGAGTTCATGGCGTCGAACGGCACCGCGCATAAGGCTCCGGACGGTACCTACTGCGACTGGATCGAACTTTATAACTCCGGAAGCACGGCGTTCGATCTTTCGGGCTTCAGTCTTTCTGACGACGTCACGAAGCCGAAAAAATACACGTTTCCGCAGGGAACCGTGCTGGAAGCGTATTCCTACCTTGTGCTGTATCATACCGAAAAGCCGATGACCGGCGTGTACAGCTTTGATTTCGGTCTGTCCTCTCAGGGCGGCGAAACCCTCGTATTCACGACAAATAAGGACCTGATCGTCGATTATATCGAGTTCGGTCCGCAGCAGAAAAACTGCTCCTATGCACGCATCTACACGAACGGCTCGTTCGATCCGTACGCGTCGTTCGAAAGCTCGGACAAGCCGACGCCCGGCTACGACAATACGATCAACGGACGCTCTCTCTTTGAAGAGAAGGAAAACGGTCCGATGGGCGTGCATGATATCTCCCTCAACGAGATCCTTGTCGACGGATACTATGTGACTTACGCCAATTCGAAAAGCACGGGCAGCGACCGCCCGTACGACGCCGATCTCGGCAGTTGGATCGAGCTGTATAACCGGTCCGATTCTCCGGTCAACCTCACGGGATTTTCACTCACGGACAACGAATCCAAGCCTCGGAAATGGGTTTTTCCTGACGGAACGAGTATCGCCGGAAAAGGATATCTCGTCCTGCAGATGGAGGGCAGTCTGCCCCGTGAAGGTCAGTCCGAAAAGGATATAACGGCGGACCAAAGGAAATACCTTTTAAACTTCGACATTGCGGCGGCGGGGGAAACACTGCTTCTGTATGATGCGGAAGGAATACTGATCGACCGCGTGATTGTGCCGGAAGCGCATTCCTGCGTGTCTTACGGCCGCGACGCGAGCGGCGCTTGGAAGCTCTTCGACAAGCCCACCGAAGGCGCGGTGAACGACACGAACGGACGCGGCATCTACTGCGAAGCGGCAACGGCGGATACGCACAGCGGCATCTATCAGGGCATTCAGACGGTGAACATCACCGTACCCGAGGGCTGCTATGCGACGTATACGCTTTCCTGCGGCAAGGAAAACGACCCGGTGAAAAAGACTGCGCCGACGGAACAATCCGACCGTGTATCGGGACCGATCGCGATCAAGGAAAACACGGTTCTGCGCATCCGCACCTTTTCACAGGACAACAGCCGTTACCCGAGCGATATCCGCTCCTATACCTATATCATTGTCGGCGCCGAAGAGACCGTCGAAGCGCACAACACCAATCTGCCGGTCGTGTTCCTCGTCACCGAGCCGGAGAACCTTTGGGACACCAAGTACGGCATCTATGTCAAAGGCGTTGACTACACCGGCAAGGGCGAACCCGACGAGCTGATGATCGGCAGAAACGAGACGATGGGCAAGTATGCGAACTTCAATATGAAGGGACGCATGTGGGAAAAGCCTGCAACGATGACGTATACGACGGCAGGCGGCGGGGAGGTCCTGTACGAGACCGATCTTAACATCCGCATGTTCGGCGCATTCTCTCGAAAGCTTGCGCAGCGAGGCATTGCGCTGATCGCAAGGAAGGGTGTCGGCACAAGCCGCATCGAATATCCGTTCTTTGCAAACCGTCCGTGGGATTCCTATAAATCTCTGGTACTTCGTGCATCGGGACAGGACGCCGCGCTCTCGCGCATCCGCGACATCCTGGTGCAAAGCCTTTTGGACGACGCGGACGTCGATATTGCGAATCAGGCGTTCATCCAGTGCGTTGTGTATCTCAACGGACAGTACTGGGGCGTCTATAACCTGCGTGAAAAGATCAGCAAGTTTTATATTGCGCAGCATTACGGCATCCAGGACGTCGACTCGCTCGACATCCTCCGTTGGAACGGCAACAACGAACAGTGCGTGGTATGCGGCGACGGTCTGCAGGATTATAAGGATCTGATCAAGTTCTGCGAGGATCGTCACTGCGATCTTTCCAATCCGTCGGATTACGAATATGTCTGCCGGCAGGTCGACGCGGATCAGTTCGCCATGTACTGCGCGTTCGAGATCATCATCGGCAACACGGACACCGGCAACATCAAGTGGTGGCGGTCGTCCGAAAAGGATAACAAGTGGCGCTGGATCCAGTACGACTACTGCTGGGCGATGAACGGCGACAATGCGAGTCAGGCGGCGGAGAAATCCACAGGCTACCGGCGCGATTTCTTCTGGAAGTATTTCGATCCGGCAGGTCACGGCGCAGGGAAATCCTTTTCCACGGTGCTCGGACGGTCGATGATGTCGAACAATGAATTTGTCAAGCTCTTCCTCAAGTACTGCGCCTACTTCTATAAGGAAGTGTATACGCCGGAAAAGATCCTCGCAAAGGTGGATCTGCTGCAGGAGAACATCCGCAAGGAGATGGAAACCTACGACCTCGTTCGCTGGAGACCGTACCACGATCTGTCCACCAAGGGATGGAACAGCCATTGCGACAAGATCCGGCAGTACGCAAGGAACTATCAGGACTGGTACCTGTACTATTGCCAGCATTATATCAACGAACACACACACTATCATCTCAGCAACGATGAGATGATCAGTCTGTTCGGAAAGGTGGGCAAGATTTCGTGAATCTGAAGCTGAAGCCGAACGCCAAGGGCTATCGGCACGAACTCAAATATGTGATCTCCGACGCGGACGCGGAGCTTCTGGCGATCCGGCTGAACGCTGCGATGAAGCCGGACCCGTATGCGCAGAAGACCGGCGGCGGATATCATATCCGCAGCCTGTACTTTGACGATGCGTACGACGCTGCGGTCAGCGAAAAGGTCGCGGGCGTACAGTACCGTGACAAGTGGCGCATCCGCATCTATAATTTTTCCGATCGTGTCATCAAGCTGGAGCGCAAGCACAAAAACGGTCAGTTCATCAAAAAGGACAGTCTGTCGCTGACGCGCAATCAGGCGGAAGCGCTGATCGCCGGGGAGTTCACCTTCCTCATGCATCTCAACAGTCCCTTTGCGAAGGAGGCATACGCCGCGCTTCGCACGGAAGGACTCCGGCCAAAGGTTCTCGTCGATTACTACCGGCAGCCGTTCGTGTTCCCGCTCGAAGATGTGCGCATCACGCTTGACCGGAACATCCGCACCGGTTACCTTTGCACCGATCTTTTCGATCCGCATGCGATCACCTTTCCCGCAACGGAGCTGATCGGACAGTGCGTGCTCGAGGTCAAGTACAACAACTTCCTCGATCCGTATGTGGCGGAGCTCATTCAGCTCCCGGCGTCGCTGAAAACGGCGGCAAGTAAGTACCTCTTTTGCAGACAATACGACTGCTGATATTATAAGAAAGAAATACATTTGGAGGATAGTATGGATTTATCAACTTCTTTGCGGGAAATCTTCAATTTCTCTACCAACCAGGTCCTGCCGCTGCTCGTGACCGTAATCCTGGCGTTCGTGATCGGCTTATTTGTTTACCTGATCTACCGTCTCACGTTCTCCGGCGTCATCTATTCCAAGACGTTCAACATGAGCCTTGTGATGCTGACGATGGTCACGACGATGGTTATTCTGATCATGTCAAACAACGTCAAGCTGTCCCTCGGTATGGTCGGCGCGCTGTCCATCGTGCGTTTCCGCACCGCGATCAAGGATCCGATCGACACCGTGTTCATGTTCTGGGCGATCGCAGAGGGCATCGTGCTCGGCGCGGGCTTCTATCTTGCCGCGATCATCGGCGCGATCCTGATCGGCGTGTTCATGCTGCTGCTTGCTTCGTCCAAGAAGAAAGCCTCTCTGCCGTATCTGCTTATCCTGCACTATGAAGAACGTGCAAGTAAGCAGGTCAAGGCAATGGTCGCACAGATTCCGTACGCACGCGTCAAGTCCAAGACCGTTCAGCGCGAAGGCGTCGAGCTTGCAGTCGAGCTCCGCATCCGCTCCAGCGAAACCGGTTTTGTCGACAAGTTCCTGCGCGTGGACGGCGTCTATGACGCCACGCTCATCGCGCATCAGGGCGACATGATCTCCTAAACAAATAACGTATTTGGATCGGAAGCATCGACAAGGTGCTTCCGATTAATGATTGATGTTCTTTATTGATCTTGTATATAGGATGTAATTTGTTTAGTCATTTTTTAGGAGGGATATCTATGCTGTTTGCGAGCAAGTATAAGAAAAACCTTAAAAGGTTCATGTTTTATATTGATGAAAGGATTAACAAAGCAGATGCGAAGTATTCTACAGCACCATCATGCAGACCCACTTTACAGTTTAAGATTGATAATGTTATAGGCAATTCAAAATCGGAAATAGAGAAATGGACTGCACAAACTGATGTTGAAGCTCTTGCAATCAAGACACTATATAATGCTGCTTTTGATATATTATCATCAGGAAGATTGCATGTATATAAAGGCGTATTAAACCCTTTATCTTGTGCTAACCAGTTATTATTTATCATTGATGAATGTTTGGATTATTACGAGCAGCATGCGATTGCTTCGAAAGAACAAATTAAGGACCAAAAGGATATACTTCTCGAGAATATTAGCAATGTAGGATAAGTACTCCAAAGGGTGAGATCATATGGGTGAAGGTTTTATCTCTTCAATAGCGTTATGTGTAAGCATTTCAAGTTTAGTTGTATCAATTGTTTCTTTAATACGACTGTTCTACCTTGATTACGCTTCAAAGATTTCAAGAGTGAGTGGCGTGATAATGTGGGGAGCAGGCTCAAATTTTCAACCAATTATTATTGTACAGAATACAGGAAATACAGTAGCAGTTATAGATGATATCGTGGTCAAGTATAATAATAGTAAAGTATTTTCAGTATCATTCTTAAACGATAGATCTATTTCAGAATATGCGATAATACCAGCAGGAGAAATAAAAAAGATTCCAATCACGATAGATGAGTATAAAACTACACAAAGTAATCTTAAAAAGAAGTTGGAAGTAATAATTAGATTAACGAACGGTAAGAAAGCAGTTTCAGAGCAGTATTATACTCCAGCGAAATTTGAGGAATTAATATTCTGTAACGAATTATTTAAAGAGTGATCATATGAGAAGGTTTCAGTATTGTGATTAATAAATGATTTGTCAAATATAGTACAACGCTTAGAGACGATGAAAGGAAGCGGATTTCAGTCCGCTTCCTATTTTTTATGCCTGCTAAAATATATTGTGGAAATTGTCAAAAAGGGTATTGACAATTGAGGAGAGTAGGAGTAATATAAGGCACGTTCGCGACAGGGAAGCGAGGGACACCGAAAAGCGGTCCGAAAGGGCGGCGAAAAAACTTGAAAAAAGTTTGAAAAAAGGTGTTGACAAACGGAA
>JAFOQN010000198.1 GCA_017393775.1 Clostridia bacterium
CGGAGGCGATCGGTTTTTTTCCATCTGACGGCGTATACATCTCCGAGGTATGCGCCATTCACGATCGGGGAAGCGGCGAGAAGGACTGGATCGAACTGTATAACGGCGGAGAAAGGACGGTATCGCTCGACGGCTGGTATCTAAGCGATTCGCTGAAAGACCTTACAAAATATCGCATCACGTCGCTCTCGATTGAAGGGCATGGCTATGCTGTCCTCAATGCGACCGACTCGTATGCGGATTATGAAAAAGGGGATGCAAACTTCAGCATCAGCCCGACAGGCGAGACGCTGTACCTTTCCGACACCGGCGGCACCGTACGCGACGCGTTTCAGACCGGCGTACAGCGCAAGGGTATGTCGAGCGGACGGATCGAAGGCGACAATCATGTGCGCCGTGTTTTCTTTACCGATAAGACAAAAGGCGAAAAGAACAGCAATCAAAGCTATCCGGGCTATGTGAGCCAGCCGATGTTCTCCGATACGGCGCTGTATCATAAAGATGCGTTTACGCTCACGCTTTCGTGCATTGACCCGAATGCCGAGATCCGCTACACAACGGACGGCAGCGAGCCTTCCCAGGGCAGCAAACTGTATACGGAACCGATCGACATCGGCAAGAACGCCGTGATCCGTGCGGTCGCATACAAAAACGGACTTCTGCGCAGCGAGATCGTCACGTTCCATTATTTGTTCGAAAAGCCGCATACGCTTCCGGTGGTGTGTATCGCCATGTCGCCGGAGGATTTCAACACGGTCTATAAGGTAAAAGAACATAAGAATATCAAGGAGCGCAAGGGGTATGTAAACTACTACGAAGCCGACGGGCTGATGGGCACGACGTTTCCGTGCGATATCAAAGCCAAGGGCAGAGGTACGCTGACATACATTTCGCAGAAATCCATGACCTTGACGCTGCGTGCGGAATACGGCGTGCGGAGAGTTGATTATCCGTTTTTCCCGGGGTATGGCTTCACGGAGTTTTCCTCCTTCGCGCTTCGCCAGGCGGGGCAGGACTATCATAAAGCAAGGCTGACGGATGCGTTTGTGTCCCGCGCCTGTATCGGATTGAACGTCGACTGTGCAAACTCCCGATTTTGCGTAGTGTATGTGAACGGTAAGTATTACGGGATCTATGATTTCAACGAGGATCTCAATTCCCGCTATCTTGAGACGCACTTCGGCGTCGATCCCGATACGGTCAATTCCATCATGCGAAACGGCGCGACGGCGATGAAGGGCTCGAACAAGGAGTTCAAGGAAGTCTTCAACGCCGCAAAGAACGCGAACCTGTCGTCGGATGACGCGTATCGGAAGTTTTTGGAAAAGGTGGACGCCGACGCGTTTATCGATTATGTAATCTGCCGGCAGCTGTTCATCGATACCGACTGCTTCAATCAAAAGTATTGGAGAACGACCGATTATCGCATCAAATGGCGTCCGATCCTGTACGATCTTGACCTTGCTATGAGCAGCGGGGAGAACCGCAACGTCGCTTACCTGTATTTCAACAAAGGCGGCACACCGTCGAACAACGGTTCACTGACATACTTCTATTTCACCGTGGCGTTGAAAACCAATCCCGGATGGCGGCAGAAGTTCATCGAGCGTTATGTGGAGCTTGTAATGACGCAGCTTTCGCCGGAGCGGCTGACGGCTCTGCTGGATCAGATGACCAAAGAGCTTGAACCGGAAATGGAGCGGCATATCGAGCGATGGAAATATCCGAAGAGCATGTCGGCCTGGAGAAGCTCGGTCGAATCCCTGCGTAAAAAGCTTGAAAAGCGACCTGCCATCGCGCTTGAGCATATCCGAAAGGAGTTCAACATCAAGCAATCTGAAATCGACGCGCTGATCGCAAAGTATCAGAATCCGTAAATCAAAATGATCCCGGCAGCGCCTGCCGGGATCCGGTTTTTGTATTTATCTTTTCTTGTAGAGCACGAGCTCCGGATCCGCGCCGCCTTCCGCGTAGGTGCAGATCAGGATAAAATCCATGTTCGCAAGCACGCCGAAGCACCGGTCGCCGCCGAACTCGCATTCGAGCTGATTCCCGAGATACGTCGTCCCGTCGTTGAGAAACTTCACCTTCATGCCGCTCGGCAGAGGGTATTCGAGATTCACATAGCTTCCGACAAGCGCGTTCAGCTTATCGAGCTTCGGCATGCCCTCGATCCCGAGATCGTTGATCTCTTCGATCAGCTTTTGCTTGAACGCTTCGAACTGTCCGTCGTCGCTCAGCTCCTCATACCGCTTCCAGTAGTCCAGCCGTGGCAGCTCCTGCCTGAGATACGCGCGCGCCTGATCCTCGGTAAACGCGTCGCTGACCATATGTTTGACGCAGACGTCGATCAGATCGTCCATATCACTGTACGTGTACGTTCCGTCGGCATAACACCATTTGCAGTAATCCGCGTTCGGCGTTCCGTCCGCGTTTCTGCCGATGATTTCGTCCTCCAGCGGCATGCCGCAACATTGACAGATGCGCTTCTGGGGTACGCCGAGCAGCGCGTTGATGGACACGCCGAACAGCTCGGACAGCAGCTTCAGCGTTTCGGTATTCGGCACCGTTTCGCCGGTTTCCCATCTTGACACCGCCTGCCGCGTCACAAACACTTTTTCGGCAAGCTCGTCCTGCGAAAGCCCCGCATTTGTGCGAAGCGTATAAATAACGTCTTTCGTAGCCATCGGATCACCTCCTGAAGGTATCATAACACAGTAACGCGGCCTTTGAAAAGCAACATGTTGTTGCGCGGTGAAAAAACGCGAAGCGC
>JAFOQN010000199.1 GCA_017393775.1 Clostridia bacterium
GTAAAGATCGAGTTCCGCGATCCCGCCTTCGTGCTGGAAGCCATGGGAACGAAGACCGCGCGTGACGGCGTGAAGGGCTATTATCCGGCGTTCGACGTCACGCCGCCGGAACTTGTGACCGGCGTGGTGACCGACAAGGGCATTTTAAGCCCGTACCGGCTTTCCGACTACGGCGAAAAGGACGCGTACGAGGTGGTCGTGTAGGGGCATGCACTTCCGAACGCCTTCCCCTTGAGGGGAAGGTGCCGCAGCGTGAGCGAAGGCGGATGAGGTGGAAACGCAGAAAGCGTCAGCTTTCGCGGATGAATGAATTGCGCCTGCGGTGCATGAATTGACCTTACGGTCGTGAATTGCCCCGACGCGCATGAATTGCCCCGACGCACATGAATTGGCAGCGCCATGAATTGACGCCTGCGGCGTCGTGAATTGTCCTTAGGACATGAATTGCGGCTTCGCCGCATGAAAGAGAGGAACATATGATAACGGTAAACGTTTACGAACAATACTTTGCGGCGGACTGCATTGCAAACAGCATCCACCGTCACGCGGCGCTGGTTATGCTGATTGCGACATCCGAGAACGGCACGGTGCGCTATGAAGCAGCGGTGACGTTCTTTCCGCACATCGATGAGAGCGACTTTGCGGTTTCCTACGACGCGTATTATTCCGACGTACTGTATGAGGCACCGGGCAGACGCTCGAAAAAGCGTGAAGCAATGCTGATGGAAACCTTCCGAGAGGATATCGACGCGCTTTGTAAGCAGGCGGGCGGCACGGTGCACTGGGATCAGCCGCTGAAGGAAGCGCGCCGCGGGTAACCAGCCAGTGATACCCGTTCCGACGTTCGGAGGAACGGGCGTTATATCGTACGGCGGCAGACCGTATATCGTGTTTGCAAAAGCAAATATATCGTGCTGCCTCGGCAGCATATCGCATCGATTCCGGCTTTGCGATATGCCTGCGGCACGATATGTCCCTGCGGGACGCGATATTCCCGCCGGAACAATATGCCGCTTTGCGGCTTTTCTTTGATGCATGGGGGAATTATGAACATTACGGTCTATCTCGGGGCGACGCCGGGGAACGATCCGGCGCTGGAGAAGGCGGTGCGCGCACTCGGCGCATGGATCGGTGAAAACGGACACAACCTTGTCTACGGCGGCTCCCGCTGCGGACTGATGGGCATGCTCGCGGAAAGCGTTCTCGCGGCAGGAGGCAAGGTGTTCGGCGTTGAGCCGCAGTTTTTCGTGGACGCGGGCTTCGTCTATGACGCGATCACCAAGCTTTACATCACGCAGGATATGTCCGAACGCAAGGCGAAGATGATCGCGCTCGGCGACGCGTTCATCGCGTTCCCGGGCGGCACGGGCACGCTCGAAGAGATCGCGGAGATCATGAGCAAGGTCGCCCTGGGGCATCTTGACGCGCCGTGTATCCTTTACGATCTGAACGGGTATTATACGGGACTTCGCATGCTTCTGGACCGCATGCTCGCGTCCGAGCTTTCTACGCCGGAAAAACTGAAGGGTATCACGTTTGCCGAAACGCTCGACGACGTGATCGCAGCACTTTCCTGATAAAAGCAAAAAAGGCTCTTCCGAGGCACTTTGTCAATGGGGTATTTCAAAAGCACAGTTGGTTTTTGTCGGCTGTGCTTATATATTGTATTCTTTCGAGACTCGTGATAAGATGAATTATAATAATTGGAGCTTTCGGAGAAAAGAATGAAGGAATCATTAAAAAGAATTATTGATAAGTTCCATCTGTACAATTCCGAGCACATGGCGGCGCAAGCTTTTGGATTGAGAGAAGAGATTACTTATGATGCGCTTGTGGTCGCACCGAGTTTTTCTCCATATAAACTGAATATGGACGAGAAATGCAAAGTCACAACATTAAAAGAAGGGGCTTATCTTGCTGGGTACTCGGTTGAGAAAGACAATTTGAATATCGGATGGATCAAGATTGGATCCTCCGCCGGAAATCTGATCGATCATTTGTCTTTATGTGCGGAATTGTCATTCAAGAGATTGATTTTCATCGGTGCCGTTGGCGGATTGAATGAAACGTTCCGTGTAGGGGATGTTTGTACGCCGTCATTTTCCTTATCAGGCAGCTACGCAGATGCGTACCTTATGAAAGAATCCATTCACGAAAACATGCTTTTTGAAAAAGTTGTTCCGGACATGCAGTATGTTGATAGGGTGATTGGTATCGGTAAAAGGAAAGGATACGATATTCGGAAAGCTAGTGTTTTTTGCACGCCTTCGATCGCTCTGGAGTATTCACATTTGGAGGAGATTCGAAGTTTTCACACAGATTTGATTGAAATGGAAACGAGTTCGTTCTATTTGATGACGAAACTATTTGAACTCCCGGGAATTGCATTGCTCGTAGTATCCGATAATTCTGCGTCAGGAGTGGCCTTGGTAGGACGAACGCCCGAACAACAGGAACAATACGACTATGGAAGGAATGTCGTGCTCCCTGATATGATTTTGTCTTTAGCGGCTCTATAATTTCCAGCTTATCGGTATAGTTCAAACGCAAACTTTCCGGAAAACGTTTTTTTCTTCGGTAGGTTTCTGTCAGTTGCACACATTTCTTTCAGTCGCACAGAATAGCGAGCAGTGCATTTGTGTTCCGAATGCCGAAAGCCGATGTTAAACCGCCCTGGCTTTTGCTTTAAGGGGCACCCCTAACACCGTTGGATTGTTTTTGGAAATAGAAAATGCCGTTGCGCGCATCTTGCCTCCCCTGTGCAAGGGGAGGTGGATCGCGGAGCGAGACGGAAGGGTTGTCGAGTACAGGTCTGCTGGCTTTACAACCCCTCAGTCTCGGCAAGCCTCGACAGCTCCCCTTGCACAGGAGAGCCAAGCGCGCGTCCCGACAAAGGAGGGTATCACCGCCGCAGGTAGTGTATAAGCGCGCCTTTGATGAAAAAAGGCTTCCCCTTTGAGGGGAAGCTGTCACCGAAGGTGACTGATGAGGTGGACACGCGAAAAGCGTCAGCTTTTGCGGATGATTTGTTTTGCCTGTTCTGACACCTCATCCGCCTAACGGCACCTTCCCCTCAAGGGGAAGGCCTTTGGATGCGTTTGAAAACCACCCTTTTCAGAATAGCGCTTCGGAGCCCTTTTTTGTATCTTTGCTCAGAAGCCGAGCGTGTCGTTGATGAGGACCGCATGGATGCAGTCCTTGTGCTGTGAAAACCGCTGAACCTGCCCGGTAAGAATATCGGACCGCTCCCCGGGGAACGGTCCGATGCATCCGCAGGGGATGTTTTTTACTTGGCATTCGTGCAGAAAACCTGCTGAAAGGATCGGATCTACCGGTTTGACACATACTCGGCAAGCGCAAGAGCGATGTCGAAATGCCCGGCGTCGTGCTGCGTGTCCTTGATTTGACCGTCTTCTTTTCTGTTCGTCCATTCCGGCGCGTCTAAGAGGTCGCCGCCGGTAAAGAACATATAGACCTCCAACCCGCGGAAATCGCATACCGCCTGCACTGCGGAGCCTTCCATCTCCACGGAGATGCATCCGTCCGCCTTGCGCGCTTCAAAGTGATCGCGGGTTTCCCGATAGAACGCGTCCGTCGTCCAGGTTTTTCCGAGAACGTACGGGATCCCGTTCTCCTTCATGAACGCCTCCACGATCGGCGCATTTTTGATTTTGATGTAATCGGATGCCGGAGCATAGTGGTACGAGGTCCCCTCGTCCCGGTACGCTTCGGTCGGGATCATGACCTTTCCTCTCGCGATTGCCTTGTCGAGACAGCCGGCACCGCCGAAGTGGATGATTTTATCTGTGTTCAGGATCTCCCGGATCTCTTCGACCGTTCCGACACAGGCGGGCGCGCCGACCCATGTCCGGAAAAACCCGTACTGTTTGCCGTGGCAGGTAATGACATAAACAGGGTTCGCGCCGTGCGCCATCAGCAGTTCTCCGACCTTCTCAGAGGCATAGTGCTCCGTCACATACTGTTCGATCACATGCGAAAACGTGAAGATGACCGCTCCCACCTTCGGCGCGTTTTCATTGATTTTCGGCTTGATCTTTGCGGGCGACCGGTCGTCAAACGCCGATGTAATCATAGTCGCTGCCTCCGTCGCTCAGAAGCCGAGCGTGTCGTTCACGAGGATCACATGTATGCGGTCCTTATGCCGTGAAAACCGCGTGATGAGGAACTGACAGCAGATCGTGTCGGGCGATTTGCAGTTCATGCACGAGCCGGTTTTGGAGCAGGGCGTATTGAGCCCGAAGCGCTGCGCATTGATCGGCGCGGCGACATTGCGCGCGCGCTTCATGGCGCCGTCGATGTCAGAGCAGACCTTGTTCATGCCGACGATGAACAGAACGTGCTTGGGACCGTTTGCGATGCACGAAACGCGGTTTGCGTTGCCGTCGATGTTGACGAGCACGCCGTCCTCGGTCATGGCGTTCGCGCTCGACAGAAACCAGTCCGCGTCGTAGGCGGTAAGCATCGCTTCACGCGGGTTTTCGAACGTTGCGCGGTCGATGAAGTTGTAGGATGCCGTCTGCAGCGCTTCAACAAGCCCGATCTCATGTGCGCTCAAAGCGCCGCCCATCGTCACCGAGCTGCCCTCGGGAATCAAAGAAAGCGCAATGCGCTTTGCTTCCTCGCGGTCCTTTGCGTAGTATCCCGTCATGTTGCGCGAAGCAAGTCCCTTGATGACCTTTTCGGCAAGCAGCCCGTTTCGCTTTTCGATGTTCCGATCCATAACAGCCTCCTGTGTTTTGATGCTATATTATACCGTGAAAGCAGGCAAAATGCAACGAACAGATCCCTGTGTTTTGTCGTGACGGCATACAAAAAGAACGCCGGACGGTCGTTAACACCGGCCCGGCAGAGAGATCCCGTATACGACGGGCAGCATAAAACGTCGTATACGCATGCGTGAAAGATCCGAAGGAAGAACGGAGTATAAATCCGTCAAATGCAGCGACATGCGCGGTACATTTGACACTTTGCCGCTTTTGCCGCCCGGGAATACGAAGTATGAGAGGCAAAAGCCGAAAAACGGTCTGCAGATATTCTTTTCTGCAGACCGAAGCGTCAGCGTTCTTTCCCGAAGAAGAACACCGCGACCGTACCGGGGCCGGAATGGCAGCCGATGATCGCGCCGATGTTGTACATCTCGATCTCGCCCTTGATGTTCTTGAAACGCTCCTGAATCTGCGCCTTGACGCTTACGGCGTCCTCGAGACAGTCGGAATGGCTGATAAAGACGCGTCCGCTGTACGCCGCACCGTCGTCCGCAAGCGCCTCCATCTGATCGACAAGCGCTCTTAATGCGCGCTTTTTCGTGCGTACGCGCGAATGCACCGCAAGATGGCCCGGATGGTCCATGCGCATGACCGGGCAAATTCCGAGCAGGTTTCCGATCCGGCCCGCGGCGGGGGAGATGCGTCCGCCGCGCATGTAGTACGTCAGCGTTGTCGAGCAGAACAGGTGCTGGATGCGAAGGCGGTTTTTGAGCGCCCAGTCATAGAGCTCGTCGATCGTCTTGCCCTCGTCGCGCAGATCGCAAAGCGCCTGCATGAGAAAGCCGAAGCCGGACGACGCCCCGCGCGAGTCGACGATGAACAGCCTGCGCGCCGGGAACCGTTCCTTCATGATGTCCGCTGCGGCAAGCGCTGCCTGGAACGTGCCCGAAAGGCCGCTCGACAGCGTGACGTGCAGGACGTCTTTGTTCTCGGTCTCAAAGAGCTTCGTGAAATATTCGACGAAATCTGCGGTGTTGATGAGCGTCGTGGTGCCGACTTCACCTTTCCGGATGCGGTCATAAAACTCTTTCGAGGACATGGTCTTTCCGAGATCGTCTTTATAGGGAACGCCGTCCATCGTGTAGTCGCTGTAGATCAGACGGACGTCCATGGAATCCAGCTTTTCCTGCGTAAGGTCTGCCGGCGAGCAGCAGCTCAAGATATAATCGTGCATAGATCATTCTCCTGTTTCAAAGCATATTTCATGGCATAGTATACTTGAACTGTTCTTGAAAAGACAATCTATTGAACCGGTTCTTCGCTCTACTGTATGAAAAAACACGGTAGAATCCGTTTTTCGGACTCTACCGTGCGTGGAATCGCAGTGTTTACGCGGGTTTCAGAACTTGCCGCTGTGACCGCCGTGCGTACCGCCGGAGGAGGAATGGTGCGTCGAACTGCCGCCATGGAAGCTGCTGCCGCCTCCGCCGCTGCGTCCGCCGCCGGACGACGATTGCTGCACGACATGGACCGTACGCGAGGTGCGGGTGCCGAGCAGCACGTTCGCGTTCTGCGTCATGGCAAACGACGCGGGCTCCATATACGCCTCTGCGCTTGTCTGCGCGCCGACGCTGGTGAGCTGCCGCTTCAGCGCGTTTGCCGGGATGAAGCCGATGAACAGACCGGCGATCGAAGCGATCGCAAGCGTGAGCCAATTCACGGGGCGCCAGTTGAGCACCGTTTCGCCGCGTGCGGTAAAGGCGTCGAACGCGCCGGCGATATTATTTGCCTGAAGGTAGGGGTCAACTTCCTTCGTAAGCTTCGCGATCCGCCGGTTACTGAACTTGTACGACGCCAGATCGCCTCTTACGGCAACGGCGCTGCCCGAAGCGTTCGCACCGAGCACGGCAGCGTTTGCTTCGAGGACCGTTCCGCTGTCCAAAAAGCTCTTCGCAAGCGCTTCGGGATCCTGCGCGGTTTCGTCATAGAGGAAGTACAGCGCGATGCCGTGCTCCGCATACAGCGCGCGAAGCTGTTCGTTTGCGCTGCGGCGCTGCGTGTCGGTCAGCGCGTTCCCGACGAGAACGTGTCCGTAGTCGCTGATGATCTCGCTGCACATATCCAAGTATACGGTCAGCGCACCGTTCGTGTCGCCCGCATTGAGATACGGATCGACCGCATCCCGGATAGCGACAAGCTTCTCGGTCGTGAACTTTGCGTATGCCGCGGAACCGACGGCCTGCATACTGTGCCCGTTCGGACCTTTTACGAGCACGATCGCGTTGCCTTCCAGAAGGCGGCTGCGGATAAACGTATCGCCGAACGCATCCGCGTCCGTCAGCGCGCTGCTTTCGAGATAATAGATCCCGATGCCGTAGCGGTTCGCAACGGATTCCGCGCGGTCGTTGAAGGGCAGCAGCCGCTGATCGGTCCAGCCCTCGACAAAGACGCGGCGGTAATCATAGGGGATGCCTTCGCGCGCAGTCTTGAGCAGAGATTCACAGCCGTCCGCAAATGCGTTGAAGCCTCCGCTGAAATCGTTGTTGCTTAGATACGGCAGGAACAGATCTTCGAGATAGGTCTGAATGCCGTAGTCCGTGAACGCCTTGATCGCATAGCCGCTGGTACTGATCGCAAAGTCGCGGTCCTCCATCGAGATGAGCAGCAGAACGCCGTCGCCGTTGATCGTCGTGCCCTCGCCATTCGGCTTTGCGCCGTAGCCGTAGCCGTTGTAGTCGAAGTAATCGTCGGCATACGCTTCGGAGGTCTTTCCGTCAAGGCTCGGTACGGTCACGATGACTACGTCGCACTTGTATTCGCTGCCGATTTCCGCTAACCGCTTCGAAAGCGCTTCCGCTTCGCTCGAAGAGAGAAGATGCTCCCGGTCGACAAGCGTCGGCTTGCCGCCGTCGGTCAGGGCAATATAGCCCGGCACGGCTTCGGTGTCCGCTTCGCCGGAAGCGTTTGCTCCGCCATGTGTCTCATAATACGCGCCGAGCAGGTCGTCTGCCGCATTGAGGAACGCAAGCAGCTTCCGTTCCGGATCGCCGGTCACGGAGCGATAGGCGTCCATGATGGGACCGTCGACGGCGTCGTCGTTCAGGGCGGCTTCGGCGATCGGACCGATCTGCAGCGCGTAGCGGTAGTTCGCGTTGAACCCGAACACCAGGGCGTTTTCCTCAACGACGTGCGCCTCCGCAAATTCCATGATATAGGACGGCAGATCCTCGACGTCGCTGTAATAGAAGTAGTAGACGCCGACGCCGCGGCTTTCGGCGATCTCGGCGGCGCGGGTGTTGACGTTTTCCAGCTCTTCCGCCGTCAGAATATCCGGATCGACATACACATACTGTCCATCTTCCGCCTGCGCGGTCAGCACGGGGAAGATCAGCAGAAGCGCAATCAGTAAAACAGATAACAGTCGTTTCATAAGCATCCGCCTCCGCATCCGA
The DNA here is from genome assembly GCA_017393775.1 of Clostridia bacterium. Classification (GTDB taxonomy): domain Bacteria; phylum Bacillota; class Clostridia; order Christensenellales; family CAG-138; genus UBA3792. The sequence continues at coordinate 8,180 of JAFOQN010000199.1, forward strand.
GAAAATGTCCCAGCAGGCAAAGCCCCGCAAGGATGCCTGCAAGGATCCCGCCGTACAGGAAGCGGAACTTCCACAGCCGTCCTCTGTCGAGCGGGAGATTGCCGACAAGCTTGCCTGTCTGTCCGTTCATGGCGAAGGTGTAGAGCTTTCCGTTCCACTTGACGTGCAGAAGCCACACGGGCAGCAGCGCGTATTCGCGGGTATTGTTTCGCTCCGAAACCGTCGTGCTTTCCATCGCGACGCTGTTGAACCCGCCGGTCGTTGCGGAAAGCCTGGATTGCATCGTGTTGGTGAACCGGTTCTTTGCGCGCTCGACGCTGACGTCCGCCTCGACGTCGTAGCGGTCGGAGAAGTAACCCGAAAGATACGCGGTCTGGAAATCCACCGCTTCGTTGAAGTTGAACGGCTCAAGAGAATCCATCAGCGCGTCGTTCATCTTTTCCGAGCCGTCGACCGGAATGCGGTTGAAGCGCGCGGTCGCGGCGCGCAGGAGCGCGTAGTTGGAGGTCTCAACGTAATCATACTTTCCGTCCGTCCATGCGCGCGAAGTGTTGCCTTTAAAACGCATGCTTGCGGAAACGTCCGACGAGAAGAGCCAGAACGGGACGTACATGCCCTTGATCTCCTCGATGCACGATTCCGAACGGAACGCGTTCGGGAGCAGCTTCTTGCCGTGCAGGTGCTTGCGAAACGCGTCCTGCGCCGCTTTTTTATCGAGTTTGAACGGCAGCACAAGGTCCGGCTTCCATTCGCCGGTGAACTGTCGCTTCATGATGACGGTGTTGTCGCAGAACGGGCATCGCGCACTTGCAAGCGTGTCGTCACCGAGCACCTCGCCGCCGCACGCCGCACAGGTGTACACGTTGAGGCCGGTCGCCTCGTCCTTTTCCCAGCGCTCCGCGTCCTTGGACCACGGATCGCTCGTCTCGTTTTTGGCGTCCTCCTTCAGGAAACTGTCGTAATCGATCAGGTCCTGCGGGGAAAACGACGAGTCACAGTACGGGCAGACGACCTGCTGCGATCCGCTGTCAAACTGCAGGGACGCGCCGCAGGCAGGGCATCTGTATTCCAATAATTGCTGTGGCATCCGAATCTCCTTCCTGTTCGGTCGAACGGTTTTTGTTCAACCGATTTGAAACAAGCGGAGGGTGCGGCGCCGCACCCTCCGCATCGGGGTCGTATGTGGAATCGGTGTCAGCCTTCGATGCGGGAGCCGCATTCGGGGCAGAACTTCATTGCCGGGTCGGCGGGCGTGTAGCCGCACTTCGGGCAGCGAGGGACTGCCGGCTCGGGCTTCTTCGTGCCGCACTGTGTGCAGAACTTGCCGGTGTTCACCGCGCCGCAGGTGCAGGTCCAGGTTCCCGCGGGCGCGGGCTTTTTCTCGCCGCATTCGGGGCAGAAGTTGCCGTTCGCGGTCGCGCCGCACTTCGGACACTTCCAGGTGTTGGCGGCCTGCGCCTGTGCTTCTTTCTGCTGCTGACCGAGCTGGAACAGCGCGGCGGTGTTGCCGCCCATCGCGCCGCCGACGCCGTTGACCATACCCATACCCATAAAGCCGGTCATTGCGCCGTTTGCGTTGCCTGCCGCGGTCTTCATCGCTTCCGCGCTTGCCTGCGTCATCGTTGCCGCCGCCATTGTGGGATCGCGGTTGATCGCTGCGCGCTGCGCCGCCTTGATCATCTCCGCGTCCTCTTCGGTCAGCGTGATCGGGTTCATCGCGATGGAGACAACCTCAAGACCTCTCTTTTCGCCCCAGAGCTTCGAAAGCTCGATGTTCATCGCCTCGCAGAGCTCGGTGGTGTGCGCCGGGACCTGGTTCGGACGGACTTCGAGGTCGGAGATCTTCGCCATGGCGGGCTGCAGCGCGTTCACGAACTCGGTCTTCAGCTGCGCGTCGATCTCACTGCGCAGGAAGTCCTGGGTGACGTTGCCGCAAACTTCCGTGTAGAACAGGATCGGGTCGACCATCTTGTAGGAGTAAACGCCGTTGCAGCGAAGGCTCACGTCGATGTCGAGGTTGATGTTGTGATCGACGACGCGGAACATGATCGGGTTCGACGTGCCGAACTTGTTGTCCATGATCTCCTTGGTGTTGAAGTAATAGACGCGCTGGTCCTTGCCGGTGTCACCGCCGAAGGTGAAGCGGCGGCCGAGCGTCTTGAACGACTGGAGAATGCTCTGTCCCAGGCTGCCGGCAAAGATGCTCGGCTCGGTCGAGGTGTCGTAAATGAACTCGCCGGGCTCAGCGCAGACCTCCACGACCTTGCCCTGCTCGACGATGATCATGCACTGACCGTCGGCGACTGCAATGACGGAGCCGTTCGAAATGATGTTGTCGCTGCCCTTCGTGTTGGAGGAGCGGCTGCCCACTCTCTTCTGTCCCTTGGTTACCAGAACGTCCTTCGGAAGCGCTTCACAATAGAAGAACTCCTTCCACTGATCGGCAAGAACGCCGCCCAATGCGCCGATACCGGCTTTGATAAGTCCCATAGTGTTTCTCCTTTCAATTTATAGCTGCTATCGAAAAAGGTATGAAATCCTTGATCGCCTGCGGGCGGTCTGCTGAATGCTTCAACAGACCGGTTCTGTTTCAGGATCGTCTGTCACACTTCGTGTGTCCGGACGGCGGTCCTGCAAGGAGTCGAATCCGCCGCATATGTCGCCGGATTTGACAGATTTGTCCACCGTTCTTTCTCCGTTTCTTCCGTGCGCGCGTCTAAAACGCGCTTATCCGGTCCGCCGAAAGGGATGACCCCTCGCGGACAGATCTGACGATTTATTCGTTGCGCATTGCCGTGTACGGATCGCGGACCTTTTTGGAATACGGGTTCTTGTTTTCGGGAACGGGAATGCGGTGCGCAAAGCCGTAGCGCGCAAACATGATAAGAAGCGTCCGGAGCACGATCACGGCGCCCCATGCGGCGAGCGCGACCCAGAACCACGTAAGCGGAAGCCCGATCGTAAAGTGCAGCGCCAGGAAGATCCACGCGGGGATCGTCCAAAGGAAATACAGGATCGCGTGCCAAAGAAGACACAGGAAAAAGCCGCCGCGTTCCTTCTTTTCCATACCGTCGCCTCCTTCACCCTTTATTCCTTTTACTATTATAGCGGATTCGTATATAAAATGCAAATCCTATTTTGTTTTTCCGACCGTTCATGATATAATACGCAAAAAAGGGGGTGAAATCATGCTTGATACACGGCTTTCGTCATATTTGAACGGAATGCTGGACCTTGCCAGCTCGCTTTCGGAATGGATCGGATACTCGAACGCCGGCGTTTCCGCCTATACGAAGGACGGGTGGGAGGAAGCGTTCCGCCGCCATTATCACGTCAAACAATTCACGCCGGTCCCCGCAGAGGAGACTTTTTATCAGACTCTCGTGCAGTGGCTCGGCAGCACTTCGTTCGGACTCACAAAGAATGTCATCGACTGCATCACATACAAGCTCGGCGAACCGCTCGCCGTGTACCGCGCAGAGAATGAGAAAGCGCTGATCGACAGGCTTTCCGGCTGCAACGGCGGGATCGGCGCCTATTATTTCACCGAGGACGTCTTCTTCGTCGAATTCAAGACCCACGTGCTCGCGTTCATCATGGGCAATTGGGAATAAAACGAACGGTCCTCCGCACGTCGGCGGAGGATCTTTTTATGCCTGCGGCGGGATATGTCCCTTCGGGACGCAGGACCTACGGATTCAGCAGCCGATTGAGCTCCTGCGCTTCGGCGCAGGACAAGGGCTTATCCGAGATCATGCGAAACAGGTACGGAAAGATCGCGTCAAAGGGCGGTTCCGAAGAAAGTTCGACGTGCCGGTCCATCCAGTGTGCGATCGCCATTGAATCGGACGGGTTCAGAAAGGTTTCCGGATGCACGTCCGAAAGAAGCTCTCTGAGCTTGCGAAGCTCCAGATCGGTCACCGACTCGGTCGAGAATTTTCCTGCGGGCTTTGGCGCGGGCTTTGCGCGCTTCCGGTACGGGCGCACATCGCGCGGATCCTCGCCGAAATCTGTTAAAAGCTCGCGATACAGCCGGTAGCACGCCATCGCGTCACACAGCGCGTCGTGGTGCTGCGTCAAAGGAATATCGAACGCGGCGCAGAGCGTATCGAGCCGGTACGAGCCGTAGGTCTCGCGGGAGAAGCGCCTTCTTGCCATCTGCACGGTGCAGCAGTAGGTAATCTGGGGAATCGCGATGCCGTAGCGTTCCAGCGTGCCGGTGATGACGCCGAGGTCGAATGCGGCGTTATGCGCAACGACAATGGAGTCGGTAAAGTATCCGGCAATTTTCGGCCACAGTGTCGGAAAATTCGGCGCGTCAAGAACATCCGCGGGCGTGATGCCGTGGATCGCGATGTTCATGGGATCGAACGGGACCTCTGGATCGACGAGATACGATTCGGTTGTGATGATGTCGCCGAACTCCGCAACAACGATGCCGATCTGGCAGATCGCGGCGTCCCGACCGTTCGGGGTCTCGACGTCGACGGCGACGATGCGGTTTATTTGTTCCATGCGCACAGTATAACAGAATCGGCGGCATTTCGCAACAATTGTGAAATCGCGGCAAACACGGACGGGGATCGCTTGCACAAAAGCCTGAAATGTGGTATAAAATAACCTGTATTGTTATAGGAGTTATACTGTTTCCAATGGAAAAAACAAAGAAAAAAGGACCGGGGATCAAGCATCTCAAGCCATGCGTCAAGGGCTATGTGGCGCCGTCGGTTATGACGCCGGTGTTGATCGTGTTTGAGGTCGCGCTGGAGATTTTGATCCCGCTTCTCATGGCGGCGCTCGTCGACGGCGGGCTGTACCGCGTGGAGCAGTATCAGCTTCAGGGCGTGATTTCGCATCTGCCGTACCGGAACAACCTGCAGTTCGTGCTGTGGGTCGGCGGGCTGATGGTGCTTGCGTCGCTGCTGTCGCTTCTTTGCGGCGCGCTTGCCGCGCGCACGTCGGCGGTCGCGTCGATGGGCTTTGCGAAGAACCTGCGCGAACGGATCTTCGGCAAGATCCTGCAGTTCTCCTTTAAAAACACCGACCGGTTCCAGACCTCGTCGCTGGTCATCCGCGCGACGACGGACGTCAACAATCTGCAGAACACCTACCAGATGTTCCTGCGGATGATGTTCCGCGCGCCGATCATGATGGTGCTCGCGGCGATCATGTCGTTCCGCATCAACGTCAAGCTGTCGTACATCTTCGTGATCGCGCTGCCGCTCGTTCTGACGCCGATGCTGCTTTTCATGTTCATCGGCCGCAAGCGGTTCAAGATGATGTTCAAAAAGATGGACACCATGAACAGCGCCGTACAGGAAAACCTGATCGGCATGCGCGTGGTCAAGTCGTTTGTGCGCGGCTCGTATGAAAACGACAAGTTCCGTGACAGCGCCGACGATCTGATGCGGACGCAGATCTACGCGCAGAAGCTGTTTTCGTTTGCGAATCCGATCCAGCTCGGCGTGATGTGGGGCGCGACGATCCTGCTGTGGCTGTTCGGCGGGCGGATGAGCGTTTCGCCGGACGGGAACCTGCCCATCGGCGAGCTGACCGCGCTGATCGGCTACGCCACGCAGGTCATCGCTTCGCTGCAGATGGTTTCGATGTTCCCGCTCATGCTTTCGAGAATGCGCGCGTCGCTCGACCGCATCAACGAGGTGTTTGAGGAACAGATCGATATCGATTCACCCGAAAGCGATCTCGTCGTAGAGACCGGTGAGATCGAGTTCGATCACGTCGATTTCTCGTACTCCGGCAATCCGGATGTTCTGAATCTCAAGGACGTCAGTCTGCATATCCTGCCGGGGCAGACGGTCGGCATCATCGGCGGCACGGGCGAGGGCAAATCGACGCTCGTGCAGATGATCCCGCGGCTTTACGACGTGCTTGCGGGTTCCGTGCGCGTATCGGGACACGACGTGCGCGAGTACAGCTTGAAGGCGCTGCGCGACGGCGTTTCGATGGTGCTGCAGAAGAACATGCTGTTTTCGGGCAGCATCCGGGAAAACATGCGCTGGGGCGATCCGGACGCAACGGACGAACAGATCCGCGAGGCGTGTAAAATCGCGTGCGCCGACGGCTTCGTTTCGGCGTTCCCGGATGGGTATAATACCGACCTCGGACAGGGCGGCTGCAACGTGTCCGGCGGGCAGAAGCAGCGCCTGTGCATCGCGAGAGCGCTTCTGAAAAAACCGAAGATCCTGATCCTCGACGACTCGACGAGCGCGGTCGACACCGCGACCGAGGCAAAGATCCGCGAAGGGCTTTCTAAGCTTACCGACATGACCAAGATCGTCATCGCGCAGCGGATCACGTCCGTCATGGACGCGGATCAGATCATCGTCATGGAGCATGGCAGGATCTCCGACGTCGGCAGACACGCCGAGCTGCTTGCCCGCAGCGAGATCTACCGCGAGGTCTATGAATCGCAGGTCAGAGAGGAGGCGAACGCGTAATGCCGCCGAGAGGAAGCTCCTTCAACAGCAAGATGGGTGGAAAGCGCGCCGAAAAGCCGCTGAAAA
>JAFOQN010000200.1 GCA_017393775.1 Clostridia bacterium
CCGACGCGCGCAGCGGCATGAACGGCTCGCCGAACAGCGTGGAGAACGTCGGGACCGGCTCGTTGATGCCGATCTCGGTACCGGCGACCTTCGAGGTGAAGCCGGTGACGAACTGATACATGGCCGCTTCCTTCGAAAGCAGGGAGATCGGCGGGAGCACGCCGAACGAATCGCAGGTCAGGAAGATGACAACCTTGGGAATGCCGCCGATGCCGGGGATCGCGGCATTCGGAATGTATTCGACCGGGTAGCCGACGCGGCTGTTGATCGCAAGGCTCGGATCGGAATAATCCGGCTCGCGTCTGTCGTTCACAACGACGTTTTCGACGAGCGCGCCGAAGCGGATCGCGCGATAGATCTCCGGCTGCTCCTCCTCGACGAGGTCGATGCACTTTGCGTAGCAGCCGCCTTCGATGTTGAAGATGCCCTCTTCGTCCCAGCCGTGCTCGTCGTCGCCGATCAGCATGCGGTTCGGATCGGCGGACAGTGTCGTCTTGCCCGTGCCGGAAAGTCCGAAGAAGACTGCCGTCTCTTTCGTTTCGGGATCCATGTTCGCGGAGCAGTGCATGGGCAGCGTGCCCTCCTGCGGGAGGATGAAGTTCATGGTACTGAAGACGGACTTTTTGATCTCGCCCGCGTAGCGGCTGCCCGCAACGAGGATCATGTGCGCTTCATAGTCGATCATGATCGCGGCTTCGGAACGCGTGCCGTCGATCGCGGGGCTGCACTTGAAGCCCGGACATGCGATCAGCGTGTAATCCGGCTCTCCGAAGTTTTCCAATTCCTCCTCGGTCGGACGGACGAGCAGGTCGCGAATGAACAGCGCCTCGCTTGCAAGCTCGCAGATCACGCGGAATTTCTTGGCGTATTTCTTGTCGGCGCCGGCAAAACCGTCGAACACGAACACCTCGCGTCCCTGCAGGTACGCGACCATCTTGGACTTGATCGCGTCGAACTTTTCGCGCTTCACGGGCACGTTGACCTTGCCCCACGCAATCAGATCGTGTACGCCTTCGGAATCCACGATGAACTTGTCCTGCGCGCTTCTGCCGGTATACTTGCCGGTTTTCACAAGCAGTGCGCCGTTGTCCATGATGACGCCTTCGCCGCGTTCCAGCGCATGCTCATAGAGCTCCGGAACCGTCAGATTGCGGTAGACTGCCTTCGGGTTGATAATGCCGAGAGTTTCGAGATTCATTTCGTTCGCTCCTTTACCGTATTCATTGCGGAACGGCGGTTTTCCCATACCGTCCCATCTTATATTCAGTATACTCCCTCCCGCGCATGAATGCAAGCACATTTCACGCACCTGCAAAAGCATCGCACGAAAAAAGATCCCCCTGTTCAGAAGGATCTTTTTCGTTACGGTTCGTCGGCTGCTTCCGGCGCAGACGTCGCAAGGAAGTGATACGGGTTTTTCGGATCGGGATCGGTCGGGTCCCAGCCGTAGCCGTGCTTATCGGTGTACGGCTCCTCCCAGATGACCGCAGGAGGCTTTTCGGGCGTCGGACCGGCGGCGTTTATGATCTTCACCGTGACCCTGCCGGTCTCCGAAAACTCATAGATCCACTTCGCGTCTGCGACGGTCATTCGCACACAGCCGTCCGAAGCGACCGTGCCGAGCTTTTCGAACTTATGCATGTCGCACATGCGGTGCGCCTTCTCCTGATCGCGTCCGGCGTCATAATTGATCGGCACGGAATGGAACAGGTGATGCGTCTTGAACCGGCTTGCCCAAAAGCCATAGCAGTGCGATTCCTCGGTCGTGCCGAGCATTTTATAAGTATATCGATCGGTGATCCGGTACGTTCCGGTCGGCGTCTCGTGCTTCTGCCGTCCGGTCGAACAAATCATAACGCGAAGCTCCTTCCAGTCGCCCTCCTCGCCCTCGTAGGCGACAACGCACTGCGTATTCAGGTACACGACCAAAAGCTTTTCGCCGTCCGCCTTCGGCGGCTCCGCCGGCGTATAGGCGGGCAGGATGAAGCTGTTGGAAACCGGCGTTTCGCCAGGCGCAACCGTGCCGTTCTCGTCGCAGGGATAGAAGCACGGCTCCGTTTCGCCCACCGAACCGTAGGCAAAGTACGCGCCGTCCGCATTTCGCCGCACGATCCCGGTAAAGCTCGATCCGGTATAGCCGTTTCGCACGCGCATGCTGTCCGGCAGCATCAGCGGCACAAACGGCGCGGGCGTCGGCGTCGGCTCCGGCGTTGCGGTCGGTTCCGGCGTCGGCTCCGGCGTCGGCGCTTCGGTAGCCTTTGGCGTTGCGGTCGGTTCCGGCGTCGGAGAAGGCGTAACCAGCGTGATCGCGTCCACCTGTTCCGGCGCGGCGCTTGCCGCTGCGATCGTCGTTTCATCCGGCTGCCGTACGCATCCGAGCACGAACAGCGCCGCAAGGAGCAGCAATAAGATCCGTTTCATGGCGTTAATTCTTGTCAAAGAGACGGTTGGTCTTGCGCTGCGGTTCGCAGGTCAGATTGATGCCGAGTCTGCGGTAAACTTCGAGGTCCACGCGCGAAAGCATCACGGTCGAATGCGCTTCCAGACCCTTCAGCTGCCCGAGCACCTCCATGGCGCGTCCGGCGGTCGGATTCATCGTTGCGCAGATACTGAGCGCATACAGAAGCTCGTCGCTGTGCAGACGCGGATTTTCACTGCCGAAATGTTCTGTTTTGAGCTTGCGAATCGGCTCAAGCACGATCGGCGCGATGAGGTCGATATCGGGCTGAATGCCCGCGAGTGCCTTCATGGCGTTCATCAGTGCGCCTGCCGCGGCACCCATCATGGAACCGTTCCTGCCGGTGACCATACTTCCGTCGGGCAGCTCGATCGCCATTGCTGCGCCGCCTGTTTCATGATCGCGTTGGAGCGCCGCTGCAACGACCGGACGGTCCGAAACCGTCACACCTGCGCGGGACATGATAAACTCCGCTTTGTCGATCTGATCACGATCGATCAAGCCGCGCTTGAAAGCGCACGCCGCCTGGAAGTAGCGGCGGATGATCTCCTGGCAGGCGGCCTTTCGCACCGCTTCGTCGTCGGTGATGCAGAATCCGACCATATTGACGCCCATATCCGTCGGGGAATGGTACGGGGACGTGCCGTAGATGTGCTCGAACATCGTGTTCAGCACCGGGAAGGATTCCACGTCACGGTTGTAATTCGTCGTCGTCTTGCCGTACGCTTCGAGATGGAACGGGTCGATGAGGTTCACGTCGTCAAGATCGGTCGTCGCCGCTTCATAGGCGAGGTTGACCGGATGTGTCACTGGCAGGTTCCAGATCGGGAAGGTCTCGAACTTCGCGTAGCCCGCGCGCACGCCGCGCGCATACTCCTGATAGACCTGGGAAAGACACACGGCAAGCTTGCCGCTGCCGGGACCCGGCGCGGTGACGACGACCAGCGGCCGCGTCGTTTCCACAAACTGGTTCCTGCCGAAGCCGTCGGAGCTTAAGATCAGACCGGGGTTTTGCGGATAGCCTGCGATCGGATAGTGGAGATAGACCTTGACGCCGAGACGGCGGAGCTTGTCCGCAAACGCGTCGACGGCAGGCTGGTTCGAATACCGCGTGATGACCACGCCGGAAACGAGCAGACCTTTTTTACGAAACGCATCGGTAAGCCGCAATACCTCACGGTCGTAGGCGATGTCGAGATCGTTGCGGACCTTGTTGTGCTCGATGTCGCCCGCGTGGATCGCGATGATGATCTCGACACTGTCCTTCAGCGTTTCCAGCATGCGGATCTTGCTGTCCGGCGCAAAGCCCGGCAGCACGCGCGCCGCGTGGTAATCGTCGAACAGCTTGCCGCCGAACTCCAGATACAGTTTGTCCCCGAACGACGCAATGCGCTCTAATATCTTCTGCGACTGCATCGAGATGTACTTTTCATTGTCAAATCCGATCTTTGCCATAATCCTTCCCCTTATTCTTCATTTTCGAACGGATCCCAGCCGGTCACTCGCATCTTCGCCGAAAGGATCCGGTATACGCTTTCATTGAGCCGCGCTTCACTGATCGTCCCGTCCTCGACCGCGGCATAGAGACCCTTTAAAATCTCCCTCTGATAGGAGTGGTTTGCGCCGCAGAGGATCAGATCCCCGCCCGCAAGGATGAACCGAACCGCGCCTTTTTGCAGCGACGTCTGCTTTCGAAGCCCGTCCATGCGAAAATCGTCGCTCATGACGATACCCGAAAAGCCAAGCTCCCCGCGCAAAATCTCCGTAATGAAGATCTCAGACTGGCTTGCGATATGCGCGTCGTCGATCTTCGGATACGAGATATGCGCCACCAGGACGCCGTCCGCTTCGCCGAGCACGTGTGAAAACGGAATGAGCTCATAGCTTTGAAGCGACGCAAACGACTTCTGCACGACCGGCGTGATCTGATGCGAATCGGCATCTGTTGCGCCGTGCCCCGGAAAATGCTTAACGATCGACAGGCAGCCGCCGTCGTGCAGCCCTTCAACGCAGGCAAGCCCGATGTCCGATACGATCTCCTCGTCTGACGAGATGATCCGGTTCCCTAAAAACGTTTTGCCCGGCTCTTTTGCGACATCCAGACATGGGGCAAGATTCACGTTGATCCCGGCGTTTGTTAACCCTTCCGCAATGTACCGAAACTGCTCGAAAGCAAGCGAATCGCTGTTCTTGCTGCCGAGCGTCTGCGCGCTTTTCAGTGTTGTTTTCCAGTGGAATCGTGTGACCCGTCCGCCTTCCACGTCGAGACCGATGAGAAGCGGAATCGCGCTTTTGTTCGCACCGTTTATGCTGTCGGTAAGCCTGCTGCACTGTAAAAAGCCGCCGTCGCTGTTTGTACGGACGATATTCTGTCCGTACAGCATGACGCTGCCGATCCGATATTCCTGCAGAATCTTTTTGAAGTCCGCACCGATCTCCTTCGTCCCCGAAAAGCCGAACATGCAGAGCTGACCGATCTTTTCCTCGGTGCTCAAGCCTTCGATGTATGCATACAGCCGTTCCTCGGGCGAACGCGTCGGCTCCGGCGTCGGCGCTTCGGTCTGGACCGCGGTCGCTTCGGGCGTGGGCTCCGGCGTTTCGGTTTCCGTATCCGCAGTCGCTTCCGCGACTTCCGGCGTTTCCGGCGCAGGGCTTACGATCCCGATCGGCGCATCGGATTCGGCGACGCAGCCGAGCAAAAGAATCGCGATCAGAAAAAGACACCAAAACTTCTTCATGATACCATTATATCATAGCATTTTGCGTTTTACCAGTGAACTTTCCGTGATTTCAAAAGGATATTACGGGACGCTCGCGCATATGAACCAACGCTTAATATGTCATCATGAGCGTAGCGAAGGATCTTACGGCTTCCGGAAGAACGATCCTTCGCAGCGTTACCGCCATCTCAGGAAGACAAACCATAAGAAGCAGGCTTGACAGCATGGAGCGGATTCTTTACTATAAATACAGGGAATATGAGGGAGGAAAGGACAATGAAGCGTATTCAGGGCGTCAACCGACGGAAATGCTTGCTGACGCTGTTGTTTTCGGCGGCGCTCGTGATCTGTGTATGCGCCGGCGTGGTCATGAATCTCACGACGCTTGAAGACGAGAACTTCGACCACATGGGGATCGAAACATTCTGTATGTTCACCGTGAACTCTAACATTTTCATGGGCATCGCCATGTTTCTGACGCTCCCGTATACGGTCGACGGGCTTCGTAACGGATATTTCCGGCTGCCGGACTGGCTTGTGAAGCTTCTGTTTGTATCGGCGACCGCTCTTTCGCTGACGTTTCTCGTTTCGCTGTTCATCCTTGCGCCGGTCAAAGGCTTCGTGCTGATCTTCACCGGATCTCGTTTCTTTCTGCACGGGGTATGCCCCATCCTTGCGATCATCGTGTTCTGCTTTGTTCTGAAGGACACGCATCTTTCGTTTGCATCGACGTTCCTTTCACTGATCCCGGTATTCATCTACGCCTGCGTCTATTATATGATGGTCGCAGTTGTCGGCGAAGAAAAAGGCGGTTGGAACGACTTTTACGGCTTTCTCACACGCATCCCGCCGTGGATTTCAATCTCGGCGTTTCTGCCGGTCACCTTCGGTATTGCGACGGTGCTGCGCATCTTCCACAACAAAGCGTGCAAACGCTACCGCGAACAGGCGCGCGCAAACTATCTTTCCGCATTCGAAGCAAAGGACACAAGAGAAATGATCATCCACATGGCGGCTCGAAACAGCAAGAAGGATACGACCGGCAACATAGTGATCCCGTATCAGGTCCTCAGGATGCTGTTAAGCAGCAGCGAGCACGAAGATACCTTCGAAGAATACTGCATTCTGTATATGAAGGAATGCCTGAAGCACGAGATCATTCAGGAATAATACGCTTGCAGACATAAAAAAGAGCCCCGTTGAAGTGCGATTCTCTAAATGGCGGTTTTCAAAAAAAGCCTTCCCCTTGAGGGGAAGGTGGCGCAGCGTAAGCGAAGCCGGATGAGGTGGATATCTAAAAGCATCAGCTTTTGCGGATCGGACGAACGCATTGCGTTCGTTTCCTTAAACACCTCATCAGTCAACTTCGTTGCCAGCTTCCCCTCAAGGGGAAGCCTCTTTTTCCGAAAGAGCGCACTTATACACCACCTGCGGAGGTGATACGTGCATTTCAAATAAACAAAAACCTTCCGAGAAGGAACTGTTTCCCGGAAGGTCTGCATCGGTTTGTTCTTGACAAAACGGTATTTATTTGATATATGCATACAAACCATCTTGTGAATCGCATATCATAGAATCTTTTGACGCCTTTTTTATTACGCTTATTATGTCCATATAATCAGGAGCCGG
>JAFOQN010000201.1 GCA_017393775.1 Clostridia bacterium
CGCGAAACGGGACGAATGGTGTTTTCGACAAACAAAGTCCCGGCGGGGTCGGATTCGTATCGTCTCGCATGCATATGCGAATCAGGCTGCCGTATAAGTGGTCAGACCGTTTACGGCGAAATATGGGAATTGATGATCAATCGGTGGAAAAGGCGAAGAACAAATTAAGAATCGCTTTTTAGATTATATAAACAGATAGAGTAAAAGGTGGGTTTTCTTGAAAGCTACTATGAAACACATATTTCTGTTTGCCGGAAACAAACAAATGCAGACCTTCCGGGAGGCAATTCCTTTTCAGAAGGTTTGCTCGTTTGTAAGCGCACGTCCGGACACAGAAGGGTATCACCGCTGCAAGTGGTGTATAAGTGCGCTCTTCCGGAAAAAGAGGCTTCCCCTTGAGGGGAAGCTGTCGCCGACAGGTGACTGATGAGGTGTAAAGGGAAACGAACGCGTTGCGTTCGTCCGATCCGCAAAAGCTAACGCTTTTTTGCATATCCACCTCATCCGACTTCGCTCACGCTACGCCACCTTCCCCTCAAGGGGAAGGCTTTTTTTGAAAACCACCCTTTAGAGAATCACTCTTCAGACTCCCTTCTCGACAGCCTTTCCCGAACCCTGAAAAAATCCTTTTCAAACGGCGCGAATTGTGGCATAATACATAATAGAGCATTATGGAGGTTTGAAGATGCAGAGCGCAGCAATACGCCGCACGGAGCAGTTTATTGAAAACAGACGCAGGATCGAGCATGCGTTCCGGATGTCCACGCCGCAGGTGCACTGTCTGTGCGCGCTGCTTTTAGGGATCGACGATCGCGACGCGGACCTGAGGTCGATCCGCCGCGGCAAGAAAATCCTGAAAAAGAACACGGGGATCTTTTCGGCGTTCCGGGGGCTCGGCATGGCGCCTGCCGCGATCAAGATCGGCGAGCACGAGGACGGCGCGCAGCGGTTGAACTACGCCAAGGACAACCGCCGTAAACTCAAGGAAGCGGGCTTTGCTTCGACGGACTATCTGTGTCCGGCGGCGTTTCTGATGGCGAAGAGCCACGACCGGGCGGAAGCCGTGGCAAAGGACGCGTATGCGCACTATCTCGAAATGCGCCACGCGCACCGGATATTAACCGGCGGCGAGGACGTGATGTATGCTGTGCTGTTTGCGATGTACAATGCCGATAAGGACGTCCTGTTTGCCCGCGCGGATACGGCGATGGATCTGCTTTCCGGACGGTTCGGACGGAACAATATGTCCCAGATGGCAAGCTTTGCGATCGCGTTTTCGGATCAGCCAGCCGACGTGTTTGCATTAAAGACCGAGCGGCTCTATGATGCGGTGCGCGAAGCGGGCGAGAAGAACCGCGAGATGCTCGATCTGCCGCTTTTGGCGTTTCTTGCCGGGCTTGACGTACCGGAAAAGGAGACGGCGGCGCTCATTCAGGAGCTTTCCGCATACCTTCACGAGCAGAAGGGCTTTTCGGCGATGCGCATCGGGCGGAGCCAGCGGCTCGTCTACGCAACGGCGCTTGCCGCGATCGACGCGCTTGACGCCGCGCCGCTTTCGGAAGGCGATTACGCAAAGAAGCGCGATCTTTTACAGACGCTTCTGATGTCGGGAATTTTGCTGTTCGTCGTCGTTTCGATGGCGGCGTCGGCGCATTGAATATGCATTTCAGAAAGGAAACGAGGATGGAAAACAAGCTGAAAGAATACGCAAAGCTGCTGGTCGAGGTCGGGGTCAACATTCAAAAGGGACAGACGCTGCTGCTGTTTGCGCCGGTCGATCATGCACCGTTTGCCAGAATGTGTGCGGACGTCGCGTATGAGAACGGATGCCGTGAGGTCGTGATGATCTGGAACGACGATCACATGACGCGCGCGAAATATCTGCATGCCGACGATGCGGTGTTCGACGAGTTCCCGCAGTACCGCGCCGACATGATGACCATGTACGCAAAGGAGGGCGCGGCATTCCTGCATCTGATCTCGGACGATCCCGAAAACCTTTTGGGCGTGGACAGCAACCGCATCCTGCGCTCGCACAAGGCGTCCGGACAAAAGCTTTTGGAGTATCGCCGCTATCAGGATCAGAACGTCTTCCCGTGGGGCATCGGCGCGCTTTCAAGTCCCAAGTGGGCAAAGAAGGTGTTCCCGGACATGAGCGAAGCGGACGCGGTGAACGCGCTTTGGGATAAGATCTTCATGGCATGCCGTGTGAAAGGCGACGGCTCGGCGGTCGCGGCATGGAGAACGCATGCGGAAAACCTCAGAGAGCATGTGCGCATCTTAAACGACTATCACTTTGAAAAGCTGCATTATGAGAACGCGCTCGGCACGGACCTTTGGGTTGAGCTTGCCGATACGCACGTTTGGGAAGCGGGCGGCGACCGAACGGCTTCGGGACAGGAATACATGCCGAACATTCCGACCGAGGAGTGCTTCACCGCGAATAAGAAAACCGGCATCAACGGCGTCGTGTGCGCGTCGCTGCCGCTGTGCCGCGACGGCAACGTGATCGAGAACATCCGCTTCACCATGAAGGAAGGCAGGATCGTCAAAGCGGAGGCGACGAAGGGCGAAGACGTGCTGAAGGCCGCGATCAGCGTCGACGAAGGCGCGTCGTACTTTGGCGAGGTCGCGCTCGTGCCGTACGATTCCCCGATCAGCAATTCGAAAACGCTCTATTATGAGACCCTGTTTGACGAGAACGCCGCCTGCCATTTTGCGTTCGGCAAGGCGTATGCTTCGAACGTCGAGGGCGGCGCGAACATGACAAAGGAAGAACTCATTGCCGCGGGGCTGAACGACTCCATCACGCACGTCGACTTCATGGTGGGAACCTCCGACCTGAAGGTCACGGGCTACACGCATGACGGGAAAGAGATCCCGGTGTTCATCGACGGCAACTTTGCGTTCTGAACAATTCTATCGGTAAAACCTTCCCCGCGGGGCGTCCGGACCGACGCCCTGCTTTTCTTTTGCCGAAACGTGAAAAGTTTACAAAAAAAGCGTCACATTTTGGCACGCTGAAGAGTCTAATAAACAGAGAATTGGTGCGGACAGGATTTTGATTGACAAATGAGTCTGTATGCGATACGATATAAAAAAGAAACGGAGGCTGCTTATGCGTAATCTCTTCAAAAAGCTTTTTGCGCTTTTGCTCTGTGCGGCAATGCTGCTTGCGCTGCTGCCGGCGTTTGCGGCGGCGGAGGACGATCCGGCGACCGAACTGCCGGAGGTCGAAGACGCCGAACCGGCGGACGAAGAACCGGCGGATGCCACGCTTTTCCCGGAGGATGAGGTATCGCCTGATGCGGAACCGACCGGCTCCGCAAAGGACGGAGGTACGATTGTCGTTGTTGATGAAGAGTTGGTATCAGGCACCAATACGTTCACGATCAACACGCCCGGGGAGACGGTCTATCGCCCTGTGAGACCGAAGGAGGACGGATATCATGCCTTCAGCTGCCAGAGCGTATGGGTACACTTTGCCGACAGTGAGCTGAATGAGATCGCTCGAAGCAACGGGAAACGTTTGTTTGTGTATCTGCATGCGGGCGAAACCTATTATTTCGGCATATCGCATGTATGGGATTGGTATGTCGGCACATTTACGGCGAATTTAGAGGTGTATCCTGCGAATGCCTGCGGAGAATCTTCGACATTTGCGTTCGAGGAGGACACCGGAACGCTGCGTTTCTACGGATCCGGAGATATGTGGAGCTTTGAACCGGATACCGCGCCGTGGGCGGCGTTCAAGGATCGGATCAAGACGGTCGATTTCAGAGACTCCACCATTAAAAAAATCGGTGGATATGCGTTTTATAACCATGAGAATCTGACCTCCGCTCTGTTCAAGACAGATTTTCCGTGGGTCGGAGAGTATGCGTTCTACGGAACGGGGATCAGGGAGGTGAACCTTCATTGGGCGGCGCAGCCCTATTCGTTTGCAAATTGCAAAAACCTGGAGACGGTCACGCTCTCGCATCTTTTCTGCAGTACCATCTGTGAGCACGCGTTTGAGAACAGCGGCGTTAAAACAATTCTGTTGAACTACGCTACCACTGGTAATACAGCAATGGAAATTAAGGCGTACGCGTTTGCGAATTGTACCGAGCTGCAAACCGCGGATTTCAAGGACTGTCTCAGTTCGGTCGGCGCGCACGCGTTTGAAAACAGCGGACTGATCAGGATCTCTGAGTCAAGCAAATTGCGTTCTGTCGGAGCGTACGCGTATGCAAACTGCCCCAACCTGATCACAGCGCAGCTTCCGGTGCTATCGTCAACAGAGCCGCCGAAGCCGGGCGTCATCCCCGAGGGCTTGTTCAAAAACAGCGGTATCCAATCCCTGTATATCCCGAAAAACGTGGAGACGATCGAAAAGGATGCGCTTTACGGCTGCACAAAGCTTGCGCCGGACGCGCTGACAGTCGATCCGGAAAACAAAGCTTTTACGGCAAAGGACGGACTGATCCTGACAAAGGACGGAAAGACAACACAGCTTGCGGTTCCTTCGCTGACCGAATGCACCATACCGTTCGGCGTGCAGACCATAGCGGGGCAAACGTTTTACAGCATGCCGCTGCTCACCGATGTGACGCTGCAGCCGGGCGTGAAGGTGATCGAAATGAATGCATTCAGGGATTGCCCGGCGCTGGAATCCATTTCGATCCCGACTTCGCTTTCGACCGTTCAGGCAGGCGCGTTCATCAACTGTGAAGCGCTTTCCGACGTGTACTATCTCGGCACGGAAGCGGAACGGAACGCGAAACTGACGGTCGAAGACGACAACGACGCACTGCTTTATGCCGAGTGGCATTATCAGGAGCCGTGCAGCTTCGACGGTACGATCGAGTGGAACGCGGAAGACGTGCAGATGAAGGGCACGACGCCGTATGTCGTGTACAACGGCAGCGCGTTCACGCCGCGGTTTACGCTTCTCAATGCAGAGGGCGAAGCGGTCGATCCCGAAACGTATTCCGTTGCGTATCAAGAGAACATCAATGCGGGCACGGGCTATGCCTTTGTGACGTTCACTGAGGGCTATACGGGCACGCTGCGGCTGTTCTTCAAGATCTATCTGCCTGCAACGACGGAAACGACCGTCGAAAACGTGGAGAACGGCATCCGCATCAGCTGGGAGCCGGTCGAAGGTGCGGCGGGCTACGTCATCTACCGTCGCGCATGGAACCTGATCGACGCAGGATGGACGACCTTTGAACGCTGGAACAACACGCCGAACCTCGTGTGGACAGATACCACGGTCTATGCCGGCACGCGCTATCAGTACGGCGTCAAGGCGTATTTCGACCGGCGCATGGATCCGGTGACCGGTGCGATCATCGGCGGCAATGTCGGCGACAACTTCAACCTCGGTGTGGTAGGTCCCTTAAAGACCACCGTGCGCATCACGACAAGGCACCTCAATTCGCTGCAGCCCGGATACGGCACGATCACCGCAAACTGGGACCCGTCCAAGGTCTTTACCGGTTATCAGCTGAAGTATGCGACCAATGAGGCGTTTACGAAGAATGTCAAATCGGTCAAGATCAATGATGCAAAGACGCAGTCGACGGTGCTGAGGTCTTTGACAAACGGTACGGCGTACTTTGTCTGCATCCGTTCGTATCATGAGTTTGCGGGCATGACGTATTTCGGACAGTGGTCGAACGTGATCCGCGTGAAGCCCGGCAGCGGACAGACGATGTATGATGTGATGTACCGCGCGTTGGTGATCGGCGAAAACAATTACAGCGGCAATCAGGCTTTGAAGGGTCCGATCCGCGATATGAACGCAATGTCCGGCATGCTCAAGGGTCTGAAGAGACCGTTCAACGTGACGACGCTGCCGAACAGCAATCGGAGCGCGATTATGAACGCGATCAAAACGACCTATGCGGACGCGATGGACAACGACGTTTCGGTGTTCTATTACTCGGGTCATGGCGCGGACGCACACGGAGACGAGACCTATCAGGGCGCGCTTGTACCGATCGACGAGAACTACATTACCATGAAGGATCTTGCCGCAGAGCTCAGCAAGGTCAGAGGCAGGGTCATCGTGATCTTGGACAGCTGTATGAGCGGCGCGGCGATCGAACGCTCGGCGGGAGGTTCTTTCGACGCATTCAACCAAAGCGTGATCGACGCGTTCTCCGGGTATTGGCTGGAACCGGGCGATACGGAAGCCGGGACGGCAAGGATGGGAGAATTGAGAAAGAGTAAGTTCATCGTCATCACCGCCGCATCGGCATACCGCTCCTCCTATGAGGGAAAATTCGATGGCTCCGGGTATGATCAAGGTGCGTTCACTGCGGCGTTCATCAAGGGACTCGGGTGCAGCTACCCGTACGGATCCTATTCCGGATCCATGCCTGCGGACACAAACAAAAACAAGCAGATCACGCTGTACGAGATCTACAATTATGCATACGAGCAGGCTTACAGATGGACGGGTCAAAGCGCCCAGTATTACGGAACGGATTCCGAGGTTCTGTTCCGCAGATAAACGCATATACGAATCGAAAGCCGGAGGAGCAGACATGCCCTCCGGCTTTTTGCCGCCTTCTGTTAAAAAAGGAAAATGCAACCAAACGGCATGGAACGCGGTATTCCGTATAAAGAGAGCTCGGGGCTCTTTGCAAGGCGGGAGAAGTGTGCTATACTAAAAGGTATGAAGCAGGAAAAAGGAGAACGGAAAACGCTGAACAAATGCCTTGCATGGATCCTTTCGGGAGTTGTGCTGGGCATATCGGCGCTGGTTGCCGTTGTTTCGATCCTGCGCGGACATTCAACCGTGATCGATCTAAGGGAATATGTGAACGTCGGTACGGATGCGGGCGGAAATCCTGCAGTGCTGTTGGACGTCGATGCGATCCTGAATGATCTGAAACTTCCGAACCCGAACCGCCCCGGCGTGAAGGCGTCCGATTATCCGGAGGTATACGCGCTCTGCACGGCGAAGATGCACCTCGTTCCGATTGACGCGGAGCATATGCGTGTGACGATCGAGGCGGACACGGAGACGCTTGCGCATTGGGGCATTTCGTTTCTGACGACGACCTGGGAGCAGCAGGTGAAAGGCTTTGTGGAAGGCGCGACGCCGTCGCCGGTCCCTGTGCCGCAGAAGACGCCGGAGCCGACCTCGGTGCTGGAGACCGCGGCGCCGGACGGCTATCTTACCTCGCTTGTCGACACGAACGGAAACGGGCTGAATCTGCGTGCGGTATGCGAAGCGGTACAAAATGAACGGGATTTGTTGTGTAAGGAGATAATCGGAAACAGTTTTGACACAACAAAGACACAAGTTGCGTTTATAGTATATACAGAAGGACGGCATCACAATCTGTACCGCGCAAGCTACACCGCGACCCTCCGTCCGGAGGACGGCTCGACGCCGCCTCCCGGCTCGACGATCTGGTTCACGGTCGATGTGTACGATCTGTACCGTTCCGAAGGCAGGATTCAATACGGAGGCATCGACGTTTCGCTTTGCGGCAGCGAAGCGGAAAGTAAGCACCTGCCGGGCAGCGGCAATGCCGTGAAGCTTTCGGGCGGCGGCATGCGCGTCGAAGGAAAGCCCGCTTTCGATCAGAACGGATTTGTGCGTTTCCCGAACTGCCCGACAAGCTATCGCATGGCGAACGGCGTATACTGGTCGCCGACCTACGATCCGCTGGACGAGGATATGATCTGGAGTCTCACCGCGGTCGACGGACACTCGCTTGCAAACCTTTTGCGCTATGCACGAAAGGAGATCTACGCGCGCTACTATGTGGCGTTCGATTCGAAAACGGAACGGGAATTTCTGGAGCACTACAGCGCATATGACTGGTATGAAGTGCGTGTGCCGGACCTTTTGGGTCGCATGACGGAGACGGAGCGCAGCAACATGCGGCTGCTCCGCGAGATACAATCTTTGATCGAAAAATAAGGAGAACCGTATGAAAACCATTCGAACCATTCTTGCGACCTTCGGCGTTACATCCGCTGCATACGGATTGTTTGCGCTGATCGCGATGCGGCTGAACCCGGCGTTTACCGGGCGTTCGATCTATCAGCTGTTCCGCGACACAGGCTTTGTGGCGCTCGTGATCGGCATCGGCTGCGTGCTTTCGTTCGTGATCATGACGATCGCGATCGTTTCGTTCCGCGACGAAGGCGGAAAGAAGAAGCACGAAAGCACGGAGGATGATCTGTTCGACGATTTCCTGGAAGAGGAGACCGTGCCGGAGGAGCGCGCCGACGAGGCGGACGAAAGCTGGTCGCCGGAAATCAAGCGTAAACAGCGGAAAGCGCTTCGGCACACGGATGAGGAGCCGACCCCGGATCTGTTCGCGGACGACGATGACGTGCCGGAAGACAACGTGATCCGGTTCCGCGGGAACGTCCGCAAGGACGATGACGCGGCCTTCCGCCCGGCAAAGCCGGTTTGTATGCCTGCGCCGGAAGAGCCGGAAGAACCCGAAACGCCGGAGATCCCGCAGGAAGCGGAACAGGCGGAGGAACCGGAAACGCCTGAGGAGATGCCGGTCATGCCCGGGACCAAACGCTGTATCTACTGCGGCGAGACGATCGACGCCGATTCCGCGTTCTGCATGCACTGCGGCAAGCGCGTGTAAAGGAGGGACGGAAGTATGTCGAATGCATCGATTCGCAGACTGATCGGCGGGCTTGGAACCGCGCTCATCCTGCTGATCTGTGCCGTCGTGATCGGCGCGCACTTTCTGACCGGACGCAGCTTGCAGCGCATCGACGTATCCGAATACGCCACCGTGCACAGCAACGGTGCGGACGGGTACACGGCGGAGCTGGACATTGATCGGCTGATTACGGAGGAACGCCTGCATAACCCGACGGAGACTGAAAAGGATCTGTATCCCGAGATCGCGGCGCTGAAAGCGCTTGCGCTCCGCGTGACGCCGAAGGGCGACGGGTTTGAAGTGGAAACGGTGACTGCCGGCACGGATCCGACCGCGCTGCTCAAGAAACACGGGATCCGTCTGATCAATACGAAATGGACGATGAGCAGAGCTGAGATGGCAGCCGCAGCGGGACAGCAGACGACGGAGTCGAAGGATCTTACGTTCTCGAACTATGTAAAGACCGTGCGCACGGAAAGCGGCGCATATACCGCCGTGCTCGACATCAGGAGTCTGTTTCGTGACGCCGGCGTCGATCCGACCGCCGATCCCAACGCAAACCCCGCAGCAAAAGCGTTAAGAAGCCTGGACGTCATCTGTCAAAAGACAGAGGACGGATACCGGATCCAGACCGCAAGCACGCTGCCTACGGTCAAGGAGGACCTGATGACGGCGGGGATCCGGCTGATGCATACGCAGTGGACCTGGACCGATGCGGAGATGGAAGCGCATCTCGGCACGGTGACGCCGCTTGAACCGCCTGTGACCGCCGCGCCGGAAACGCCCGTGCCCGAAACACCCGCGCCGGATGCGTCCGAAATGCCGGGTACAGAAACACCTGCGCCCGAAACGACTGCGCCTGCGACACAGGAGCCCTCGCGCAATGCGGAGGCGATCGATTCTCTGTACGGCTTCGATCAGACCGAGGTCCGGAAGGCGATCCGCGCCGCAAAGGAACAGAAGTACGGCGCGAAGATCGACGCGAGCGAGATCCTGTACAATTACTTCGCGGTCGGCAACGATCAGACTGCGCACGGAAATGTGTTCCGCATCGTGTACAAGATCACGACATCCGGCGGCTCGGAATATCTGGTCGCTGACGTATACGACCTGGAGCTGGAGACCGGATACAAAGCAAGCGACGTGAAGCTGACCGAGGCAACGGACCGCAGCACCGCGAAGAGCACTGCGGATCTCAAGGATTACAAGGTCTATACGCTGACGGGCGGCAGCATGGTCTTTCCGGAGAACAAGGACAAGAGCCCGTTCGATAAGGACGGTCTTGTGATGGAAAAGAGCCTCAAAGAGACGCTCAGCTACGACGAGCTTTGGGACATTCCGGCGACCGACGAAATGACGCTTCTGCAGCTTTTGGGCTATGCGCGCAACGAGATGTTTGCCCGCGGCGGACACAAGTTCAGCGATACGAGCAATTATTATAAATACTTCAAGCAGTTTAAGTGGTACAAGCCGACCGGAAAGGTCACGGCGGACGATCTTGCGAAGATGTATCCTTCCACCAAGAAGAACATCACCACGATCAAGTTCCTCGAGACACTGATCAAGGAAGGCTGAGCCGAACGGCAAAGAAAGACGACCGAAAGGTCCTCCGAATCACGGAGGACCTTTTGCTTGTTCTTCGGGAAAAAATGATGATCGGAACGATCATTCAGGGGACATGACTTTGCTGCACCAGGATCGCTTCGATGCGCTGTGCAAGCGGCGGATGCGAATAGGTGAGCGCGACCAGGAGCCGAGACGGGGCAAGGTCCGAGAAATTTCTGCGTGCAAGCTTTTTGAGAGCCGAGATCAGTTCATTTCCGTATCCTTGCCGGACCGCGAACGCATCGGCGCGATATTCGGCGCCACGGTTGATCCGGGTTATGATCAGCGCAAGAAACGATGAAACAAGTTCGAACTCGACGGAGAGCATGATGTATACTGCGAACCCGTAATTGATCTCCTCAAAGCCGAACGCCCGAAACAGATCGGGCGACCGCAGCGTGATCCATGCGAAGAAGCCGATCAGCAGCGTCGTCAGAAGGGACATGAGATGTGTTTTCAGCATATCCTTATGGAGACCGTGCCCGAGCTCATGCGCAAAGACAGCGGTGATCTCGTCCGGCGTCAGCAGTTCAAGCAGCGTGTCGTAAAGCACGATCGTCTTGGCTTTCCCGAAGCCCGCAAAGTAGGCATTTGCTTTCGTCGAACGGCGTGAGGCGTCCATTACCCTGATCGCGCGGACGCGGTAGCCGTTTCTTTGGAGAAGCGCGGTAAGCCGATCCTTCAGTTCGCCGTCCTCCAAAGGCTTGAATGAATGAAACAGCCTGCTGAGAAACGGATAGAGCATGAAGATGAACAGGATGACCAGCATCGCGATCCCCGTAAACAGGAGGATCAGCCAGTCCCCGAATGTCCGGTGCAGCCAGAGAAGCAGTGACCCGATCGCTAAGCCCGTGGCCAACTCCAGAATGTATTCCTTGATCCGATCGGCTGTGAAGGTGCGGACGGTCGTTCGGTTGAATCCGTAACGCTGTTCAATGACCATGGTGTCGTAATACTGCGTCGGGATCCGGATGAGCTCCGTAAAGGAATTGAGCAGAACCACGGCAAACATCTGCACCCAGGTATTGCTGCCGAACAGCCCGGCAAACAACGCGTGCACGTTGAAAAGCAGCAAAATGAGATCAACTGTAAAGGACTGCGCGGACTGGTACAGCGCAAGACGTTTCTTTTCGGTTTGATAGAAGAGGTGCAGGCGGTATGCGCGACTGTCGTAAACATCCGCCACGCAGGGAGGGATCGGGTTATAGCGCGATAATTGGGAGAGCCACACGATAAAGCAATCGTACAGCTTGGTGACAATGACGATCACGATCACGACAGCTTTCTGAGACATACCGCGCATTCCTTTCACGATTTTCGACCTTTTGAAAGCATATCACATTCCGCCCCGGATGACAAGCAAATCGAAAAAAGCTTGAAAATCAGGGCTTTACAAACGGGATTCTTTCGGATATAATAATTCGGTAAATCGTTGATCGGGACGAGTAGCGTTTCGGAAAAACCACAGCGAGCCGCGTTTGGTGCAAGGCGGCGGCAGAACGGACGTGAAGATCACCCGGGAGTGAAACG
>JAFOQN010000202.1 GCA_017393775.1 Clostridia bacterium
CGTGAAGGTCGTCGAAGGCAACCGTGAAAGATTGCAGAACTTTGAAGGCATCGTCATCAAGATCCAGGGCGGCGGCATCCGCAAGTCCTTTACCGTTCGTCGTATGTCCTACGGCATCGGCGTCGAGCGTACCTTCCCGTATCACAGCCCGCGCATCGGCCGCATCGAGGTCGTCCGTCACGGCGTGGTCCGCAGAGCGAAGCTCTTCTACCTCCGCGACAGAAGCGGCAAGGCAGCGAAGATCCGCGAGCGCATCGACGAGAAGAAATAAGTTTTCAACAAGCGAAAAGGAGCCGAAAACCGGCTCCTTTTCCATATTTTACAACTCTGTGACATCCCGGACATGCTTTTGTGACAAAACGGACGCATTTCAAAGGTATCATGGAGGACGAAAAGGGAACGCGGCAAGGACCGTGCAACCTTTCGGCCGTCTCGCGCGTCTTATCAATAAAAAGACAAACGGGAATGGACCGTCACGCAAAGGAGGTTTATGCATGACAAAATTGATGGGACTGGCGCTTGCCGCCATGCTGCTCTTTACCGCGCTGCCCGCCGCGACAATTGCGGATCAGGACGGCACGCAGAGCGTCACGGCGTCGGAATCGCGCGCTGCGGAGCAGAAGGGCACGATCGTAAACTGCAAGACGTCGGTGAACGTGCGCGAACGCGCTTCAAGCAAATCGAAGCTCTTGGGAAAGGCAAAAAAGGGCGAAACGTTTGCTGTTTTGGGAAGATCCGGCAACTGGGTCAGGATCCGATACAGCGACAGCGTCGAGGGCTATGTGTACAAGACGTATATTAGAATCACCGATGCGGATTCGGAGCCGGCGCCTTCCGGCAAAACGGCAATGATCGTCAACTGCAAGGTCGCAGTCAACGTGCGCGCAAAGGCCTCGAGCAAGTCAAAGCTTCTCGGCACCGCGGCAAAAGGCGCGATCTACGACGTGCTCGGGACTTCCGGCAACTGGGTCAAGATCGACTATAACGACGGTCAGGCGGGCTATGTGTTCAAGAAGTATGTGAAGCTCTCGGACGGCGAGCAAGAGCAGATCGAAGGCAAAACAGGCACGATCCGGTGTCAAAACCATGTCAATATCCGCGCAAAGGCGACGAAGTATTCTACGCTTTTGGGTACGGCGAAGGACGGCGAGACCTTCACGGTGAAAGGTCGGTCCGGCAACTGGATCGCAATTGATTTTCAGGGTAAGACCGGCTACGTCTACAAAACCTATATCCGGATCGGCTGATCCGAACGGAAACGAAAGCGAGGGGAGAATCTCTCGCTTTTTTTGCGTGGAAACGAATTGGATTCCGAAAAGCGCTGTGGTATAATCAATCCGAGAGGGAGGCACGTATGGAAGAAACAAGGACCGTCTGCGATGCGTCGTACCGCATCATAAGGCTTTTGGGACATGGCAAGGGCGGGTATTCGTATCTTGCCGAGCGGAACGGATGCGAGGTCGTTTTAAAACAGATCCACCACGAGCCGTGCAGCTATTATGCCTTCGGCAATAAGATCGAAGCGGAACGGCACGACTATGAACGCTTGAAAAACGCTGGGATCCGCATTCCCGAACTGCTTGCGATCGACACGGAACAGGAATGTATCGTGAAAGAATATATCGAGGGCGAGACCGTATTTGAGATCGTTGGGAGCGGACGCAGCGCCAAAGCGTACCTTCCGGACGTTCGCGACATGGCGGCAAAGGCAAGGACGGCTGGGCTGAACATCGATTATTATCCGACCAATTTCGTGGTAAGGGACGGGCTTCTCTGGTACGTCGATTACGAATGCAACGCCTATTCGGACGAATGGAGCTTCGAAAACTGGGGGATTCGGTACTGGGTGAAAGCACCGGAGCAATCGTAAATGACGCGGAAATGACAGGAAACAGTAAAATCCGGAAAATCTTCCGGATTTTTTCATTTTGTGTTGACATACACAATACTTCGTGATACGATGTATTACGCAAAGAGGAGTATTGCGCGAAGGGAGGTATTCGATGGATATCCAGTTGAAACGCGGACTGTTGGACGTTTGTGTGCTGGCGGCGATCAAGAACGAGGATTCCTACGGCTATCGGATCATCAAGGACCTCCGGCCGTACGTTGTGCTGTCCGAATCGACGCTGTACACGATCTTAAAACGGCTGGAAGCGGCTTCGATGCTGACGGTGCGGACCGCCGAGCACGAAGGCCGGCTCCGGAAGTATTACCATATCACCGCCGCTGGGTTACGGCGGATCGAGGACTTCCGGAACGAATGGAAGGAAGTCATTTCCATCTATCAATTTGTGACAAAGGAGGAAGGGCATGCGTAAACAGGAGTTTTTGAACGCTTTGCGGGAGGGGCTGAAAGGACTTCCCGAAAAGGATATCGAGGAACGGCTGACGTTCTACGGAGAGATGATCGACGATCGCATCGAGGAAGGACTTTCCGAAGATGAAGCGGTCGCACGGATGGGGACGGTCGGCGAGGTCGTTTCGCAGATTG
Source organism: Clostridia bacterium (assembly GCA_017393775.1). Taxonomy (GTDB): domain Bacteria; phylum Bacillota; class Clostridia; order Christensenellales; family CAG-138; genus UBA3792. Next base: position 2,495 of record JAFOQN010000202.1, read on the forward strand.
TGGCGGAAACGCCGCTTACGAAGATCGTCAGGGAGAAGATCAGACCGAAGCGCAAAGTGCGCGCATGGGAGATCGTACTGCTCGTGCTGGGCTTTCCGCTCTGGTTCCCGCTGTCACTCACGGCGATCGTACTGGTCCTTGTATTCTATATTGTACTTTGGACGTTGGTGATCTGCCTTTGGGCGATCGAAGCTGCCCTGTGGGCGGGCGCGCTGGCGTGCGCGGTCGGAGCGATCGGTCTTTTCATCACAAAGCAGCCGGTTCCCGCGTTCGGCACGGTCGGCGCCGCGCTGATCCTTACGGGGCTTTCGATCTTCCTGTTCTTCGCTTGCAAGGCGGCAACCGTCGGCACGGCGAAACTTGCCAAAAAGATCATCCGCGGCATCAAGAATTTGTTTGTCGGAAGGGAGAAAACAAAATGAAAAAGGTATTCATCATCATAGCGATCGTTCTTCTGGTCTTGGGCTGCGCGATCTTCTTTGCCGCGCTTGCCGCAGCGAGATTTGATTTTAAAAATTTCGGAACATCCGAACTGCAGACGAAGACGTATCCCGTCAGCGAGGAGTTCCGAAACATTCAGATCGACGAGAACACGGCGGAAATCGCCTTTGCCCTGTCGGAGGACGGAACATGCAGCATTGTGTGCCGTGAATCCGAAAAGACGACGCGTACGGTCACGGTGGAGGAGGACACGCTGAGAATCGTCTCCAAAGAGGAGATCGGATGGAAGAACGTGTTCAATCTGTCCTTTGAGGAGGAAAGCGTGACCGTGTATCTGCCGAAGGACGCGTACGAGACGCTTTTGATCGAAACGCATACGGGCGACGTCGATATCCCGGAAAACCTGTATTTTAACGACATCGACATCACCGGCAGCACCTGCGACGTGCGCTGCGGCGCGTCCGTTTCGAATAAGCTTTCGATCCAATTAAGCACAGGGGACGTTACGCTCACCGGTATTTCCGCCGGCGCGATCAAATGTACCGTCACGACCGGCGACGTTCGGATGCAGTCCGTTTCATGCGCGGGGGACGTGACGCTGCAATGCAGCACCGGAAGAACGACCCTCGATGCGCTTACCTGCAAAAACCTTCAATCCGAGGGAAGCACGGGAAGGGTACAGCTCAAAAACGTCGTCGTGTCCGGGACGATCGAGATCGAACGGGGCACCGGGGACGTCGCCTTTGAAAACAGCGACGCAGGCGAGATCCGAGTCAAAACGAGCACCGGCGATGTGACCGGCACGTTGCGCACCGGAAAGACATTCGTGACGAAAACGTCCACGGGCGACGTTAAAGTGCCGGACAGCGTATGGGGCGGCAAATGCGAGATCACGACCACGACCGGCGATATCGCAATCATGATCACGGCGGCGGAGTAAACCCGATACGGATCTGCGGAAACGTATAAAAGCGCGGGGCATTGCGTTTGTCCCGCGCTTCTGCTATGATAGAAAGGAAAAGGAGGCGAACGCCATGCAATACCTCAGAACGGTCAAGCTGAAGGACGGCAGGGAATGCGTTTTAAGAAACGGCACGGAAGCGGATGGACAGGCGGTACTGGATCTTTTCAATCTGACGCATGAGCAGTCCGATTTTCTCGCGTCCTATCGGGATGAAAGCACGCACACTGTCGAGGGCGAAGCGGTGTTTCTGAAGAAGAAAACGGAAAGCGGCAACGAGATTGAGATCCTTGCCGAGGTCGACGGAATACCCGTCGGGCTTGCGGGGATCAGCTGTGTCGGCCCGAAGTGCAAGCTGCGGCATCGCGCCGAGTTCGGCATCAGCGTCGACAAGGCATACTGGGGGCTTGGCATCGGGCGCGCGCTCACCGAAGCGTGCATCGAATGCGCAAAGGCCGCGGGCTATGCGCAGGTCGAGTTATCCGTTGTAGCCGACAATGCGCATGCGATCGCGCTCTATGAAAGCGCGGGTTTTACCGAATACGGACGAAACCCGATGGGCTTCCGTTCGCGCGTTTCGGGCTGGCAGGAGATCGTGGAGATGCGGCTTGTGCTGGATGACCGCGTGAACAAACAGCGGGACGCGGTGCTGTTTCTGCACGGGCTCGGCGGCAGCGCGGCCGAGGTCGAATACTATCGCCCGCTGTTTCCGGACTGCGAACTGATCGGGCTCGATTATCACGGGATCGAACCGTGGAGCGCGGGACAGGAGATCTTTGACACGGTGCTCGAACTGTTCGGGGAATACCGGAGCGTCAGCCTCATCGGGTACAGCATCGGCGCGTACCTTGCCATGCACGCGAGCGTAGACGGACTGCTCAAAAAGGCGTATTTCCTTTCGCCGGTCGTCGATATGGAATCGATCATTCTTGCGCTGACAGCGCAGGCGGGCGTAACGGAGGAGAAACTCAAGGAACAGGGCACGATCCCGATCGAAGGCGGGCTCACGCTTTCGTGGGAGTATCTTTGCTGGGTGCGGGAACACCCGGTCGAATGGAACGCGCCGACCGCGATCCTGTACGGGGAGCATGATAATCTGACGCCGCGGGAAATGATCGAAGACTTTGCCGAAGCGCACGACGCGGCGCTTACCGTAATGCCGGGTGGCGGGCACTGGTTCCATACCGACGAAGAACTGCGGTTTTTGAATGATTGGTTCCGGAAGGAGCGGTGATCGGTGGAGTTTCGGCATTTCAGCGACGCGGATTATGAAGCGGTCTGCGATTTTCTGATCGAATTGAACCGCACGGACCGGACGCATATCCACTGGAACTGGGCGCGGTTTGAGTGGATGTACGAGCATCCGTGGTTTGCAAAGAGCGCGATGGACACGATCGGGCTGTGGATCGACGGTGGGCGGGTCGTCGGCGCGGCGATCTACGACATGTACCTGGGCGAGGCGTTTACGGGCGTACTGCCCGGATACGAGAAGCTTTTCCCGGACGTTCTCAAATACGCGTACAGCGCGCTGAAGGACGATTCCGGGCTTGCGATCGCGATCTGCGATACGAACACCGCGGAGATCGAAGCGGCGAAGAAAGCAGGCTTTGCTCCGGTCACGGAGACCGAAACGATCATGGAGATCGACCTCGAGACGCCGCTTCCGGTGAACCTTGCGGACGGTTTCCGGCTCTATGAGCCCGATCCGAAGGAGGATTTCCGCGCGGTACAGTGGACCCTTTGGCAGGGCTTCGATCACGGCGAGGACCGTGCACAGTTCGAACAGGAGGAGAAACCGCTGCCGCAGCTCCGGAAGCATTACCGCCGCGATCTGAATCTCTGCGCGGTCTGCCCGAACGGCGAATACGCCGCGTTCTCCGGTCTGTGGTTCAGCGAAAAAACCGATTACGCCTACGTCGAGCCGGTCTGCACAATCCCCAAGCATCGCAGAAAAGGACTTGCGAGAGCGCTTCTTTTTGAAGCGCTGAACCGCGCGCGAGCGCTCGGCGCAAAGAAGGCATATGTGATTTCGGACATGCCGTTCTACGAATCGCTCGGCTTTGCTAAGTCATTTCATTATACGTTTTACCGGAAAGGATAAG